>JAIBCE010000015.1 GCA_019694315.1 Sandaracinaceae bacterium
GAGGCGCGAGGGCCGCGTGTGGAGGAGCGCCTCCATCGACGCGATCGCGGCCTCGAGCGCGTGACGTGCGCGCGGCCCGTCGAGATCGCCCACGTGCGGAACGAGCACCGCGTCCGCGCCCGTCACCAGCACCGGCGCGCTGCGCCACTGCCCGCCCAGCGCCAGCGTCGGGATCGCGTCGCCACCGAGACGGAGCGTGCGTGGCGCCAGGCCTCGCCCTGCGCGGAGCACGCGCGCGCGGCCAGCGACGTGATGCACGACGCTGTCGTCCGCGCGGTGCGCGACCCTGCGGTCGTGCTCGAGGAAGAGGTCGGCGATCGCGCCGAGCGAGCGATGCGCCTCGTCCGGATCGATCGCGATCGGATCGTCGTGCACGTTGCCGCTCGTGCAGACGAGAGGGCGATCGAGATCGATCGCCAGGAGGGCGTGGAGCGAGGTCGTGGGCAGGAGCAGGCCCACGCGCCCGAGGCCTGGAGCGACGCCTCCCGCGAGCGCGCCGGCACGGGGCCGCACGAGCACGATCGGGCCGCTCGCGCTCTCGAGGAGACGCGCCTCGTCGTCGTCGATCCACGCGATCTCTCGGGCGCTCGCGAGATCGCGCACCAGCACCGCGAAGGGCTGACGCGGCCGACGCTTGCGGGTGCGGAGCCTGGCCACGACGGCCTCGTCGCGCGCGTCCGAGAGCAGCTGATAGCCGCCGAGACCGAGCATCGCGACGATGGCCCCTCGCCTGAGGCCTTCGACCGCGCCAGCGAGCGCCTCGGCGCGCGTCGCGAGAAGGGATCCGTCGCGATCGCAGAGCACGAGCGTGGGCCCGCAGTCGGGGCACGCGAGCGTCTGCGCGTGGGCGCGCCGATCTCCGATCGCGTCGTGCTCGGCGCGGCATCGGGCGCACGGCTCGAAGCGCCGCATCGTCGTGCGCTCGCGATCGAAGGGCAGCGCCTCGACGATCGTGAAGCGCGGCCCGCACGCCGTGCAGCTCGTGAACGGGTGGCGGTGCCGGTGCTCGAGGGGGTCGAGGATCTCGGCGAGACACGCCTCGCAGAGCCGACGGTCTGGGCCGATCGTGAGCGAGCGCGGGCCCTCGATCGTGGAGCGCGTGATCTCGAAGGACGTGGCCCCGAGAGGTGTCGTGTCGCGGAGCGCGAGCGCCTCGAGGCGCGCCGCGCGAGGCCCCTCGCGGACCATGCGCGACGCATACGTGTCGAGGGCCTCGCGCTCGCCCTCGATCGCGAGGCGCACGCAGTCGCCCTCGTTTCGTACGGTCCCCGCGACACCGAGCTCACGCGCGAGCCACGCGAGGAAGGGCCGCAGGCCCACACCCTGCACGGCGCCGCGGAGCTCCCCTTCGCGCCGCACGCGCATGGAGCTCACCCGATCTCGATCGACACGAGCTCGAGCCCGCTCGGACGCTCGCGATCTTCCTCGATCTCGAGGCCGAGCGGGCCGAGGCCGTGCTCGGCACACACGTGCTCGACCTCCTCGCGGAAGTGCGCGGCGTCCGAGCTCGAGAGCGCACCGAGCCGGACACGCATCGCGCGCAGCGTGCCGCCGCGAGACGCCGCCTCGCGACGGGCCCGCTCGATCAACCGCATCACGAGGCCGTGCTCATGCATGGTCCTTCTCCTCCGCCGAACGGGCGGCTGCGATCGCCTCGAGGATGGCGGTCCGAAGCCCCGGAAGCGCCGCCGACACCCCCTGCCCGAGCCCGGCGCCACGCGCGAACGACGCCCCGCCCACGCCCACGAAGAGCCCTCGCGGCGTAGGCCTTCCGAGCGCCTCCGCGAGGCGCAGCGCGTCGATGGGGCCGAGATCGTGCGAGGTCATCGAGCCCGACGACAGACCACGGGCACCGAGGCCCGCGAGATCCATCGTGACGATCTCGCCGGGCGCGAGCCCACGCCGCACCACGTCCACGAGCACCACGGTCGCGCCCTCGAGGTGATCGAGGAGCGAGGGCCCAGGACGCCCCGCGAGCACGAGCTCCACACCCTCGATCGGCGCGAGCGCACGCACCGCGTCGAGCGCCGCTCGGTCGTCGCCCGCGAGCTCGCTCCCGAGCGCCACCACGCGGATCATGCGCTGCCCTCGTGCGTGGGCTCGATGCGCAGATCGAGGAAGTGCGTCGCGCACGAGATGCACGGATCGTAGCTGCGGATGAGCTGCTCGGCGCGGCGCGTGGCAGCGCCGTGCTCCATCGCGAGGAGCGAGGGACCGAGCGCGCGCAGATCGGCCTCGATGCGCGCCTGGTTCTGCGACGTGGGCGGCACGATGCGCGCGCTCACCACGCTGCCGTCCGCGCTCACCTCGTAGCGATGCCAGAGGAGCCCTCGCGGCGCCTCGCTCGCGCCCGCGCCCACGCCCGCGCGGAGCGGGCCTTCCACGTAGCTCCGCTCGGGCACCTCGTATCGTTCGACCAGCGCGAGGGCCTCGGCGAACGCGTGCACGAGCTCGACCGCGCGCACCACGATCGAGCGATACGGGTTCTTCACCTCGCGCGGCAGGCCGACCTCGCGCATCGCGTCGCGCGCGACCGGGTGGAGCTTCTCGGCGTGGTGGAAGAGACGTGCCTGCGGCCCGCACAGATAGGGCGTTCCGTCAGCGAGCGTCGCCTGGAGCGCGTTCGAGTGCGGCGCGTGCCTCTCGATCATCTCGCGATCCCACGAGGCCACGGGCACCACGCCGCGCCCGCCGCTCAGCACGATCGCGTCGCCTCGCTCGATCGGGTACGCGTCGCCCGACACACACGACGCGAACACGTAGTCCACCTCGAGCTCGGGCATGGGAAAGCGCGCGACGAGGCGCACCGTCTCGAGGCTCTCCTCGAGACCGCGCGCGAGCTCGTCGCGGATCGCGCGGAGCGCAGCGACGGTCGGTGCCTTGGAGAGGCCTCCCACCCGCGGCGAGACCGGATGCGAGGGTCGACCCCCGAGGATCTCGATGAGGCGATTGCCCGTCTTCTTCAGGCGGAGACCGCGCTCCACGATCGCGCGGTGATCGCGCGCCATCTCGATCGCGCTCTCGTAGCCGAGGAAGTCGGGCGCGTGGAGCATGAAGACGTGAAGGGCATGGCTCTCGATCCACTCGCCGCAGTAGATCGCGCGACGGAGCCGCTCGATCTCGGGCGTGGGGACGAGGCCGAGCGCCGCCTCGAGCGCACGCGCGGAGCTCATCTGGTAGGCGATCGGGCAGATGCCGCAGATGCGCGCGGTGAGGTCGGGCACCTCGAAGAGCGAGCGCCCGCGGAGGAAGGCCTCGAAGAAGCGGGGCGCCTCGAAGATCGACAGCTCCGCGTCGATCACGACGCCGTCCTTCACGCGGAGCACGAAGCGCCCCTCGCCCTCGACGCGCGTCATGAGGTCCACGCGGTACGTGCGCTCGTCAGTCATGCTCGAGCTCCTGCTTGGCAGCCTCGTCGGCGAACGCCGGTGCACCGCCCGAGATGCTGCGGAAGCGCCGCGCGAGGTCCGCGGCGGGCACGCCCAGCTCCTTGAGTCGCGCCGCGAGCGCGGCCGTGGCGGGGCTCTCCTTGGGCCCGAAGCAGCCATAGCAGCCGCGCGCGAACCTGGGGCAGAGCGCGCCGCAGCCCGCGTGCACGACGGGACCGAGGCACGGCTCGCCGTGCGCCACGAGCACACACACGTTGCCGCGCCGCTTGCACTCCATGCACACGCTCTCGTCGCGGATCGCAGGACGCCGGCCCACGAGCAGCGCGGTGAGCACCTCGAGCAGCTGGTGCTTGTCGATCGGACAGCCGCGGAGCTCGTAGTCGACCGACACGTGCGCCGAGACCGGCGTCGAGCGATCGAGCGTGGAGATGTACGCGGGGCTCGCGTACACCGCGCGCACGAATTCGGAGACGTCCTTGCCGTTGCGCAGCGCCTGCACGCCCCCCGAGGTCGCGCACGCGCCGATCGTGACGAGGAGCTTCGAGCGCTCGCGGATCGAGAGGAGCTCTTCGCGCTGCCACTCGGCCGAGACCGAGCCCTCGACGAGCGCCACGTCGAAGCGGCCGTGCACGT
Organism: Sandaracinaceae bacterium; assembly: GCA_019694315.1. Classification (GTDB taxonomy): domain Bacteria; phylum Myxococcota_A; class Polyangia; order Polyangiales; family Sandaracinaceae; genus JAFLCL01. The sequence goes on from JAIBCE010000015.1 coordinate 4,023, forward strand.
CGGTGCGCGAGCTCGCCTCCGGGAAGTGCGCGATGTCGACCTTCTCGCTCAGCGCGAGCAGCTCGTCCTCGCAGCCGATCAGCGTGAGCTGGCAGCCATCGCACGAGGCGAGCTTGAACACGCCGAGGCGTGGACGCGCCGGGGGCGCATGTGCCTCAGAGCCCATGACGACCGAAGAGCATGGAGACCTCGTCGAAGCGGAACACCGGACCGTCCTTGCAGACGAAGTGAGGACCGTACTGACATCGACCGCAGGTGCCGGTGGCGCACTTCATGTGTCGCTCCATCGTCACCCACTGCCGCGTGTGGGGCAGGCCGAGCTTGGCCAGCGCGTCGACGGTGAAGCGCATCATCACCTCCGGCCCGCAGAGGATCGCACGCGCGCTCGCGGGCACGGTCGCAGGACGGAGCAGGCGCGTGACCACACCGACGTGCCCGCGCCACGTGGGCCCTGCGCGATCCACGGTGACGTGGAGGTCGAAGCCGGGCCGATCGATCCAGCCGAGGAGCTCGCGTCCGTAGAGGAGGTCCTCCGGCGTGCGCGCGCCGTAGAAGAGGCGCACGTCCGGATAGCGCTCCGGGTCGGCGAGCATCCGTCGCAAGGCCTCGCGGAGCGGCGCGAGCCCGATGCCACCGGCCACCACGACCACCGGCCCGCCCGCGAGCTCGTCCATGGGCCAGCCTCGTCCGTAGGGCCCACGCACGCCGAGCTGCGCGCCCACGCGCAACGCACAGAGCGCCTCGGTGAGCTTGCCGACGGCGCGGATGGTGTGCTCGACGCCCGCGCCGTCGTCGCCGGAGATCGAGATCGGCGCCTCTCCCACACCGGGCAGCGAGAGCTGATGGAACTGGCCCGGCGCGAAGTCGCGTCGGCCGTCGGGCTCCATGCGGAGCGAGAGCGTGACGACGTCCGAGGACTCCACCGTTCGCGCGAGCACCGTCGCCGCGCGCGGCACGAGCGACTCCTCGCGAGGCGCCGTCACTTCGCGAGCGACAGGCATCGTCACGGGGCTCACTCCGTCGGCGATCGCGCGCACCTCGGCCACGAGGTCGATGCCCGACGGACACCACGCGATGCAGCGCCCGCAGCCCACGCAGCCGCTCTGCCCCATCTGCGAGACCCACGCGCCGAATTTGTGCGTGGCCCACTGTCGATAGCGCTCGCTCGTGCGCGGTCGCGTGGTGTGGCCGTGGAGCTCGCCGTGCGCCGACGTGAAGCACGACTCCCAGTGACGCGTGTGGCTCGTGTGGGCGCCCTCGAGATCCGACGGGTCGTCGCTGCCGCTGCAGAAGCAGCTCGGGCACACGCTGGTGCAGCTGCCGCAGGCGAGACACCGCGAGGCGATCTCTTCCCAGCGCGGGTGATCGAGCGCGGCATAGAGACGCCCCGGCAGCTCGGCGGTGTCGAGCGTGCGGCCCATCGATCGCTCCGCCGACGCGAGCGCTTCGTCGCGCCACCGGAGCTCTTCGTCGCTCGCCTCGGAGCCCTCGAGACGCGACAACAAGGCTTGTCCACGCGCCGTGAGCGCTTCGACGAGAAAGATGTGCCCGCCCGCGTCGAGGCGCTCGGCGAGCGCGAGGTCCGCGCCCTCGCCGACGCGAGGCCCCGCGCCCATCGAGGCGCAGAAGCAGAGCGGTCCCGGCGCGAGGCAGTGCACCCCGACGACGATCGTGTCGTCTCGCCGCGCGGCGTAGCGAGGCTCGCGGTGCTCGCGATCGCGGAACACGCGGTCCTGGATGCGCATCGCCGCCACGTCGCACGCGCGCACGCCCAGGAGCGCCTTGGGCGCGGGCGAGGGTACGACGGGGACGAAGCCCACCTTGCCGTCGGCGCGGCGCTCCGCGCGATAGAGCGTCTCTTCGGGCGGGAAGAAGAGGGGCTTGGGCGAGCTCGGTCCCACCACGAAGCCGAAGACGGCCGCGTCGTCACGTCGCGTGAGCCGATAGCGCCCCGGCGCCTGCTGGTCCGTCCACCCGATCGGCAGCTCCGACACGCTCGCGAGGGGCGCGTCCACGATGGCGCCGTCGCGCACGGTGGGACCGTGCACCACGCGAGCGTCCTCCGAGAGGAGCGCGAAGAGGCGATCGAGCTCGGCGCGCGCGATTCGCTTGGTGGGATGCGTCATCCGCTCTTCCCGTAGAGGTCGAGGAGCTGCATGCGCGTGTCGACGAGGCGATCGGCGACCTGTTCGAACGCCTGGGCCATCACGGCGTAGCCCACGCGCGGATCGCGCTCACAGAGCTCGAGCACGTCCGACGCAGGGATCCGCACGAGCGTCGCCGCGCGAGAGACGACCGCTCGCGCCACGCGCGGTCGACCGAGGAGGCTCGACCAGCCCACGATCTCGGCGGGCGCGAGCGAGCGCGCGCTCGAGGCGCCCGCGCCCGCCCCCATCGTCAGCGTGATGCGCCCGTCGAGCACGAAGAAGACGTCTCCAGGAGGGTCACCCTCCTCGAAGATCACGAAGCCCGAGGGGCGCTTCTCCATCGAGGCCAGCGCAGCGAGCGCGGCACGGGCCTCGAGCGGCAGAGGGCGGAACAGCGGGAGCTCCGCGAGGACGGCCGGTTCCACGGTCATGCCGGCGTTGTACGCACCGACCCGCGGGCGGCACCACCAGGCGCCGCGGCCCTTGCGGGACGTGGCTCACACGAGCCTCTCGGCGATCACATGTTCTCGTCGGCCGCCGCGCTCGCGGTGGCATCGGCTTGCGCGCGGCGGGGCAGCGGTCTCATGCCCTCGGGCGCCGCTTGCAGCGTGCCGAGCACGTTGCCCCAAAGGACGCTGACCTCCACCGGCGGCGTGAGCTCGTAGCGGTAGCCCCGCGAACGGATGCGGAAGTTCACTGGCCCCGAAGGCGAGCGCGCGTGACGCGCATAGAGCACCTGCATCGAGCCGTCGCGCACGTGGTGTCGGTGCGCGAGGAGGAAGCCCGTCATGCGGACCGCGAGGTGGTTGTAGAGCCGATGGCAGCCGTGGCTCGTGCCCCGGAGGATCGACCCGTAGCTGACCGAGCCGTGAGCGCGCACGCCCTCGTCGTAGAACGTCGGGGGCTCGCCCTCCTCGCGCGCCGGGATCACGCGATGGTTCATGACCATCGCGAGACCGTAGGCGGAGCGGTAGCCCGGGCCGAAGAGCGCGGTGTTGGGCACATACCGGCCGCGCGGACCGCGCCGCACGAGCTCATCGTCGGGCGTGCTCGGAGGCGGCAACCACGCGGGCGCGGCCACCACGTCGCGCCAGACGCGCGGGCCCGCGGGAGACTCCTTGTAGCGGAGGCCGAGGGCCCCCGCGCGCGAGCGCTCCGGCTTCCAGCCGCCGATGGTCGTGGGCCAGCGCACGAGCGCGATCTCCTCGGCGCCGTCACGGGCGAAGATCGTCAGTGTGGGTCGCGCTCGGACTGGCTGGCTCCGCCGCCGCCCCTCGGACGTATAGGGGTAGTCGTACCAGACGTCGCCGCGGTCGATCTCGACGCGCAGCTCCATGTGCTCGCTGTGGTAGCGGGGCCGAGGAGGGAGCTGCACGGCGACCCGAGTCGGTCCGGCAGCCTGACTGGCACCCTGACTGGCACCCTGACTGGCACCCTGACTGGCACCCTGACTGGCACCCTGGCCGCCCGCCGGACTGGCCTGCTCGCGCTCTTGGAACGCGAGGAAGGCGTCGGGGCTGGTCCATCCGAGCGCGCGCGCCGCCTGCTCGGTGGCGGGAGAGACCCAGTCCGGCGCGCCGTTCGGCAGCGGCTCGTGTCCCACGGACGTGCGCATCTCGGCGGGATCGAGGGACCGCCCGAGCACGGTGCCCCACGCGTTGCGGGCAGAGCCGTCCTCGATGACGGCGGCCGCGTCGACCACGCGCTCGCGGAGCGTGCGCAGGACCGCGCGGAAGTCGCTCTCGCGGCTGTCCTCGGCGAGCGCCTCACGGCTGGCCGCGTCGAGCGTGCCGGCGGCGACGACCACGTGCATTCGCTGGCTCGCAGCGAGCGCCATCGCCGTGCGGGTGTCGAACACACCACGCACGTAGCGGCGCTCGTCGAGGAGGCCATCACAGATCAGGTGCGCCTGCAGCGCCTCGACGCCATGCACGACCGTGCGATCGTGGACGAAGGCGCGATACGAGCCCGCATGCGCGGTGTGCCCCTCGAGCGAGGCGAGATCGGGCAGGCCCAGCTGGACGCGCTCACGCTCGAAGTAGGTCTCGTAGTAGGCCACGCGGCGAAGGCGTGCGCGCTGCTCGGCGACGGGGGTCGTCCAGGTGCGGAGCGTCCCTGTCATCTCGAGCAGCGCCGTGTCGTCGATCGCCGCATGACAGGCGTGCCGCGGCTCGTCACCGAGGCGCGCGGCCAGGACGCGAAAGGTGGGCGAGATGCCGAAGAGCTCGAGGTACTGCTCGGGATCGACGTCCTCGGGCAGGCGCTCGAAGTCCTCGTCGGCGAGCGCGAGGTAGGTGGCGCGATACGGGGGAATGCCCGCCTCCCCCAGCTCCGGGGCCTCGTCGAAGACGTGTGGCGCGTAGTCGCGCGAGAGGTCGATCACGGTGAGGCCGCGCGCCTCGGCGTCCGCGACACAGACGCGCTCCGTCTCGTGGCCATCGACGTAGACGGGCACGCGCTCACACGCGCTCGGTGGGTCGGTGGCAGGGCCCGCGAGCGAGCCCGTGGGCCGAGGCCGCGTCGCCGTGAGCGTGGGAGTCGATGCGCGATCGCTCGGAGGCGCTTCGGGCACCGCGCGGGATCCACACGAGGGCGCGGCCATCGCGGTGAGCGCCGCGAGCGCGAGGAGCAGCAACGTGTGGGGCCTCATCTGCGCTGGAGCCCAGCCTGCGTGCGAGTCCTGCGCTCGTGCGCGAGGACGTCGCGCGTGACCAGGTAGTGGTGGATCGTCGGCGTTTCGAGAAGCTCGCGAAGACTGGCCCATACCGAGATCGTGAGAGGCAGCTCGTTCGCGCGCAAGAACGCGACGCGTCAAGCGCTCCAATACCGCGCGTCAAACCCCTCGTGGACCCTGTCATTCGTGTCGCGGTGACTGCGCTCGTTCACTCTCGTGATCGCAATAGAGGCGCCACTCGTCGAGCGTGGGATCGGCAGAGCCGACGGCCGCGGAGGCGCATGCGCCGAAGGCCTGGATCGCGCGCTCGCGCATGGGGCGCGAGGCGTTCTCGAGCGCATCGCGGATGCCCGCAGAGAGCGACGCATCGGCGCGAACCGCAGCCGGAAGCGGCCAGGCATCGATCCGGGCCGCGAGCGCCCACATCGTGCTGCCCGTGATCGCGCGCGCCACGACGTGCGCGCCGAGCACGCGTGTCGTGAGCCCCTGCATCGCGTCCCACAAGGCACGGATGCCCTGCGCGGTGGCGTTCATCCATCCCGCGAAGCGCCCCTCGACGAACGCGCTCGTGTCCGCCGACGACATCGAGTCCTCGGGCACCGGCAGCTCGCGCGCGAGCAGCTCGCGTGCGTGACGCAGCACGGGCTCGAGCGCAGGGTCGTCCGCATCGACGCTGGCGGGGGGCTCGGGCAGCGCGAGGTCTCCGACGACGAAGCGAGGCGCCTCGTCGTCCTCGAGCGCCGCCTCGCCGGTGAGCCTGCGCGCGGGCGTCGTGCTCGGAGGTGCGCTCGCGCCGCAGCCCCACAGACTGCCCACGAGGAGCGCGAGCAGGAGTGGTTCGCGGCGCGTGCCGAGACGACGGGGGATCACGCGGTGCCGGAGGCGGGCGCGTTGCCGCGCTCCATCTCGGCGCGGAGCTCGCGGAACGAGGCCTTCGTGTCGGGGTCGAGGCCCGGCAGCTGGAGGAGGCAGTGCGCGAGCGGCTGCGCCACGCACATGAGCTCGATCGGCGAGCTGGCAGGACGGATGAGCCCGTAGAGCAGCGCCTCGGCGTGGGGGCGCGCGACCGGATCGACGTTCGCGAGCGCCGTAAGGGCCACCATGCCGGCCGTCGTGATCCAGTCGGGCGGACCGTAGATCATCGACTCGAGCGCACGCTTGCGGACCGACTCGTCCCAACCCTCGTCGATGAACGCGATGGTGAGCGCGGAGGCAACCTGCACGCGGAACCACCAGTCGCCGAGCTTGAACGGCGACGGCGCGGGCTTTCCATCCGGGAGCACGGCGCGCGGCACGGGCGGGAAGATCACCATGAGCGAGAGCAGCTCCGGCACCTTCTCGAACGTGAGCTCCTTGGCCGTGCGGCGCGCGAGCTCCGCCCACGTCGGGCCGTGGAAGCGCGCTGCCGCGAGGCGCGCGATCGCGAGCGCGGTCTTCTCACTCGCAGGGGGCAGCACGGGCTTGGTGGACGCGCCCTCGTACTTGAAGATCTCGTAGACGGTCTTCTGCGCGGGCTGGCGCGGATCGGGCTGCGGGATGCCCGCGATCTCGACGTCGATCGTGAGCCCGAGCTCCATGAATTGCGCCGCCGCCGCGCGGACCGCGCTCGGCGCCTCGAGCGAGCTCAGCTGCAGCTTGATCGGCTGCTTCTTCATCTCCTCGATGCCCTTCTGCCGCACCTGCTCGCGGATCGCGTCGACCGCGCCGAGCACCGACTCCGGACGCCGCGGGAGGAAGCCGAGGAACGGCGTGATCGCGAGCGCGAGGGCGCGAGCGCGGCCCTTGGTGTCGGTCTCCGCAAGCGCCTCGAGCTCGTCGCGCGCGGCCTTGTCACCGCTCTTCGCGAACTTCGCGTAGAGGCGCGAGGGCTTGGCCCAGGCGTTGTCGGGCTCCTTCGCGAGCACCCACTCGTACTGCGCGATCGCATCGTCGGGCCGACCGAGATCGAGCGAGAGATCGCCCATGTCGAGGCGCACCGCGACGTCGTCGGGCTGCTTGGCGAGCGCCTCTTCGAAGCGCGCGTGGGCCTCCTTCAGCTCACCGCGATCGCGGTGCACGCCCGCGAGGAAGACGCCCGAGAGGTAGCTCGGCCGCTTCTCGTGCTCCTCCTTGGCCACGGCGAGGGCCTCGTCGAGCTTGCGCGACATGCGGAGCGCACGAGAGAGCGCGAAGCTCAGCGCCGACGAGGTCGGGTGCTTCTCCCGCATGCGGCGCGCGGCGTTGGCGATGCGATCAGCGACGCTGCGGCCGTGCGCGATGCCGAGCTCGGTGGAGACGAGGCGCTGGAGGCCGAGATCGAAGAGACGGGCGGCGACCTGCGGGTCGAGCTTGCCCAGCGTCTCGTCGTCGAGCCACGTGTCGAGCCACTCGCCGAACGGGAGATCGGGGCGCACGGCGACGACCTGCACGAGGAGCTCGAGCGCCTCGGGGATCTTGCCGAGGCGCTTGAGGAAGAGCGCACGCAGCGCGACCACGCCGAAGTACGTGGTGGCCTCGAGCGGAGCGAGGGTGAGGGGATCCTCGGCGGCCTTGAAGAGCTCGTCGACGAGCGCGAGCTGCTCGGGCTTGGTGGGCTCGAGCGCGAGCGCGAAGGACGCGTGGAGCGCGGCGTGCTTGGCGTCGCCGGCGGCGAGGAGCTTCCTCGCGATCGCGCGATCCTCGGCGGGCGTGGGCGTTCCAGGGCCCATCTCCGCGCAGCGGTGCTCGGCTTGGGGCGCGCGACCGCCGGGCGGCGCGGAGGGGGGAGCGGCGGGCGTCGACGGGCGCGGACGGGAGTCGTCGGAGCTGGACATGGCGGCGGAGGATGCAGAATGCGGCCCTCGCTGTCACGCCGGGCCACGAGGGCCGGACCTGCCCTCTGATACCCTCGGCCGATGCGCCTTCGCCTCCTCGCCCCGATCCTCGTCGCCCTCGTCACGTCGCCGCTCGTTGCGTGCGACAGCACGCCTCACCTGACGCGCCCGGACGGGGGCCTCACCGACGCCTACGACGGACCAGGCGATCTCGACGGGGACACGATCAGCGACGGCGACGAGGGCGGCTCGTCGGGCCGCGACACGGACGGCGACGGCACGCTCGACTCGCTCGACCCCGACAGCGACGGTGATGGTCTGAGCGATGCCGACGAGGCCGGTGACGCCGATCTCCTCACGCCACCGCGCGACTCGGATGGGGATCGCACCCCCGACTTCGAAGACACCGACTCGGACAACAACGGCATCCCGGACGCGAGCGAGGAGCCGGGCGATCTCGACGCCGATGGTCGGCCCAACGTCTACGACAACGACGATGACGGTGACGGCCTGCCCGACGCGCGCGAGTTGCGCGAGGTGACGAGCCCACCGGCGGACACCGACGGCGACGGGATCGCGGACTTCCACGACGTCGACAGCGACGGCGACACGATCTCCGATGGGGACGACCTCGATGTGGACACGGACATGGACGGCACGCCGGACTTCCTCGACGAGGACAGCGACGCGGACGGGCTGACGGACGCGGTGGAGGCCGGCGACACGGACCTCGCGACGCCGCCGATCGACACCGACATGGACACGATCGCGGACTTCCGCGACCCCGACAGCGATGGCGACGGCCTGTCCGATCACGACGAGGCCACGACCTACATGACGTCGCCGACCTCGGCGGACACCGACATGGACGGCGTGAGCGATCTGATCGAGACCGCGGCCGGCACGAGCCCGACCGACATGACGGATAGCCCACGAACGAGGGGCGATTTCGTGTTCGTGGTGCCGTACATGGAGGCGCCCGACCCGACCCGCGACACGCTCGCGTTCCGCACGAGCATCCAGTTCGCCGACGTGTACTTCCTCTTCGATCGCTCGGGATCGATGGCCGGCGAGATCTCGGCGCTGCGCACCGCCGTCGGCACGATCATGGCCGACCTCACCTGCACCGACTTCCACGTGCCCTGCACGCGCGACTCGGAGTGCGCCGCAGGGCAGGTGTGCGGCCTCACCGGGAGCTGCATCGAGGATCCGGGCATCGACACGTGCATCACGAGCCCGTGGACGGGCGGCGGTTGGTACCTCGGCGAGCACACGAACACCCAATCGCTGCAAGGCGATCCGGCGGTGACCTCGACCGCGCTCGGGTTCAGCACCACGGGCAGCACCGAGTCGCAGTACCGAGCCGTGTGGGGCGTGGCCGATCCGGCTGGCTCGCCCGGCAGCGAGACGGGCTGCACCGGGCCCGCACCCGGCTTCATCGGCTGTCCCTCGTTCCGCGAAGAGGCGGTGCGCATCCTCGTGACCTTCACGGACGAGGACAGCGATGGCACCGAGACGGCGGCGCAGGCGGCGGCGGCGCTCATGGCCAACGACATCACGTTCATCGGCGTGTGGAGTGGCGCGGCGGGCGCGGCGGCGCGCACCGACCTGGTCGATCTCGCCAACGCGTCGGGCTCGGTCGATCGCGCGGGCGAGCCCCTGGTCTTCGATGGTGCGGACTCGTCCGTGGTGCCCGCGGTGACCGCCGCCATCAACGAGATCGTCGAGGGGGTGCCGCTCCGGGCGACGATCGAGGCGAGCGACGAGCCCGGCGATGCAGGCGACGCGCTCCAGTTCATCGACTACCTCGAGACGAACACGAGCGCGACGGACTGCGCAGTGATCGGCACCGAGGACACGAACGCAGACACACACCCCGACGCGTTCCCGTCGGTCACGCCCGGCACGCGCATCTGCTGGGACGTCGTGCCGCGCATGAACACCAGCGTGATGCCCGAGGTGATGCCGCTCCTCTTCGAGGCACGCCTGACGGTGCGCGGCGACGGCTCCCCCCTCGACGCGCGCCGCGTGTTCTTCCTCGTGCCGCCGCGACCGCCCGTGATCGAGGGCCCCGGCTGACGCGCACCTCGACCGCACCTCTGCGCGCCTCGTCGTTCGAGGAGGAGGCCTCGCGGCCGTCGCTCCATCACGTCCCGGTCATGGCACCATGGAGTCGAACGAGGAGGTGCCGATGACCGACAGGGCCAGAGCACGTTCGCGCATCGGCCTCGCGCCCGACGCGATCAGCGCCGCGCTCTTCGTGGTCGGCCTGGCCACGAGCCTCGGAGCGGCGTCGCTCGGGGTTCGCTCGCGCGCCTCCACCGACGAGGCCGTGCTGAGCGCGTACGCGCGCGCGAGCTGGCAGGTGAGCTCCGACGGTGGAGGACTCTCGAGCGTGCTCTACCTGGGGCACCTGCTCGGGCCGATGCTCCTGCTCGCGTCGCTCGTGCACGCGCGCTCGCGGCATCGCGAGCAGCTCGACACGGCGCGTCTCACCGACGACGACGACGCGCTCGCGCCGACCACCCGCGACGACGCGCCGCGCACGCTGCGCCGCATCTCGCTCGTCGTGCCGCACGCGCAGGCGCTCGAGCTCGCCGAGACGCTGCGCACCGCGCCGGCGCACGCTCATCGCGCGATCGCCCCACTTTCCAAGGCGATCGAGCGTTCGGGCGAGATCGAGCACGTCGAGCACGTCCTTGCGGCCGACGACGAGCACGCGCTCGAGCGCGAGGAACGGAGCCTCGAGCGGCGCCTCGTGAGCGTCGGGCTGGGCGGGGCGCTCGCGGGCTACCGAGAGCGCGAGTCGGTGCCCTCTGCCCTCGCCGGCGATCACGCGATCCTCAGCTGGGTGATCGTGACGCGCAGCGATCTCGATCCGCTCGTGGACGTGCCCACGCGGGGTCGCACCGCCGACTGGCTCACCGAGCTCGTGCCCCTCCGCCCCGAGGAGACCGTGCTCGTCGACGCGTTCGTCACGCCGCGCACGCTGGGCGTGGACGCCGCGACGCTCTGCCGCGTGCTGAGCGCCGAGCCGCTGCGGGAGCCGAGCGGCGCGAGGGCGCGCCAGGCGCTGCTCAAGCGGGCGTGATCGCGCGCAGGTCGGTGCCGAGCGGCATGCGCCCCTCGGCGCGCTCGGGCCGGCCACCCCCACGTCCGCCCGAGGCTGCGGCGATCGCCTTGAGGATCGCCCCGCAGTCCACGCGGGAGTCGGGACCCCGCGCGACGATCGTGTGCAGGCCCTCGTCGATGCGCGCCCCGACGACGACGACCCGCGAGCCCTCGCGCGTGAGCCCCGCGACCACCGCCTTCGCGAGCTCCACGCCGCCCTCGTCGAGCGTCACGATCGCGCGCTCGCCGGTGAGCCCGCGCCGCACGTCCTCCACGATCTGCTGCGCGAGCTGCGCGCGGACCCTGCCGAGCTCCTCGCGTGACGAGGTGAGGTCCCCGCGAAGTCGCGCGATCGCCGCCATGACCTCGTGAGGAGGACACACGAGCTCGCGACCGAGCTCTCGCAGCGCGCGGTCCGCCTCGAAGAGGCTCGTGCGGCCGCGTGGCCCCGCGGTGAACGTCACGCGCGTGCCGCCCTTGTAGCGCTCGCTGCCGGTGATGCGGATGAGGCCCACCTGGGCCGTGCGCGTGACGTGCGTGCCGCCGCACGCAGAGAGATCGAAGCCGCTCACGTCCACGATGCGCACGTTCTCGGTCTGCTTGGGTGCGCGCCGCAGGGGCAGGCTCGCGAGCTCCTCGGGCGGCGGAAACCACGCACGAACGGAGCGATCCTCGTCGATCACGCGGTTCACGAGCGCCTCGCACTCGAGCAGGCGTGCGGGCACGAGGCCGTCGCGATCCACGTCGATCGTCGAGGCCTGCTCTCCCAACCTCGAGCTCACGGTCTCGGCGCCGCAGACGTCGACGAGCGCCCGAGAGAGCATGTGCTGCCCCGTGTGCAGGGCCATGTGCACGCGCCGCCGCGGCCGATCGATCACGGCGTGGACGCGCGCGCCGATCGGAGGGAGCGCACCCTCGAGCACATGGTGGACGACGCCCTCGTCGTCGACCTGCACGTCGATCACGGCGACGCCGTCGATCGACCCGCGATCGGCCATCTGCCCGCCGGCCTCCGGGTAGAACAGGGTGCGATCGAGCACCAGGCTGGGCCGATCGCCGTGGTGCGCGTGCGCGACCACGTGCGTCTCGAGCGTGTCGAGCAGGACGTCGTCGAAGTAGGCGCGTTCGGTGCCGCTCATGGCGATGAGCTACCACGAACACGCGAGCGTGATGGGCCTCTCCCCACGCGAGCCCCGAGCGATACGATGCGGCGATGGACCTCGACGAGACATCGACGCGCCGGGATCGCCACGATGAGGCTGCGTTGCGTGGAGCCCTGCGAGCATCCGCCGCAGCAGGCCCGAGGGCGCGTGCCGCGTTGATCGCGCTGGTCGCGCTGATCGCCCTGCTCGCGCCGGTGGGGGGGTGCTCCGGCTGTGAGGGGCAGGACCACGGGAGCGCTGGCCCACCCGAGGTGGACCTCACGTCGCTGCGCGCGGGGTTCCGCTGCGGTCGTGCCGAGGCGGACGCCGATGCGTGCGCGGCGATCGACGCCTTCGAGCACGCGGGCACGGTCACCGACTGGCCCGCGATCGGCGCCGAGCACCGCTTCATCGGCCGCGATCACTGCGTAGAGCCCACGGGCGCAGCGGGCGCGGCGGCCTATCAGATCGTGTACCTCTTGCGTGATCCCGTGGCGACAGGACCTCTGCCCTATCGGGCCGCGTTCGCGTCGATGCAGCTCGGAGACTCCGCGCCGGCCCGAGACCGCGACGCCATCGCCGCGCTCGCCCGTGGCGAAGCTGCGCCTGCGGCGCTCACGCCCGAGGCGCTCCAGACCTACTGGCCCGTCTCGAGCGCGGACATCTTCCGACCGCTCGCGCACTCGAGCTCCGGCGTCTCCGTCTCCGACGATCCACCCATCTGGTATCTCCGCGCGGACGGTGACCGACTCCTGCTCGTGTCGGCGTCGATCCAGGGCGGCTGCGCGAGCGAGCTCCATCGCGTGCGCTGAACGCGCGCGTGCACCCGCCGCGACAGGCAGCGGATCAGGCATGATCACGCGATGCGTTGGACGCTCGCGCTCTCGATGGTCTGTGCGCTCCTCTTCGGTTGCCCGAGCACACCCGAGCCCTCTCCCGATGCGGGCAGCGACGCCCCCGCGCTGCCAGATGCGTTCGTCGAGCCCGATGCGTACGTCGCGCCACCGGTGATCGCGTGCCGCCCCTGTCGGCGGAATTCGGACTGCGGCGACGGCAACATGTGTCTGCCGCTCGGTGCGACCGAGCTCGCGTGCGGCATCGGCTGCGAGACCGACGACGACTGCGCCTCTCTCCCCGTACCCTCGAGCTGCGCGGAGATCTTCGCGGGCATGCCTCGTCAGTGTCAGCCGATCGGCGGCACGTGCCGCACGACCGAGCCAGGCACGCCGTGCACCGAGCCGAGCGAATGCACGGGCACCTACGATCGCTGCGTCGTCACCGATGGTCTCTCCGCGGTGTGCACGGTGGCCTGCCGCTCCGATGCGGACTGCCCCCTCGGGCTCCGACGGTGTGCGGAGATCGAGGGCCAAGGCCCCGTCTGCGTGGCCGATCGCGCCGACCCGACGGCACGGTGCGCTGCGCTGGTGGCGGCAGGACGGGCGAGCGCCTGCGGTGCCGATCGACGCTGCCCGAGCGGCACCACGTGCCGAGGAAGCGGGGCGCTCGCGCTCTGTCTCTCGTCACCTCCCTGCACGGGCGCGACCGTCGAGCGCACGGTCGACGGCAGCACCGTGTGCGTGCCCCACCTCGACACCGCCGATCCGTGGAACGAGCTCTGGGCCGACTGCGAGTGCGTGCTCGATCACGAAGGCGCCTTGCTCGACGACGCCGCAGCGCTCGCGGGGCGAGACCGCTGCGGCCTCGGGTACGCGAGCGCCGATCTCGATCTCTACATCCCCGAGCTCGCGCACGATCGGTTCCGTCTCTCGTTCGTCGATCGCGTGCACGAGAGCTGGCTCGCGCTGCCCGTCTTCGCCGATCACGTCGAGCGCGGCCTCGACGAGGGCGCTACGGCCGATCGCCTCGCGCTCATGGCGCGCCTGGCCGACCTCGTGCCGGTCGCGCCGGGCACCGCCGCCGCCGCCTCGCTCGAGGAGGCGCTCGTCGCCCTGGCAGCGGCAGGGGGTGGCAGCTTCGATCCGAGCAGCGCGAGCACCGAGCTCGCCGCGATCGGCGCTCCCGTCCGCGCGGCGCTCGTGCCCTTGCTGGACGCGACCCGCGACGCCGTGCTCGCGCGAGAGGCTGCGATCGCACCGCTCACGGAAGCGCAGCGCACCACGGCCTTCGCCGAGCCGTCGGGTCTCTTCCTCGGCAACATCGACGATCTCCGCTCGCCCACGGCGCCGGTCGTGCAGGCGCTCCTGCTCGGCGATGTGGATCTCGACGCGATCTCGGGCGCCGCGATCGCGCTGGCGCGCGCGATCGATCGAGACGCCCTCGGCGCGATCGCAGGCTCGAGCGGCACGCTCGTCATCGACACGCCCCGAGGCCGCATCGCGATCGGCTCGCCCGGTGACGATCGCTACGAAGGCGCCGCGTGGCAGCGCGTGCTCTTCCTGCTCGAGCTCGGAGGCGACGACACCTATCGCGTTCCGGTGGGCGCCACGACCACGCGCGATCACGGCGTCTCGATCGTGATCGATCTCGGCGGCGCCGACGACTACGGCTACGAGCCCGTGCCCGTGCCGCTCGACACCGCCGCGGACGGCACCGAGAGACCGCCGTCGGACGGCACCGGCCGCGTCACGCCCGCCGACGGTCAGGGCCCGTCCTCGCGCTCGCAGATCGCACGCCAGGGCGCGGGTCGGCTGGGCATCGGCATGCTCTTCGATCTCGGCGGCGGCGACGATCGGTACGCGAGCCTGCGCATGTCGCAGGGCTACGGCGCGCTCGGCGTGGGCGTGCTGTCCGACGACGGCGGCGTCGATCACTTCGCGGCCGAGGCGGGCGCGCAGGGCGCCGCGTCGTTCGGCCTGGGCCTCCTCGAAGATCTCGGCGATGGCGACGACGTCTTCGATCTCTACGCCGACGGCCAGGGCTTCGGCTACGCGCGCGGGGTGGGCGTGCTCTACAGCGAGGCCGGCGACGACGACTACGTGAGCCGACCGCACGACGTCCTCTATTGGTCGCCGCAGATCCCGGGCGGCTCGAATTCGTCGTTCACGCAAGGAGCCGGCTTCGGTCGGCGCGCGGACTTCAGCGATGGCGTGTTCATGAGCGGCGGGCTCGGCGTGCTGCGCGATCGACAGGGCCGGGACGAGTACACGGCGGCGGTCTTCGCGCAGGGCACGGGCTACTGGTTCGGCACGGGCCTCTTGCTCGACGGCGCGGGCGACGACCAGTACGACGGCGAGTGGTACGTGCAAGCGTCCGACGCGCACTACGCGATGTGTGCGCTCGTCGATCGCACGGGCAACGACGTCTACGACGCTCGCGCGTCGCGCTACTCGGGCACGCTCGGGAGCGGACACGACTTCTCGAGCGCGTGGTTCCTCGACCTCGCGGGCGATGATCACTATCGGCTGGTCCCTCGCGCCGGCGGCACGGGCAACGCCTCGGGCTTCGGCGCCTTCGTCGACGCGAGCGGCACCGACACCTACGAGGCCGATGGCGCCTTCACGCTCGGAAACGCGTCGATCGAGACGCCTGGCGATGCGCTGAGGGGCCGGATCGGCACCCTCGCCTTCTTCCTCGAGCGAGGCGGCGCCGACCTCTACACACGCGACCCCATGGCGCCGATCGCCAACGACGCGACGTGGACCCAGGAGCTGCACACGGGCCAGAACGAGCACGGCGCGGGCGTGGATCGCGCGACGGGTACGCTCGGCGTGCCCGCCTTCGAGCCCTGAGCGAGGGGGAGGCCTGCGACGTTCATCGCCGATCGCCGATGTTCTCCGCCGCGGCTCGGACCTGGGGCTTCCGGGATCTCCGGCGATCGGCAACACTCTTTGGCTTCCGTGGAGGTCTCAAGATGTTCGCTTCTCCCAAGCTCCGTTCCTCACGCGCCCTCCTGCTGGCCACGGGTGGGCTCATCCTCACGACGGTGTCTGCGTGCGGCAGCACCACCAACACGATCGACGAGGACTCCGGGGTCGGTCCCGGAACCGACACCGGGATCATGCTGACGATCGACACGGGCACCCGCGTCGACAGCGGTCCGGCGCCCGGTCGCTGCGGCGACGGCGCGTGCGTCGCGCCCGAGACGGCGTCGAGCTGCCCCGCCGATTGCTCCGCGGGGATCGTGTGCGGCGATGGCACCTGCGAAGGCACCGAGAACTCCACGAATTGCGCCGCCGACTGCCCCCTCCCCGACACGTGCGGCGACGGCACCTGCGATCCGCGCACCGAGAACGCGCGCACCTGCCCCGCCGACTGCACCACGACCGCCATGTGCGGCGACGGCGTGTGCGACGCGAGCGCGGAGGACGCGACGAGCTGCCCCGCCGACTGCACGAGCCCGATGACGTGCGGCGACGGCACGTGCGATCCGACGACGGAGAACTCTGCCAACTGCCCCGCCGACTGCACGATGCTCGGCTCCTGCGGCGACGGCATCTGCGACCCGCGCAGCGAGGACGGGATGAGCTGCCCGGCCGACTGCCCGACGACGTGCCCCAACGGCATGTGCGACCCGACGGAGACCTTCCTCTCGTGCCCGCGCGACTGCTTCTCGATGATGGGCTGCGGCGACGGCATCTGTGACCCGCGCAGCGAGGACACCACGAGCTGCCCCACCGACTGTCCGGTCACCTGCGGCGACGGCGTGTGCAACGCGGCCGTGGGCGAGACGCTCGTCACCTGCCCGGGCGACTGCGCGATGACGGACGCGTGCGGCGACGGGAGGTGCGCGCCGCCCGAGGACCCGATGAGCTGCCCCACCGACTGCGCGATGATGCCCATGTGCGGCGACGGCTTCTGCGACGTGCGCGGGGGCGAGGACATGACGAGCTGCCCCACCGACTGCACGGCGACGTGCGGCGATGGCATGTGCGACTTCCGGCTCGGGGAGTCGTTCGACACCTGCCCGGGCGACTGCACGTGCGGTGACGGAACCTGCGACGCCGCCGCCGGCGAGACGCGGCGCAACTGCCCGGCCGACTGCGCGACGATGACGTCGTGTGGCGACGGCTTCTGCAACCGCTTCGCGGGCGAGGACGCGACGACCTGCCCCGCCGACTGCGGCATGACGGCGGCGTGCGGCGATGGCACCTGCGACGCCGCAGCCGGCGAGAACGCCATGACCTGCCCGGCCGACTGCACCGTCACGACGGGCTGCGGCGACCGCATGTGCGACGCCGCGACCGAAAACCTCATGACCTGCCCGATCGACTGCGCCGTCTGCGGTGACGGCGTCTGCACGCGCCCGCCCGAGGGCCGCCGCAGCTGCCCCGCCGACTGCTGAGTTTGTTGGGTCGAGGGACCTCCGGCCCCTCGAGCTCCCCGTCGCTCACTTCGTCGCTCCGCGACTCGCCTCGCTCCCGCTCCAGGGGTGAGCTGCGCTCACCCCGCCGCGAGGCGCCCCGAATCGATCCCCACCCGCTCCATTCGCTGTCGCGAATGCTCCCGCGCGGCGCTCGGCGGGATCTCGATTCTCCTCCGACGCCAAGCGGTGCTCGACGCGAGCCAGGGAACGCTCCACCATCACTCGATGGCACGCGTTTCCTGGCTCGTGTGCTTCATGACCATGCTCGTCGGGCTCGGCGCGCCGAGCGCTGCCGGCGCGCAAGACGCTGCCCGCTTCCACGATCTGCTCGCGCCCCACGGCACGTGGATCGTCGTGAGCCCCTACGGCGACGCCTTCGTCCCGCGGGAGGCACGCGAGAGCTCGTTCGTGCCGTACCTGAGCGGCGGGCACTGGGTCCCCACCGCGCGTGGGCTCTCGTTCGAGTCGCGCTACGCGTGGGGCGAGGTCTGTTTTCATCAGGGCCGCTGGATCCGCCTCGGCAGCGAGGCGGGGGCGTGGGCGTGGGTGCCGCAAGCCGAGTGGTCGAGCGCGTGGGTGGAATGGCGCACGCGCGGAAGCGATGTGGCCTGGCGCGCCTTGGGGCCCGACGGCGTGAGCGCCTCGCAGCGGGGAACGTGGAACGTGGCCGCGCGCGCCGACCTCGGCGCCGCGAGCCTCGCCGAGCGTGCGCTCCGTGTGAGCGATGCGGCAGTGGCGTCCTTCGACGCGAGCGCGTCCGCGGCGCCCTCCGACGCACCCCGCGTGGCGCGTGGTCAGGTGATGCTGAGCGGCGGCGGTCGCCTCGTGGTGCACGAGCGAGGAGGGGATCGCGTGATCGAGGTCGCCCCCGTGATCGTCGACCGCAACAGCACCGAGGCGCGCGACGCCGAGCGCCGTGCGGCCCTCGCCGAGCAGCACGCGGCCGAGGCGCGCGAGCGCGCCGAGACGGAGGCGCGCGCGCAGGCCGAGGCACGCGCGCGCGCCGAGGCACGCGCCGCCGAGGAGTCACGCGCGCGCGCCGAGGCCGAGCGACGCGAGGCGAGCGCCCGCGCGAGCGCCGCGACGGCGAGCACGACCACCACCACGACCACGCGGTGGGGCTACGGCTACTACGTGCCGTACGGATACGGCTACGGAGGCTCCGGTTACGGTTATGGAGCCTCCGGTTACGGCTACGGGGCCCCCAGATACGCTCCCGCCGCGCCCAGCACGCCTCCGGCCCCACGCGACCCGTATGCGCCCCCGCGCTTCGACGCCCCGCGCCTGCCCTTCGGCGGCTGGCGCTGACCCAGAGAGCCGACGGGCCGCGAGCGCGGGACCTGCTCAGTCGCGAGACTTCCTGCTCGGTCGAGCGCGGGAGGCTGCTCAGTCGAGCGCAGGAGGCAGGAGGGCCACGAACGCACCGGTCTCGTCGCACACCGTCGCACCGATCTCGATCACGCGGTCGGTGCCGGGATCGATCGCGAAGAGGCGGAGGCGCGCGCCCGCGAGGTCGGTTCCTTCCTCGAAGCTCGCGGTGCCCATCGCGCGGTAGGGAGCGCGCACCGAGAGCACGCGACGCAGCGGCGCCGACGAGCCTCCCACACCGAAGTCGTGCTCGACGTGCCACGCGTAGCCGCTCGTCTCGGGCATCTCGACCATCAGGTCGAACACGCCCACGTCGAGCGGCAGGCGGAACTCGCCCATCGCACCGCTCAGCCCCATGGCCGAGCGATTCAAGAGCGCCGCGCGATCGTCGGCGAGCTCCACCCCGAGCGCCGTCGCCCGCACGCGCGCGCCCGAGACCGGCTCGCCATCGGCGAGCTGCACGGTGCCCCCGAGGATCGAGCGCTGCGGCAGCGTGTAGAGCTGACCGCGCAGCATGCCCGCCGGGTTCGGCAGCACCTCGAGCGCGTCGACGAGCACGCCCACGTCCTCGTCCGACGACACGATCTCCACGACGTACTCGCCCGGCAGCACATAGCCGACGAAGCGCCCGTCCACGTCGGTCGTGAGATCGAGCTCGAGGCTGCCCACGAGCCCCGTGTCGGGATCGCTCACGTACGGCGAGCGAAGTCGCACCTGCGCGTTGGGCGCCGGCGCGTTCATGCCCAGCGTCGCGGGCAGCTCGACGCGCCCCTCGAGGCGCATCGCGTGATCCGACGAGGGAACGAGCAGCGTGAAGGTCCCATCGCTCGCGGGCATCAGCGTGCTCGCGTCGATCGTGATCGCCGGAAGGAGCGCGCTCGAGTCCTGTCGGGTCACGTCACCGCGGATGCGGAACGCGAAGCCGCCGAGGTTTCGCGGCACGACGAGGGTGAAGCGCCCGTCGTCATCGGTGCTCGTGGCCGACGACACCGTGCGGCCCGAGATCGGATCGATCATGCGGATGAGCAGGCCCGCCTGCGGATCCGACGACGCGTCGAGGACGACGCCGCGTACCTCTTCGAGCTCGGCCTGCCAGTAGTCGATCGCGAAGCTCACGCCCGCGCCGGTCGGCACCTCGAGCGTGGCCGCGAGCGGCGGCAGCTGCGCACGGAACTCGCTCTGGGGCTCGACGTACACGTCGTACGTGGCGCCGCCCGGGAGCTGGGTGACGAAGTCCACGGCCCCGGCGGTCGCCGACGACGCGCGCACCGCGACCGAGCCCGAGAGCGCACCGGCGAGCGGTGGCTCGTCCACCATCGCGCGACGCGCGAACGTGATCTGCGCCGCGATCGGGTCGCCGTCGTAGCGCGCCGTGCCCTGCACGGGCACCTGCACGGGCGCCACCAGCGCGAGCGGCTGACCGGCCTCGAGCACGCCGAGATCGAACAGCATCGGCACGGGCTCGCCGCCGAGCGGATCGCTCGTCGGCGTCACCTCGACGCGGAGCGCGTAGTCGGGGGCCTCCTCGGTGACGCACAGGTGCGCGGTAGGCTCGCACACGCTGCTCGCGGCGCAGTCGCTCGTCACGTCACAGCGGTTCACGATCTGCGGGGTGGGTGGATCGACGAGGAGCGAGCAGCCCTCGATCCCCGCGAGCGCTCCGAGCGCGAGCAGGCGCGCCACGAGCTGCCTTGCGCGCGGCCTCATGGGCACCCCGTCATGTCCACCGAGTCGCCCTCCGTCGCCTGCGTGGACACCCACCACGTCGCCGTCCCGAGATCGCCCTCCACCAGCGGGTCGCGCGTGGGCACGCCATCTTCGTTGCGGAAGCGCTGCGACACGAGGATCTCGACGCGGTGACAGCCCGGCCGGCTCAGCGCCCCATCGCGCACGGGCACCTGGATGCGCTGCGCGCGACGCCGACGATCGCTCGTGCCCTGCGGAACGGCCGGGACGAACCCACTGCCCACCGGAAAGAGCGTCACGCCGCGCTGGTAGTCGACGTAGACGAGGTACTGCAGCTCCTCGTCCACGTCGGGATCGCGCACCTCGAGATCGAACACCAGCGTGTTGATGGCGCCGGCGTCGCCACCGCCGCCGATCTGATCCGCGCGCAGCCGGATCACCTCGTCGAGCGGATAGGCCCCGCCCGAGGGCACCTCGATCGACGGCGGAAAGCCCGTCGGCGGCACGAACTGGAGGTCCTGCGTGATGCAGCCGGCCAGAGCCAGGGGGCTCGTGGCCATCACCGGGAGTGCTGCAGCGACCCAGCTCACGACACGGCGCATCGAAGCAACGACGGTGCCACGCGGAAGCGCGCCTCGGATCGCCGACGAAACCTCGCTCGTGCGGGGCGCGCGCTCGGTCGATCGCGACATCGCTGTCATGGGCCTCGGCAGGCTATCAGGGCGGACGCCGTCGATCGAAGGATTGGGCACCGCGCCGCACAGTGCGCACGGGTGGTGTGCGGTCGTCCTCGCGCGAGCCGCCGACGGCCTTTCCGCGGGCCCTCGGGCGTGCGATAGAGGCGGTCCCGCCGCGCCGAAGCGTGCGCGTGCCGGCCGAAGGAGCTTCGCGCGATGACCGACTACATCTTCACGATGAAGGGGGTGACCAAGGTCCACCCCCCCGACAAGAAGATCGTCCAGAACCTCTACCTGTCGTTCATCCCGGGCGCGAAGATCGGCGTCATCGGCCCCAACGGCATGGGCAAGAGCTCGCTCCTGCGGATCATGGCGGGCGAGGACAAGAACTTCACCGGTGAGGCGTGGATCCGTCCGAGCGCGACCGTGGGCTTCGTCCCGCAGGAGCCCGACATCGGCAAGGATCGCACGGTCATCGACGTGGTGAACGAGGCGGTCAAGCCCATGCGCGACGCGCTCGCGCGCTTCGAGGCCATCGGCCTCGCGATGGGCGAGCCCGACGCCGACATGGACAAGCTCCTCGAGGAGCAGAGCAAGCTCCAGGACTTCATCGACGCGGGCGACGGCTGGAACCTCGACACCACGCTCGAGATCGCGATGGACGCGCTCCGCCTGCCGCCCGCCGATCAGAGCGTGAACGTGCTCTCCGGTGGTGAGAAGCGCCGCGTCGCGCTCTGCCGCACGCTGCTCATGCGCCCCGATCTCCTCCTGCTCGACGAGCCCACGAACCACCTCGACGCCGAGTCGGTCGCGTGGCTCGAGCAGCACCTCAAGGACTACCCGGGCACGATCGTGTCCATCACCCACGACCGCTACTTCCTCGACAACGTCGCGGAGTGGATCCTCGAGCTCGATCGCGGAAACGCCTATCCTTTCAAGGGGAATTACACGAGCTGGCTCGAGCAGAAGGAGAAGCGTCTCCAGCAGGAAGAGAAGAGCGAGGGCGCGCGCCAGAAGAAGATCGCGCAGGAGCTCGAGTGGGTGCGTCAGTCGCCCAAGGCACGCCAGGCCAAGAGCAAGGCGCGCCTGCAGGCCTACGAGGCGCTCGTCACCGAGGCGCAGAAGGCCAAGCGCGTCGACAACGAGATCGCGATCCCGCCGGGCGAGCGCCTGGGCGATCAGGTGATCGAGCTCAAGGGCGTGACCAAGGCCTTCGGCGACAAGCTGCTCTACGAGAACCTCAACGTGCTGGTCCCCAAGGGCGCGATCGTGGGCATCATCGGCCCGAACGGCGCCGGCAAGACCACGCTCTTCCGCATGATCACGGGCGTGATGAAGCCCGACGCGGGCGAGGTCACGGTGGGACAGACCGTGAAGCTCATGTACGTCGACCAGTCGCGCGACGCGCTCGAGCCCGAGAACACGGTCTTCAAGGAGATCTCGAAGGGCCAGGACAAGATCGTCGTGGGCCGCACCGAGATCCCGGCGCGCGCGTACGTGGGCCTCTTCAACTTCCGCGGCACCGACCAGCAGAAGCAGGTGAAGGTGCTCTCGGGCGGTGAGCGCAACCGCGTGCATCTCGCCAAGGTGCTCACGCAGGGCGGCAACGTGCTCTTGCTCGACGAGCCCACGAACGACCTCGACGTCGAGACGCTGCGCTCGCTCGAGGAGGCCCTGCTCGAGTGGCCCGGCGTCGCGCTCATCACGAGCCACGATCGCTGGTTCCTCGATCGCATCTGCACGCACATCCTCGCGTTCGAGAGCGACTCGAACGTGGTGTGGTTCACGGGCACGTACCAGGACTACGAGGCGGATCGGAAGAAGCGCCTCGGGCCAGCAGCCGATCGCCCGCACCGCATCAAGTACCGCAAGCTCACCAAGAACTGAGCCGCGACATGCACCACCGCCTCGCGCTCGCGCTCGCTCCCGTCCTCGTCGCCGCGTCCGCGTGCGGCGGCACCACGTACGTGCAGCCGCCGCGGCCCGTCGAGCAGGCCGCGGGCCCCGTGCTCCCCCTGCGCGCGATGACGCTCGCGTTCGATCGCGGCACGGCGACGATCGATGCGAGCGGCGTGATGAGCTTCGATGGCAACGTGGTCGGCACCTTCGCCGAGGCCGGCACCTTCACGCTGCCCGACGGCAACGTATGGGCGACGATGGCCAACGACGGCGGCATCCTCGTGAACGTGGACGATCCGGCCAGCGCGGGACCGACGACCATGCGCTACACGACCGAAGGGAATCGTCTCGTGCGCCCCGACGGACAGGTGCTCGCCACGCTCGACGCGAGCGGCCAGCTCGTGACCTCGAGCGGCAGCTTCGTGGTCACCGGCATCACGAGCCGCGCGAGCCGCCTCGCGCTCTTCCTCTACCTCGTGGCCGCGACCTACGCCGAGGGCGCGGCCGTCCCCGCGAGCGAGTGAGCGCGACGGCGCCCGCGTCGCTTGGTACCTTCGCGGCCATGAAGAAGGCTGCCTTCGGTGGTGCGCTCCTCGCGATCTCGCTCCTCGGGTGTGGAAGCGAGAGCGCGCCCTCCGCGCCGACGCCTCCGCCCACGCCGTCGGCGACAGCGGCGCCGCCCACGCCGTCGGCCGAGGCCGTGCCTTCGATCCCGCCCGCGCCGAGCGACGAGATCTGCGCCGAGGTGATCGTCGTGCAGTGGCAGGGCGCCGCGGGCGCGACCGAGGCCATCACGCGCACGCAGGCCGAGGCACGCGTGCGCGCGGAAGAGCTGCTCGCGAGCATCGAGTCGGGGGCCCGCGACTTCGCCACGGTGGCGCGCGAGGACTCCGATGCACGCTCGAGCGGTGCGCGCGGAGGCCTCCTCGGCACGTATGCGCGCGAGGACTGGCCACCGCAGCACGAGGCCATCCGCGATCGGGCCTTCGCGCTCCAGATCGATCAGCTCTCCGAGGTCACCGAGGCGCCGTACGGCTGGGTCGTGATCCACCGCTGCCCCGCCGAATTCCGCTACACGCGGCACATCCTCGTGCGCTTCGCGGGCGCGAGAAACGCAGGGCCCGAGATCACGCGCAGCCACGACGAAGCGCAGGCGCTCGCGTCGCAGATCCGTACGCGCCTGGTCGCGCCCGGGGCGGACTTCCTCGCGATCGCGCGCGAGGTCAGCGAGGACACGAGCCGAGAGCGCGGTGGCGACATGGGCTGGCTCGGCCGCGGTCGGCTCTCGGCGGCCTACGAGCAGGCCGCGTTCACGATGGACGTCGGCGCGATCAGCGAGCCCGTGGAGACCGAATTCGGCTTCCACCTCATCCAGCGCGTGCAGTGACGCCTCCGCTCCCACGACGCGCGTGGCTCGCGCTGGTGGCCGCGGCGCTCGGTGCGCCGGAGCGCCTGCGCACGGCGTGCGCGCAGGAGGCGAGCCCGCTCGGCTGGACCGAGCAGCCCGCGACGCTCGCGGGCGCCGACGTGATCGCCGTGGGCCTCGGGGCCGCCCACGACGACGATGGTCCGCTCGCGGCGGCACGCCTCGCCGCGCGTCGTCGCGGACAGACGCGCGCGGTCGCGCTGATCCAGCGCTGGGCCGACGACGCGCTCGCCGCCGTCGAGAGCGGGCCCAGACAAGCGCAGGCCGTGCACGACGCGATCAGCGCTCGCGCGACGCTCTCGCGGGTCCGCGCACGCGCCGATGGCTCCGCGCTCGTCGAGGTGCGTTGCCCCTTGTCGGCGCTGCGTGCGGCGTTCGATCATCCGCAGGTCCCATGGCACTGATCCACTTCTTCCTGGGATCTTCGCGCAGCGCGACGATCCGGAAGCTCGGGCGCGCTCCGGCCGCGCTGAGCTCCTCCGAGGATCCGATCGAGCCTGCGCGCGGGCGCCGCGCGATGCTGCGGGGGTCGGCCGCGCTCGCGCTCTGCGTCGTCTCCGCGTGCGCCGGTGCGCCGAGGCCCGTGGGCAACGCGCAGGTCCGCTTCGTCCTCGAGCCCGACACCGCGCGCGTCTACACCGACGAGCGCTTCCTCGGCGCGGCGCGCGTGATCGCTGTGCGCCCCATCGAGCTCCGCGCAGGCCCGCGTCGCTTCACGATCACCGCCGACGGCTATTTTCCTCACGATCTCGAGGTCGATCTCCCGCCCGGCCTCACCACGATCCGCGTCAGCCTGCGACCCGTCCCGCCGTGATCGGGCACGTCGCCCGCGCGCGATCGCTCGCGTAGAGTCGCGACCGATGGCACGTCGCACCTACCGCGCCGAGATCGAGATCGACGCGCCCGCCTCGAAGGTCTGGTCGATCCTCGTCGACCTCGACGGCTATCCCGCGTGGAACCCGTTCACCACGCGCATGCGCTCCACGCTGGCGATCGGCGCACCGATGGACATGCGCGTGCGCATGAGCCGCTGGCACCTGACGATCGCGCAGCGCGAGACCGTGCGCGAGGTGACCGCCCCCGAGGGCGAGCGCGCAGGAAGGCTCGTGTGGGGCGCGACGATGCCCGGTGTCGTCGCGGAGCGCGTCCAGACCCTCACCCCTCTCGGTCCGTCACGCTGTCGCTACCTCACCGAGGACACCCTCGAAGGGCCCCTCGAGCGCCTGGTGCTCGCCCTCTTCGGAGGCTCGCTCGACGACGGCTTCGCCGGCGTGGCCGAGGGCCTCAAGCGTCGCGCGGAATCGCGCTGACCCTCCGTCGCGGCCCCGCCCCCTTGACTCGCACGCGTCGGCGCGGGAGAGCGCGGGATGCTCTTCAAGGCCAGCCCGATGCTCCTCTCGACCGGCGCGGCGCCTATGCGCCGTACCCTGTTCGCCCCGGCCCTCTTGACGACCCTGATCGCGCCCGCGTGCACCACGCGCGGCACCATGGATCTGCCGGACACGGGTGGCCTCGACGGTGGACCGGACGCGGCCTCGATCCGCTTCGACACGGGCCCGCTGCCCGACTCGGGCGCGCCGCTCGAGGACACGCTCATCTACGCGCACTCGCCCAACACGCTCTACTCGTTCTCGGCGATGACGAACACGGTCACGGAGATCGGCCGCTTCATGGACATGGACGGCACCTTCGCCGACGACATGGTCGACCTCGCGGTCGACGCGGCCGGCAACGTGGTGACGTCGAGCCGCGACGCGCTCTACTCGGTGAACGTCGAGACCGGCGTGGTCACGCAGATCGGCGCCTTCGACGTGGCGATGGGCGAGCAGTTCTACGCGCTCACGTTCCTCGCGCCGGGCGAGCTCGGCGCGAACGAGACGCTGATCGGCGCCACGAACATGGGCGTCTACTACGAGATCGATCCCACCGACGCGAGCGTGCGACGCCTCGGCAGCTACCCCGACGGCTGGCTCTCGAGCGGCGACCTCGTCTCCGTCGAGGGCGCGACCTACGCGACGATCCGCCACATGGACGACACGGTCGACACGCTCGCGCAGATCACCTTCGACGCGGCCGGGCACAGCACCATCCGCGTGATCGGCCCGATCCGTGGCGGGGGCATGGACTTCACGCAGATCTTCGGCCTCGGCTACTGGGGCCGCTCGGTGTACGGCTTCTCGAATTCCGGCCAGCTCATCGAGATCGATCGCACGACCGGCGCAGGCCACCTCGCGACGACGATGACCGGCACCGACCGCTTCTGGGGCGCCGGCGTGACCACCCGCGCTCCCGTCCTTCTCTGATCTAGCCGACGATTCTCGACGAGCTCACTGACCGGCGCGCGCGTCCGTCCGCACGAACTCGACGCGGCGGTTCATCGCGCGACCCTCGTTCGTGGCGTTGCTCTCGATCGGCATCGTCTCGCCGTAGCCGCGCGAGCTGAGCCGCGAGCTCGCGATGCCCTGGTTCACGAGGTACTGGCGCACCGCATCGGCACGCTGTTGCGACAGGCGCATGTTGAACGCGTCGTTGCCGCGGCTGTCGGTGTGTCCCTGCACCTCGATCGTGATGTCGGGGAAGTCGCGGAGCACCTGCGCGACCGTGTCGAGGATCGGGAACGACTGCGGGCGAATCACCGCGCGGTTGAACTCGAAGAAGATCTGCTGGTGGATGACGATGCCGGTCGAGGTGACCTCGACGTCCTGGTAGACGCGCGGGCAGCCCTGCTCGGCCTCGATGCCAGGCTCGTTCGGGCAGCGATCCGTCAGGTCGACGAAGCCATCGTGATCGTTGTCCGGGTCGGGGCAGCCATCGGCGTCGCTCGTGCCATCCCGATCCTCGGGCTCGTTGTCGCACTGGTCGACGTCGTCGGTGACCTGATCGAAGTCGTTGTCCGGCTCGGGGCAGCCGTCCGTGTCGAGGTAGTCGTCGCGATCCTCGGGCTCGATCGGGCAGAGATCGTCGTCGTCCTGGATGCCGTCGCCGTCGGTGTCCTCCTGCTCGGGGCAGCCGTCCTCGTCGAGGTGGCCGTCGCGATCCTCGGGATCGTCGGGGCACTGGTCGACGTCGTCGGTGATGCCGTCGCCGTCGCGATCGCCCGGTCGCGGCGGAGGCGGGGGAGGCGGCGCGTCCTGCGGCAGACAGCGCTCGGCCTGTGTCAGACGCAGCGCGGCGCGCGCGTTGGGCTCGGCGATGTCGAAGTGCTCCTGCGCCCGCGTCGGGTTGCCCTGGAGCGACTCGATCTCGGCGAACTCGAGGTGCGTGTGCGCCATCGCGAGCTCGCGGGGCGCGCAGTTGCGCGCACCGTTGCGCTCGGCCTCCGCGACGATCTCACGCGTGCCCGAGATCCGTCCTCGGAGAACGGCCGCCTGCGTGCACGCGGAGAGGGCGAGGGCGAGCGCGGCGAGCGCGAGCACCACGACGAACGGAAGGTGCGTGGCACGCTTCACGGGCGATCTCCGGGCTGCTCGTGGTCGATGTCGCGAGCCGCCGCACGATCCTCGCGATGCTCCTGCGCGAGGCGGCGTGCCTCGCGACCGAGCCGACCCGCGATCTGCGCGTAGCGCAGCGCGTCCTCGTACGCGGCCTCGGAGGCCTCGTGATGCGCCTCGGTCAGGTACTCGCGCGCCGCGTAGTACTCGTAGGGCGCGAGCTCGGCGGCCCCCGCGTGCTCGGCCTCGCTCACCACGGTCTCCGCCGTGATGACGTCGATCTGGTAGAGGGCTGCACCGCAGCCCGACGCGAGCAGCGCCGAGGAGCAGCCAGCCGCGACGAGCACGGCGCGAGCGAGACGTCCGCGGGGGGTCATGGAGCGAAGGGACCGTAACAATTCGCGGCGTTCCACGTCAACGTACGCCTGCGTCACCTTCGCTCACCCACCCAGAGACGGCCGAGGAGGAAGCCCGCGGCCCCGAGCAAGGTGGCGATCATCAGCAGGGTCCCGTGGAAGAGCGGGCCCGCGGTGAAGTCGACCAGGCCGAAGCCGCCGTTGAACTGCGCGAAGCTCCCCACGTGCGAGAGCCGCTCGCGGAGCAGCACTGGCACGAGGATCGCCACGACGAGCGCGCCGCCCGCGACCCCGCCGACCAGGCCCTCGCGCTGGCTGCGCAGGAGCGTCGCCCCCGTCGCGAAGCCGAAGACGCCGACCAGCACCTCGAGCACGAAGCCCACGAGCGCGATCGCCGAGGGGATCTCGCGCACGTCCACGAGGTAGAGGAGGAACCAGTCTCCGTGGAACACGTAGAAGTACACGGAGATCGGCACGAGGACGCAGACGGCGAAGGCCACGAACGCCGCGAACGACCGCGTGAGGAGCGGATGTCGCGGGCTGAGCTTGATCTCGGCGCGCCCTGCGAGCGCGGCGAGCGCGCCCACCGTGAAGGCCAGGGCGACGACCGTCGGAAGCGTCACGGGCGGACCATACCACGCGTCCCGCGAGGTCTCCGTGCGCGAACCGCGACGAGCACGAGGAGCGCGGCGAGCACGCCCGCGGCCTGCGGCGGTGAGCGACCGATGCGACAGCCACCCGCCGGCGAGAGCGGCGCCCGCGAGCCCGGCCCGAGCACCACGGGCACTGCGCAGACGATCTCGAGGCGATCCCCGGAGCCAGCCTCGACCTCGAGCACCTCCCCCGCGGCGGCGCGAGGCAGCGCGACCGGCGTCTGGCCCCAGCCGTCCCGCATCACGAGCACACTGGTCGTGGACGAGCCTCGCGCCCGCACCTGCACACGCTCGGCGCCGCCACCGCGCGCGCGCGCCGTCAGCCAGAGGTCGCTCGCGGCCGGCGTCACGTCGGCGCGCGTGCAACCGAATTCGACCGCGTCGACCGATCCTGGTGGCGCAGCGCGGAGCGCCGTGTAGGCAGGCAGGTCGAGGACCCCGCTGCCCACGCGCAGATCGTGCGGCTGGGCAGCACCGTCGAGCGCGCGCGCCGAAGCCGCCAGCAGGCTCCGCTCGTCTCGCGACGAGATCGCCGTCGCGCGCGCGAGGGCCACCGCGCCCGCCACGATGGCGGCCGAGAGCGAGGTCCCCGCGATCGCCAGCCGATCTTCGCCTCGGCGCATGCGCTCGAAGCGGTCGACCGAGCCCGCGAACAGCGCCTCTTCGTCGCTCGGATCGAGCGCGCTCGACCGGGCAGCGACGATCCACCCTCCAGGCGCGAGCAGCGTGGGCAGCGGTGCCCCGTCCACGCGTGGACCGCGCGACGAGAACGGCGCACGCCCCACCACGTCGGCCTCGAGCGTGAGGCCGGGGCCGAGCTCGGCGGCGAGGAAGTCGCGAGAGACCGACGCGCCCACCGCGATCACGCCGTCGGCCGTCGCCGGCATCGTGACCTCTTCGGCCTCGATCACCGCATCGCCCACGAAACGGGGCGAAAAGAGCGGATCGCCCAGCCGCGCGTCGACGAGCCACGCATCGAGGCCGGCCCCGCGCGCTCGTGCGCCGCGCGCCTCGATCACCAGATCTCCGGCCGCGAGCGCGCCGCGCGCGATCACGTAGTGCACGCTCGGGTCCGTGGCGTCGAGCGTCACGTCGCCCTCCTCGGTCGCGCGGCCGTCGCGCGACCACGGCCCGAGCGCGCCCAGCGGACGCGCCGCCCTCACCTCGCGCACGCCGCGGATCGCGACGACCACGAGCGCGTCGTCGATCGTCGGGCTCGGCAGGCGCACCACGAGTCGCACGGGCTCGTCGCGCACGAGGCGTGCGGCCGCGTGCACGCCCGCGTCGCCATCGTTGCCGGCCGCCACCACCACGGCCGCGCCGCTCGTGGTGAGGGCCGCGATCGCGCGCTCGTAGTCGCTCGATCCGTCGTGAGGACCGTCGTGACCGCCGAGCGCGAGCAGCACCGCGGTCCTCGCAGGATCCGACACGCGCGGGTCCAGGCAGAAGCGCGCGCCTCGCACCACGTCCTCCGCATGGAAGCCGAGCGTCCCGCGCCGCAGCGCGCGCACCACCACGAGCTCGGCCTCGGGTGCGATCCCCGCACGCACGCCGTCGTCCCCGAGCACCGACGGCGCGTCGTCGCCGAGCACAGCCGACGCAACGGCCGTCCCGTGCCCGTGCCAGTCGGCGGCGATCGCCTCACCCCGCGCGAGCGCGTCGTCGATCTCGTCCCGCGACCACACGGCGCCACCGCCGAGCTCGAGCCCCTCGTGCACGCCTCGCGGCGACGCGTCGAGATCGAGCACCCAGCGCGCGCGTGTGCGCCCCTCCGCGTCTCGGAAGTCGCGATGCGAGAGATCGACGCCCGTGTCGATCACGCAGACCGTGGCGCCCGCGCCGCGCGTCCCCTCGCGCGCCCACACGATCTCCGCGCCCACGACCTCGCGCGCGGCATCGAGCAGAGGGCGCGACGGCCACCGACGCGCCATCGCGGGCGAGCTCCGCAGGGCGTCTCGCACGCGAGCCTCGAGCGCCTCGTCGGCGCGCGCCACGGGCGCGAGCCACACGCACACCGCGCCGACACACGCGAGGGCCCACCACGAGCGCCGCGCCTCGACCCGCGCGCGCGACAGGCCTCGCTCCCCCCGCGCTCGCAGGCCGCACACCATCGCTCTCAGAGCGTGAGTCACTTGCATTGACTCACGCTCTTCCTTTTCTCGCGGAGGGTCTGGCCGCAGACCCTCCCTCTCGCCGAGTGAATCGGCGAGAGCCTCCCTCCCGCCGATTCGAGCCCGCGCCACTCGCACCGATCCATCCGAGTGACACGTGCTCTCAGCGACGACGGCGGCGGCGACGGCGACGCTCGGGGTCGGCGCCCTCGGCCGCGCCGCCGCGTTCGGGCCCCGCCATGCGCTCGGGCGTCGCGCCGATCGTGTGGGGGTGCACGCCGTGGCTCGGCCCCACCTGATCCTCGAGCGAGAGCAGCGTCGGCTCGATCCCGCGCGCGCGACACTCGATCTCGTAGAGGTCGAGCGCGTCGCGCCAGAACTCGCGCTGCGGCAACGTCCCGACCTTGCCGCTGCGGAGGCGCCGCTGACAGCCGAGCACCACACGCATGCGCTCCTTGATGCGACGCGGCAGTGCGAGCAGATCGGTCACGCCCGCCATCAGCTCCTCGT
Organism: Sandaracinaceae bacterium; assembly: GCA_019694315.1. GTDB lineage: Bacteria > Myxococcota_A > Polyangia > Polyangiales > Sandaracinaceae > JAFLCL01. Next base: position 35,269 of record JAIBCE010000015.1, read on the forward strand.
ACGCATCGAGCGGCTCACGCGCGCCATCGAGCGCCTCCTCGATCGCACCCGCGAGGAAGGCCGAGAGGAGCACCGTGTCGCTCGGCACGCGGCCCTCGCCGACGATCGCGTCGATCGCGTCGAGGCGTCTCCAGATGAGCGGCGTGCCCCGCTCGCGCACGCGGCCCGCGTCGTCGTCGAGCATCGTGCTCACCTGCGGCACGAGCACCGAGAGCACCCCCGTGTCCCACGTCAGCCACACGGAGCGATGCGCCGCGCCGCCACGGAGCAGGCGCAGCACCTCCTCGAAGAGGCGCGCCTTGGCAGCCTTCTTGAGCTCTTCGCGCTGCGCGACCATCGCGTCGTAGCACTCGGCGTCGATGCCGATGTCGAGGCGCGCGCTGAACTTGATCGCGCGCAGGATGCGCACCGGATCCTCGCGGAAGCGCACGTCGGGGAAGCCGATCGTGCTGAGCACGCGCGCCTCCACGTCCTTCATGCCGCCCACGAAGTCGATCACCTCCTGGCGCTCGACGTCGTAGAAGAGCCCATTGATGCGGAAGTCGCGGCGCAGCGCGTCCTCGTGCGGCTCGCCGAAGACGTTGTCGTGGCGGATGAGCAGATCGGCGTCGTCGTCGCGCGACTTCACGCGCGGAACGAGCGGCTCCTCGGCCGTGTCCACCTCGGCCTCGAGCTCGCCGGCCGACGGATCGCGCCGGAACGTGGCCGTCTCGATGACCTTGCCCGCACCGAAGAGGATGTGCGCGAGCCGGAACCGACGACCGATCACGCGGCAATTGCGGAAGATGCCCTTGATGTCGTGCGGTCGCGCGTTCGTGGCGACGTCGAAGTCCTTGGGCTTCTTGCCGAGGAGCAGATCGCGCACGCAGCCGCCCACGAGATAGGCCTGGAAGCCGTTGCGCACGAGGCGCTTCACGACCTTCACCGCGTCGTCGTCGAAGTGCTCGGCGGGAAAGGCTCGCTTGAAGATCGCGGGGCGAGGGCCGCGGGTGAAGCGCAGATCCGCGTCCCTCACGTCCTTGTCGGAGGGACGGTCGCTCGGCGCCCGCTCCCCACGCTCACGATCACCGCGCTCGGCACGATCTCGCTCGGCACGATCGCCGCGCTCCTCGCGCTCGGCACGCTCGCCGCGCTCCGCGCGCTCGCCACGGTCCGCACGATCCTCACCGCGCTCGGTGCGATCGGCCCGGTCCGCACGCTCGGTGCGCTCACCGCGATCGCCACGCTCACGCTCGGCACGATCGCCCCGCGCGACACGCCCCTCACGCGCGACACGCTCGCCCTTGGCGGCGGCCTCGGCCGGTACTTCGAGCACGACGCCTTCGACGAGGGCGAGCTCCGTCTGCGCGGCCTCGATCGCCTCGGTCGTCTCGGGCGCGGTCGCGCGCACGCTGCCGGGCGTCGAGCGCTTGCGCGAGGCGCGCGGGCGCGAGGAGCGCCGCGTGGGCGCGGGCTCGACGGGCGCAGTGACGTCGGCGTCGGACGGGGTGTCGGTGGGCTCCGGTCCGTCGATCGGATCGGTCCTCTTGGGCTCCTCCCCGAGGGCCTCGGGAGGGAGCGACTCGTGGTCGCGGTCGTTCATGTCGGCTCGTTCCCCGGGGCGTCAGTCGTCCCGACCGGGGTGGCTCCCTGCTTCCCGGAGGTCGGCAGCCGTCGTGGCTCCGAGGGGGCTCCTCCGTGTTCGAACGCCGCAAGGGATAACAGGCCCGCGATCCCCCACGCAAGCGATGCCACCGACGACCCCGAATTCCCCTTGGAATTGCCTGCAATTCGTCCGTTCGGCCCCTTGCCCGCGGCCCTCGCCCACCCCAAAGACGGGGCCCTGGAGCTGCCGATGACCGACCCCGCGAGCGCCCCCTACACCCCCCCTCGGATCTGGACCTGGAACAAGCCGAGCGGCGGCAAGTTCGCGAGCATCAACCGGCCGATCGCCGGGCCCACGCACGACAAGGAGCTGCCGGTGGGGCGCCACCCGCTGCAGCTCTACTCGCTCGCCACGCCCAACGGCGTGAAGGTCACCGTGATGCTCGAGGAGCTGCTCGCGCGCGGACATGTCGGCGCGGAGTACGACGCGTGGCTCATCCAGATCCAGGAGGGCGATCAGTTCGGGAGCGGCTTCGTGGCGGTGAACCCGAACTCCAAGATCCCCGCCCTGCTCGATCGCAGCACGCCCGCGCCCACACGTGTGTTCGAGTCGGGCGCGATCCTCGTCTACCTCGCAGAGAAATTCGGCGAGCTCCTGCCCACCGAGCCGAGCCGTCGTGCCGCCTGCATGTCGTGGCTCTTCTGGCAGATGAGCAGCGCGCCCTATCTGGGCGGCGGTTTCGGGCACTTCTACGCGTACGCGCCCGTGAAGATCGAGTACGCGATCGATCGCTTCGCGATGGAGGTGAAGCGTCAGCTCGACGTGCTCGATCGCCACCTCGCGGACAACGAGCACATGGTCGGCGACACGTACACGATCGCCGACATCGCGATCTGGCCCTGGTACGGCGCGCTCAGCCTCGGCCTCCTCTACGACGCGGGCACGTTCCTCCAGGTGGAGCAGTACACGCACGTGCGCCGGTGGGCGTCCATGATCGCCCAGCGCCCCGCCGCGCAGCGCGGTCGCCGCGTGAACCGCACCTGGGGCGATCCGGCCTCGCAGCTGCGCGAGCGCCACGACGCGTCCGACTTCGACGCGAAGAGCCCCTGATCGCAGAGACCGAGAAACAATCGACTCGAGAGCCGAAGGGACGCGGGGGCGGGGGGTCAGGGACCGAGAGAGAATCGAGATCCCGCCGATTCGAGCCCGCGCCACCCGCAGCGATCCATCCGAGTGACACGTGCTCTCAGGCGCCTTCGTCGCCCTCGTCCTTGTCGCCGCCCTTGTCCTTGCTGCCCTCACGGATCCCGAGCGCCTTCATCTTCTTGTAGAGGTGGCTGCGCTCGAGGCCCAGGCCCTCGGCGGTCCGCGTGACGTGCCCCTGATAGTGCTCGAGCGCGCGCAGGACGAGCTCCTTCTCCACCTCGCGCACCATGTCCTCGAGGGGCACACCGGGACGGAAGTGGCCGCCGCCCCCGCCGCTGCCGCCGCCGCCGATCGGCAGCTGCGCACGCACGTCGCTCTCGTCGATCTCGTCCTCGGGTGAGAGGATCACGAGACGCTCCACGAGGTTGCGCAGCTCGCGCACGTTGCCCGGGTACTCGTACTTCGCGAGGGCCGCGAGCGCGCCGTCGGTGAAGCTCTTGCCGCGTCGATCGTTCTGCGCGCACGCGAGGCGCAGGAAGTGCCCCGCGAGCAAGGGCACGTCCTCGATGCGCTCGCGCAGCGCGGGCACGCGGAGCGGGACGACGTTGAGCCGATCGTAGAGGTCCGCGCGGAAGCGGCCCTCGTCGATCTCCTTCTTGAGCGGCTTGTTCGTGGCCGCCACGACGCGCACGTCGACCTTGAGGAGATCGCCGCCGCCCACGCGCTCGATCTCGCCCTCCTGGAGCACGCGCAGGAGCTTGGCCTGCATGGGCGAGGGCATGTCGCCCACCTCGTCGAGAAAGAGCGTGCCTCGGTGGGCGCGCTCGAATTTGCCGCGACGCTGCTTGGTGGCCCCAGTGAACGCGCCCGCCTCGTGCCCGAAGAGCTCGCTCTCCACGAGCTCGGCAGGCACGGCGGCGCAGTTCATCTTCTCGAACGGGCCCTTCTGCCGCTTGCTCCCGCGGTGGATCGCAGCCGCCACGAGCTCCTTGCCCGTGCCGCGCTCGCCCATGATCAGCACCGTGGCGCTCGCGCTCGCCGCGCGCTCGATCTGCTCGCGCAGCTTGCGCATCGGCGCGCTCTCGCCGAGCAGCCCCGAGCTCTCGCCCGTCTTCTCCTTGAGGCTGCGGTTCTCCTCCGAGAGCTGCGCGTGCTCGAGCGCGCGAGAGAGCGAGAGCAAGAGGCGATCGGTGCCGATCGGCTTCTCGAGGAAGTCGTGCGCGCCCAGGCGCGTGGCCTCGATCGCGATCTCGATCGTGCCCTGACCGCTCATCACGAGGACTGGCGCCTCGACCTTCATGTCGCGCAGCGACTTCATGAGCTCGAGGCCCGTCGTGCCGGGCATGTTCACGTCGAGGAGGAACGCGTCGTAGGCCTTGGCCTTGGCCTTCTCGAGCGCGATGTCGGCGGAGCCCGCGACGTCCACGTCGTAGTCCTCGACCCGCAGGGCGCGAGAGAGCGTGGAGAGGATGTTCTTCTCGTCGTCGACGATGAGGATCGAGCCTGAGGACATGCGGCAGCCTACCTCAGCGCCGCAGCCGCACGGAGCGGCGCGGTGATCCGTGGTATGGCTCGGCCATGCGTCGCGCGATCACGAGCTCCGTCGTCCTCTGCCTGGCCGCGTCCCTCGCCGGCTGCCCCGGGCCCCGGCGCAGTGCCGATGCAGGTCCGAGCCCGTTCGACGCACCGTTCGCGCCGCTCGATGCGCCGTTCCTCACCGATGCGCACGTCGCGCCCACGCCCGACGCGGCCATGGGTGCCGACGCACGCATGGCGGTGGACGCACCAGCGAGCCCCGATGCGTTCGTACCGGCCGACGCGTTCGCGGGCGCCGATGCCTCCTCGGCGCGCGACGCCTTCGTCGCGAGCGACGCCTTCAGCACCACCGACGCGTATCGGCCGCCCGTCGATGCAGGCCCCGTCGTGTGCACCCCGCTGCCGGCGACTGGCTCCACCGCCACCACGGGTGACACCGCGATCACCGGCCTCACGTGGGAGCGCCCGCTCGCGACGACCTGCCCCGCGAGCGACTTCTCGACCGTGGGCACGGCAGTGCCCTACCAGTTCTTCACCTTCTGCAACGAAGGCGTCGACGGAACCTTCGACTTCGTCATCGACTCGGCCTTCGACTCGTACCTCGTCGTCTACGACGGCGGCATGATCCCGGCCGATCCGCTGATGTGCCTCGACGGCGACGACGACAGCGGCCCGACAGGCAGCAACGCGCAGGTGAGCGCGCTGCCCGTCGCGATGGGCGGCGTCGTGACCGTCGTCGTGAGCGGCTTCGACAACGCCGACTCCGGCGCGTTCACGCTCACCGCGACCCGGAACTGATCGGATGGGGGATGAGCCCCCCTCGCATCAGCCCTCGTCGTCCTTCTGATCGCGCAGACCGAGCTCCTTCATCTTGGTCTGCAGGCTCTTGCGCGAGATCTTGAGGAGCTTGGCCGCGTGGGTCACGTTGCCCATGGTCTGCGCGAGCGCGCCGAGGATGAGATCGCGCTCCACCTTGGCGGTCGCCTCGCGCACGAGCTCCTTGAGGCCCACCTCGCCAGAGGCGATCGGCTCGCCCTCGAGCTCGTCCTCCCCCGCCTCGAGGTCGACCGGCGTCGCGGTCACCGAGCCCGCGAGCCCTGGCGAGGACGCGCTCGGCTCCTCGACCGGAGCGATGGATGCGACGGGGATCGCGCTCGGCACCGGCGGCAGCTCGCGCTTGGCGAACACGTCCTTCGGGAGATCGGCGATCTCGACGCGCGCGCCGTCCTCGCAGAAGAGCACGCTGCGCTCGATGACGTTCTCGAGCTCGCGGATGTTGCCGGGCCAGTGGTAGGCGAGCAGCGCCTCCATCGCCTTGTCCGACACGCCCTGCACGTTCTTCTTGAGGCGCTCGTTCTGCCGCGCGACGAGACGGCTCACGAGGATCGGCACGTCCTCCTTGCGCTCGCGCAGGGGCGGCAGACCGATCTGCACGATGTTGAGCCGGTAGTAGAGGTCCTCGCGGAATTTGCCCTGTTTGATGGCCTCCTGGAGGTCGCGGTTCGTCGCCGCGATGAGGCGCACGTCGACGTGGATCGGCTTGATGCCGCCCACGCGCTCGAACGACATGTACTGGAGCGCGCGCAGCAGCTTCACCTGCATCGCGAGCGGGATGTCGCCGATCTCGTCGAGGAAGAGCGTGCCCTGATCGGCGAGCTCGAAGCGTCCGGGCTTGCTCCCCACGGCGCCGGTGAACGCGCCCTTCTCGTAGCCGAAGAGCTCGCTCTCCACGAGCGACTCGGGGATCGCGGCGCAGTTCACGCGGATGAATGGCTTGTCGGCGCGATCGCTGTTCTTGTGGATCGCGTTCGCGATGAGCTCCTTGCCCGTGCCGCTCTCGCCCGTGATGAGCACCGTGCTCGGGGTCTTCGCGACGCGATCGATCATCGCGTAGACCTCGCGGATCGCGCGGCTCTTGCCGCTGATCTCGTGCTTCTCGCCCTCGGGCCCCACGTCGGCCATGCGGAGCTCGCTCGTGCGGGCCGCCTTGGCCACGATCGCGCGGAATTCGTCGCGATCGAAGGGCTTGGTCACGTAGTCGAAGGCGCCGAGCTTGAGCGCCTCCACGGCCGTGTCGATCGTGCCGTGCGCGGTGATGAGGATCACCGGGATCTCGGGGCGATGCGCGACGATGTGCTTGAGCAGCGTGAGACCGTCGACGCGCGGCATCCGCAGGTCGCTGATCACGATGTCGACGTTGCCCGCCGCCAGCAGCTCGATGGCCTCCTGGCCGTCGACCGCGGTCTTGACGTCGTAGCCGTCGCGCGCGAGCTGCGCGCCGAGGACACGGCGAAGGTTGACCTCGTCTTCGGCGAGGAGGATCTGCTTTCGCATGGGCGGGAGTGGAGCGAGTGGGAGGGCCCGAGCGGCGGGCGCTCGGAGTGCCTTGGCTACGTGTTCCGCAACGCTCGCACGCTCACCCGCCCGCGTCGACGCCCTCGCCCGCGTCGTCGCCCACGCCCGCGTCCGGCTCGGGCGCGCTCGCGTCGGGCATGCCCGCATCCGTCCGCACCGAGCTGCCGCCAGGGACGGTGAGCGGATCCAGCATGGTCGAGGTGGTGCGGCCCGGACGCATCCCGCAGCCGTTCACGATCGAGGCGCCGCCCGTAGCCATCACGCTGCTCGGCGTGTCGCCGGTGAGGTCGGAGCAGTAGAACACGTGCGTCACCGCGGGCGCCGCCTGCGAGGCCGCGAGATCCGATCGCCCGAACGGCGCCGGGATCGCTGCGACGGCGGAGCCGAAGGCCGCAGACTCGTTCGAGCTCGACAGCCACAGCGTCCCGCGGCGCGCCATGTCCTGGCCCATCTGCGCGAGCATCGCGGTGCCCGGGATGGTCTGCACCACGCCCGCGCCCTCCCGATTGGTGCTCGCGCCGGGGGCGCCCACCGCGAGATCGTCGCGACCATCCCCGTCGAGATCGCCTGCGGCGAGGGCGTGTCCGAAGCGGCTCGACTCGCAGCTCACCTCGGTGCCGCGTGCGTTGGGCAGACACCCGAACGTGCCTGCCGCGCGCGCGCTCGAGGGCGTCGTGAGGCTGCACGTGTCGCCGCCGAAGTCCGCGCCATCGAAGATCTGGACGGGGCGATCGAGCGGCAGCGCGCTGCTGTCGGTGGGCTGCGAGCCCACGGCGAGATCGGGGTGACCGTCGCCGTCGAAGTCGCCGAACGCGAGCGCATCGCCGAAGCCCACGTCGTCCGTGCTGCCCGCGAGGCAGCCGATCACCTGCGCCGAGACGCTGTCACCCGTGGCGGCCGTGACCTCCGCGACCACCACGCGCCGCGTGTCGGTGCCCATGGTCGCGGCGAAGCGGATCACCGGCGTGGTCGCAGAGCGATCCACGGTGAGCGCGACGTTGCTGCCGAGGCGCGCACCGTCCGAGAGCTCGAGGCCCGCGATGGGGATGATGCCTCGACGAGCCCCACCATCGAGCTGGCCCATGCCGAGGCCGCGCTGCTGATCGACGAGGTGACGGAGGCGGAAGATCGCGCCCTGTCCGTCGGTGTCGGGCGCGCCGAAGATCGCCACGCCGAAGGGATGATCGATCGGAACACCCGCGGCCGACGATCCCCACCCGAGGCCGTTCTCCACGGGCAGCATGAGCGACATCTGCGCGCCGATCGACTCGCAGCGCACCTGCACCCGCTCCTGCGTGTTGAAGACGCCCGCGGTGACGGCCACGCAGCCCCACCAATCCATCGGCGTCGCGGTGTGCATGTACGGAAAGCCCGCGCCCGCGCGGCGACCCGAGCCGCAGTTGACGACGGTGCTACCCGCCTCGCGATCCTCCGAGTGGCAGCCGCGGAAGGCCGGCGGCACCGTGGCGCGATCGCCGCGATCGTGCTCGACCACCGTGTCGATCGCCTCCATCGGCATGCCGGGGCGCACCTCGTCCCAGATGCGGAAGACCGCGTAGCTCCCCTGCGTCTCGGAGCGCACCGAATTGCCGCCCACGTAGAGCCGCGTGCCGCGCACGAAGGAGTCGCGCATCACGGGCACCTCGTAGCCGAAGAGCACCGTGCCGAAGCGCGGGCCCCCATCGCCCTCGACCTCGACCGTCGTGACGGAGGCGGTGCGCGAGAGCGACTGGAAGTCATCCCACGTGTGACAGCCCACGCCGGTGGCGGCGAGCGCGACCGCGCCCAGACCCAACGACGTTCGACGCGCGCGCATCACAGCACCCCCGACAGCGTGAGACCGAAGACATCGCCGCTCGACGAGCCGCCGGGCGAGAACATGGGAAGGACCGTCCAGTCGCGCGGATCGAGCACCGTCCCTTCGGAGGGCGGCAGATCGTCGTAGAACGCATAGAAGAGCGAGAGCGCGGCGCCGAGACCTGCGACGCCGTACGCGACCCACTGGCCGATCGACATCCAGTAGCCGACCTGCAGACGCTCGTCGTCGGCCTGGAGCGTGCCGGCCGTGCGCGCACGATCGAGCTCGGCGTAGAGATCGTTCACGTAGATCGACATGCCGATCGCGCCTCCGAGGAAGAGGCCGCCGATCACGCCCGCCGCGATGGCGCCGCCGCGGCCCATCGCGGGGCGCAGGCGCACACGGATGGGTCGCAGCTGACCGCGCGCGACCTCCACCGTGGACTCCCAGGCCTTCATGTTGTCGTGCTCGACGCGCACGATGTGCGTGCCGCCCTCGACCTGGCCTTCCCACGGCACCGCGCCCACCTGGATGCCGTCGATCAAGATGCGCGCGCCGCGGAGGTTTCCGACCACGCGAAGGCGCCCGTAGCTCACGCGCTCGAGATCCACGTCCACGCGGACCTCGTCACCCACGGCGATGTCGAACTCGCGCTCGACGGCGTCGTAGCCCTGGCGCTCGATCCACACGCGATGGTGACCCGCCTGGAGGGGCCCCTCGAACGGCGTCTGTCCGCGCGCGCCGTGCTCGCGGTCGTCGATGATCACGCCTGCCCCGGGCGGATCCGAGAGGACCCGGACGTAGCCGAGGAATTCGCCCTGGCTGAGGTTCAGGAAGAGCCGGTTCAGCACACCCGGCTGCACGTCGAAGTCGCGCTCGAAGCGGTTGTAGTCCGGGTGCTCGATCACGATGTGGTAGGCGCCGTGCTCGAGGGTCTGCGTGAGGGGCGCCGGACCGGTCGCGACCGTGCCGGACGCGTTGGTGATCGTGACGGTCGCGCCCTCGGGCTCGCTCTCGACGGCGACGAGCGAGAGGAGCTGGTCGACCACCTGCGCGCTCGGCGCGGTCGGCGTGGCCTCGGTCGTCTCCACCGGAGGAGGTGGCTCGCGCCCCGCGGCCTCGGCGGCCTCGCGCTCGGCCCGCTCGCGGGCGAGCTGCGCCTCGTGCTCCTGGATGCGCGTGCGGAGCGTCGCGATGCGGGCCTCGACCTCGGCGCGCTCGGACGCGTTCGTCTCCACGCGGACATAGCGCTCGAAGTAGTCGACCGCGTGCGTGAGATCGCCCCCGGTCTCGTAGGCCACGCCCGCGTTGAAGAGGAACGCGGAGAAGGGATGGATCCCGTAGGCCGCATCGAACTCCGCGGCCGCCTCCGCAAAACGACCCTGGAGGAAATAGGCCTGTCCCTGCTCCATCCGCCCTCGCGCCTGCTCGATCGCGGCGCGCGAAGGACGCGAGGCACGCTGCGCCTCGGCAGGAAGAGCCATCCACGACAGTGCCATCAAGGTCAGACACGCAACCCAAGCAAGCGAACGCATCGAACCTCCCCGACGGCCCTGAGGCCGCGTGATCCGCCCTCGCCGACGAGGCTGGATGAGGATGTGTAGCGCATCTTGGCCCATCAGACCCAGACAAGTTCACGGCGTCCCGTCCCGGGAGCAGTCGCCCACGGATGCCACCGTGTGCCAGCGCCCCGCCCCAGCCGTGCCGCGTCACCAGGCGCTCGTGCCGGCGGCTACGGTTCGACGACCGCCCGACCGATGTAGCCCGATGTGACTGCCCTCCTCTACGCCCAGCACGGCGCCGCCGTCGGTGTGCTGGGACCGTTCGCCCTCTGCACCGCCGACGGCCCGAGCGCGTTCTCGCCGATCACGGCCCGACGCGTCGTCTCGGAGATCGAGCGCCTGCGGCGCACGAGCCATCGCTCACGGCTCGTCTACGTGTACGTCGTCGCGGAGGACGCGAACCTCCCGGATCACGAGACCCGCAAGATCGTCGCGGAGGTGGCGCAGCACGTGGATGCGGTCATCGGCATCCACGAGGGAACCGGCTTTCGTGCGAGCGTCGTGCGCGGGATGATCACCAGCATCAACCTGCTGGCGCGACAGCGCCTGCGACCGATCATCTTCGCCAGCGTGGGCGAGGCGGTAGAGCACCTCGAGCGCCGCTCCCCCGAGCTCGGGGCAAAGCGCCTCTTCGAGGCCCTCGCCTCCGTCCGCGCGCAGGGGCGCCGCGCCGCTGCCTGAGCCACCCCGCCCGTCGTCGCATCAACCGACGAGCTTGTACTGCTCCGTCCACACGGAGCGGAGCGCGAGCTCTCGCGTCTCGCGGGTGGGATCGTCGAGGAGCCACGGGAACTTCGCGGCGTGGCGACGCGGCACGAGGACCGTCGCGTCGGGCGCGTACGTGCCGAAGACGTGATCCCAGATCGGCGTGCTCACGCCGTGGTTGAGCTTCGCGTTGCCGAAGTGGTGGCTCAGGTGATGTCGACGCGCCCAGCGGCCGTACGGGCCGCGCGGCTCGGCCACGTGCACGAGGCGATGGATGACCTCGTAGACGATCCAGCCCGTGAGCACGCCGATGACGAGGCCCGACGCGAAGGTCGCCTCCGTCACCAGCATCCCGAGCGCGAAGATACCGCCGACGATCGGGACCGCGAGGGCGAGCTTCACCGACAGCGGCGCGAAGTAGTCGACCTTCGCGTGGTGCTCGAGGTGCTCACGCGCCATCGCCCCGCCCAGCACGCGCTCGTGGAACACCCAGCGGTGGAGCAGGTACTCGAGGAAGGTCCAGAGGAAGAGGCCCAGCACGAACGCGAGGCCGAGCAGGCCCAGGGTTGCCAGCGTCGAGGTCATGCGAGCGATGTTGAACTAGATTCAATAACCCGTCAAGCCACTCCCACGAGCTCGGCGCCGGCCTCGCGCATCGCCTCGATCGCGCGCGCGCCGTCGCCGGGCTGGAGGTCGACCGCGCGGACGCCCTCGACGAGCACGCGCACCGAGAAGCCGAGCTCGAGCGCGTCGAGCACCGTGGCCTTCACGCAGTAGTCCGTGGCGAGCCCCACCACGTCGAGCGCGCTCACCCCGAGCGCGCGGAGCGTCGCCTCGAGATCAGTCTTCTTGCGGCGCGCGTTGTCGAAGAAGCCGCTGTAGCTGTCGATGCTCGGGTCGGTGCCCTTGGGCACGACGGCCGCGAGGCGGCGGCGATCGAGCGCCTCGGCGAGCTCGGCACCGCGGCTCCCTCGGACGCAGTGGTCCGGCCAGAGCGTCTGCGGAAGGCCCGCGAGCTCGCCCTGCGCGTAGGGGGCGGCGCCAGGGTGCTGCGAGGCGAAGCTCCCGTGGTCCGGCGGGTGGAGGTCCTGCGTCGCGACGACGGCCGCATACGCGCCGCTCGCGATGCAGCGGTTGGCCACCGCGATCACCTCGTCGCCGCGCGGCACGGCCAGCGCCCCGCCGGGCAGGAAGTCGTTCTGGATGTCGATCAGGAGAAGTCCTCGCGTCACATCGCCTCCTCGCCGCGTGGTTGTCGATCAGATCTCGAAGACGAAGCCCGAGCGCTCGAGCCGCCGGTAGCGCTTCTCGTCGAAGCGGTAGAGCGCCGCCGCGCGGTGCGCGACCGAGGCCTCGAGCTCGCCCGTGGGCTCGAGCACGTCGAGCGCGAGCACGCGCTTGCGGAAATTGCGCTTGTCGAGGCTCACGCCGAGCACCGCCTCGTAGAGCTCCTGGAGCGCGCGCAGCGGAAAGCGCTCCGGCAGGAGCTCGAAGCCCACCGGGCGCGTGCGGACGCGGGCGCGCAGCCGCTCGCGCGCGGCCTCGAGGATCTCGGCGTGATCGAACGCCAGTGGGGGCAGCGCCTCGAGCGCGAACCACCGCGCCTCCGCGGCGTCGGAGCCCTCGTGGATGCGCGTGCTGCGGCCCCGGACGAGGGCGACGAAGGCGACCGAGATCACGCGCTCGCGAGGGTCGCGATCCACGCGTGAGAAGGTCTTGAGCTCCTCGAGGTAGACATCGGTCAGCCCCGTCTCCTCGGCGAGCTCGCGACGCACCGCTCGATCGAGCGTCTCGTCCACGTGCACGAAGCCTCCGGGCAGCGCCCAGGCCCCCTCGAACGGCGGCAGGCCCCGCTTCACGAGGAGCACCGAGAGCCGGCCGGCGTCGAAGGCCAGGACCACGGCGTCGACCGTGAGCGCGGGGCGCGGATGAGCGTAGGTGAAGCGACGCTCACGACTGGCCCCCTCACGACTGGCACCCTCGCGACTGGCACCCTCGCGACTGGCACCCTCGCGACTGGCACCCTCGCGACTGGCACCCTCGCGACTGGCACCCTCGCGACTGGCACCCTCGCGACTGGCACCCTCGCGACTGGCACCCTTGGCGCGGGTCATCGAGGTGTCTCCCCCTCGCGCGCGAGCGCCGCTCGCATGGCGCCGAGCTCGCGAGAGAAGCCGCCAGAGAGGATCGGGAGGCGACAGAACGTCTTGGGATCGAGGCTCTCGTCGTCGAGGTGTAAGCTCGGGGCGTAGCGCTCGCGCTTCCACTGGTTGCGCGCGAAGAGCGTGAAGAAGCGCTCCACCCAGAGGCCCAGACGGTGCGCGGGGATCTCGGGCCGCTCGAGCCGCAGGATCTCGAGGATC
>JAIBCE010000281.1 GCA_019694315.1 Sandaracinaceae bacterium
CCGAAGGGACGCGGGGGCGGGGGGTCCAGGGCGAGTTACGCAGGCCGAAGGCCGAGTATGTCTGAGCATCGGACCCCCTCCCCCGCGGCCCGATTCGAAGTCGGAGATTCTTTCTCCATCTCTCAGCTCGCGAGCAGGTCTTCGGCGAAGCAGCGCGCGAGGGCCATGATCGTGTGCTGCGGGTTCACGCCGAGCACGCTCGGGATCACCGACGCGTCGGCCACCACGAGGCCCTCGTAGCCGTGCACGCGGCCACTTCCGTCGGTCACCGAGGTGTCGGGGCTCGCGCCCATCACCGTGCCTCCGAAGAGGTGACTGAGGATCGCGATGTAGGCGCGCGGATCGGTGGGGCCCGTGCGGATCTTCTCGATCTCGTCCGCCTTCATCTCGAACGGCAGGCCCGAGATGCCGGGCAGCACGCTCTTGGCCCCCGCGGCGACATGCGTCTTGGCCAGGAGATACATGCCCTCTCGGAACTTCAGCATGTCGGTCTCGTCGAGGCCGTAGCGCACCATCGGCTTGCCGAAGAAGCCCGCGCGCACCGTGCCCACCGACTCCGCGCGCACCGAGTGACACCACATCGCGATGTGCCTGTACTTCGCGAGGCGCTCCATGAGCTCCACGCCGCCGCCTGCGAAGCGACTCGCCACGAGCTCGAGCGGGATGTGCAGCGTCTCGAGCTTCAGGCCCGGCTCGTTGCGGAACGCGGTGGAGGCCCAGCCCTGCGTCGCGCCCGTGTTCTGATCGACCGGATCGTCGTAGCAGCCGAACACGCCGGTCCCTGGATGGGCGCGGAAGGAGCGCCCCAGCGACTTGCTCTTCACACCGCTGTTCTGGAGCAGCACCGCGCTGTGCGTGACCGACGCCGCCACGAGCACCGCCTTCTTCGCGCGCACACGGAACACCGAGCCGGCGCGGTGCGTGCGCGGGTGATCGAAGCGTCCCTCCACGCCGACGGCGCGTCTCCCGTCGAAGAGGATCTTCGCCACCGGCGCGCTCGAGAGCACGAGCCCTCCGCGCTCGAGCACCTCGGGCACCCACGCGAGGTTCGTCGACTGCTTCTTGAGCTTCTTGCAGCCCTGGAGGCACTGCCCGCTCCCCACGCAGCCCTTCACGTACCGCTTCATGTAGTGGCTGTCGTAGCCGATGGCGCTCGCGCCCTTCATGGCGAGCACGTTCGAGCGACCGAGCGCGTCGACCGGCACCTCTTCCACCGACAGCTCGCGCTCGAGATCGTCCTGGTGCTTCCACACCCGATCGGCGAGGCGTCCCTTGCCGCCGGCACGGCCGATCCCGAATTCCTTCTCCCATCGATCGAACACGTCTGCGGGCGTACGCACGCAGATCGCGGAGTTGATCACGGTCGTGCCGCCCATCGTGCGCGCCTGCACCACGGGCCAGAGCGCGCGGCCCATCGCCACCTGCGCGCCCCAGTCGTCCATCAGGTCGCGCATCGAGCCGTAGGCGCTGTTTGGATAGTGCTCGGGCTCACGCCACGCGCCCGCCTCGACGATCGCGACCTTCGCGCCCGCGCGTGCGAGCGTCGTCGCGGCCGCGGCACCTCCAGCGCCCGAGCCCACCACGACGTAGTCGACCTCGCCCTCGAACGGCGGCTCGCCGCGCTCGCGATACGAGACGTGCGTGCCGGTCACGTCGTCCTCCACGTCTCCGGATCCGGCGCATAGGCCGACATCGCAAAGCGCTTGCGCACCTCGGGGTCGCGCCCCCAGCAGAGGCCCGCGGGCAGCTTCAGCACCAGCATCGCCTGCTTCACCAGGTAGAGGTTCGTGTTGCCGATACGCTGCGCGTGCTTGTCGCGCAGCGACGCCGGCAAGAAGAACGCGGGCAGCGGCACGAACACCGTGAAGAGCGGGCTCAGGTGGAACACGAGCGCCGCGAGCACCACGCCGAGCCACATCGTGAAGGTGGTCTCACCGCGGAATTGCCTGAGAAACGCGTCGATTCCCGTGTCGGCGAGGCCGGGCAGGGCCTCGGTGCGCGGGTAGAAGGCGACCATCGCCGATCGAACGAGCCACAGCATGCGGGCGCAAGGAATACCACGCCCCTCGCGGCGCGCCGCGACCATTGCGCGCCCAGAGCGAGGAGCACGAGGCCCCTCCTCACGCTGCGCGGGCGCGCGCGTGTTTGCGCACGCGCGGGCCACCTCGGCCGCACGACGGCGGATCACGCCAGGATGCCGCTCAGCACCTCGAGCACCTCGGGAAGCGACGTGATCGACGGAAGGCGTCGCAGCACGGTCGTCGCGTCGGGGACGCCCGCGAGATAGCCCGCATAGAGGCCTCGCATCGCGCGCACGGCGGCGCGCTCCCCGCGCGCGTCGCGGAGCGCGAGGAGGTGCTCCGTCGCGAGCGCCACGCGCTCCTCGTGCGTCGGGATCGGGTGGATCCCGCCTCCGTCGAGCTGTCGACGGCACTCGCGGAACACCCATGGATGCTCGATCGCGCGACGTCCGATCATCACGCCTGCACAGCCCGTCTCGCGGAGCGCGCGCGCGGCGTCGTCGGCCGAGCGGATGTCGCCATTGACGATCACCGGAATCGAGACTGCATGTCGGGCCTTCCTGGCCCACGACCAATCGGCCTTTCCCTCGTGTCCCTTCTTCGCGGTCCGACAGTGGATCGTGATCGCGCGCACCCCCGCGTCCTCGAGCCGTCGCGCGAGGTCCACGATCGGCATGCCCTCGGTCCCCTCGCGGCCCGTACCGATGCGGGTCTTCACCGTCACGGGGTGGGACACGCGCGACACGACGAGCTTCGCCATCGCGATCATGGCCTCGGGCTCTCCGAGCCAGCCCGCGCCTGCGCCGCTGCGCGCGATCTTGGGCACCCAGCAGCCGCAATTGAGATCGACGAACGCCGGCTCCGCGCGAGAGGCGATCTCGGCCGCCTGCGCGAGACGCTCGGGATCGGCGCCGTAGATCTGGATCGCCGTCGGCGCATCGTCGGCCTCGAGCGCGACCTTGTCCGCGGCCTCGTCGTGACCCGCGATCAGACCGTCTGCGTTCACGAATTCCGTCACGCACAGCGTGGCCCCCCGCCGCCGACACACGCGCCGGAACACCGCGTCGGTCACGTCCTCCATGGGCGCGAGGATCACGGGGCGCGCGCGGAAGAACGCATCGAAGTCGAAGGCCACCGACCCGAGCGTAGTCGCAGCCCGCCTGCTCGCCACGCGGCGATCGTCGCCTCCGCGCTTTGCATCCCCCGCCGGGCCGGCGATGCTGCCGGCTCGCGTGCACTCCTCTGCCCTCCCGGTGCTCGACTACGGCACGACCGATCCTCGACCGAACCACGACCCAGCCCATGACCACTCCCCGCCTCGTCACGATCTCCTTCAGTCACTACTGCGACAAGGCCCGCTGGGCGCTCGATCACGCGGGGCTCGCCTACCACGAAGAGGCACACCTGCCGGGCTTCCACGCGCCCGCCGTGCGCCGCGCCGGCGGCAAGCGCACCACGCCCGTGCTCGTCACCGACGAGGGCGTGCTCCCCGACTCCAAGGACATCCTGGCGTGGGCCGATCGACAGCGCCCCGAGGCGCGCCTCTATGGCCGCGCGCCCGAGGAGCGCCGTGAGATCGAGGCCCTCGAGGCGATGCTCGGCGACGAGCTCGGGCCCCACACCCGTCGATGGGCCTATTTCCACATCCTCCCCGATCGCGCCGCCACGCTCGCGATGTTCACGTCGCAGACCGTCACTCCCTCGCACGAGCGCGCGATCGTGCCGTTCGCGTTTCCCGTGCTCCGGCCCCTCATGCGTCGGGCGATGCGCATCGACGCCGAAGGCGCAGAGCGGTCGCGCAAGAAGGTCGACGCCACGTTCGACACGATCGCCGAGCGACTGTCCGACGGCCGCGCCTTCCTCGTGGGCGACGCCCTCAGCGTGGCCGACATCACGTTCGCCACCCTCGCGAGCCCGGCGCTCCTCTGGGAGGATCCGAGCTCGCGCCTGCCTCCCGTCGACGTCCTCCCGCCGGCGGCCGTGTCCCGCATCCAGGCGTGGCGCGCCCACCCCGCCGGGCAGTTCGCCCTCCAGATCACGCGCCTCCGCGCGTCTTCGCCCCCGCGCTGAACGGCGCCTCAGCAGACTGTCGTCCTCCTGACTGGCTGTTCCAGACCGACGTCCTCCCGACTGACGTTCTCCCGACTGACGTTTCCCGACGCCCGGCCACATCCTCTGCACGTCCCAGCGGTGAGTCACGCCGCCCTCAGGGCATCACTTCCACCGCGCCGATGTCGGGGGCGCTGCCGAGGAAGGGTTGGCCGTAGTCGTAGCCGGCGTCGATGAGCGGGGAGCTCGGCAGTGGGGTGGCGTCGGCGCCGAGCATGGGCGGCGCGTGCACGGCGCCTTCGAGGACGAGGCCGGGGGCGTCGGCGCTGCTGAAGAGAGGCTCGTTGCCATTGCCGCAGTCCACGACGAGGTTGTTCCGGATCTCGAGACCGCTCAGCGTGGTGGGCATTCCCATGTAGCCGGCCCCGAACGACAGGGCCGCATACTGGAAGTGCTGGAACACGTTGTTGTAGATGCGGACGTTCTCGACGACACCGGAGTACGACGGGCCGCCCATGCCCATGTAGA
This sequence comes from Sandaracinaceae bacterium, assembly GCA_019694315.1. Taxonomy (GTDB): domain Bacteria; phylum Myxococcota_A; class Polyangia; order Polyangiales; family Sandaracinaceae; genus JAFLCL01. The sequence goes on from JAIBCE010000281.1 coordinate 4,599, forward strand.
TGCCCTCGCCCTCGGCGCGACCGAGGAAGACGTTGTGCGCCACGAGGAAGTCTCGGACCGTGGTCTCCGGGTTCTCTGCCTGGTTGTCGAAGCGAAGGACCGAGTGTCCGACCTGTCCGATCACGCCCATGTTCTGGAACACGTTCCGCGTGATCTGCACACGCTCGAGGGTGGTCCCGACCTCCGTGCCCGGATAGCGATGTGGGCTGAACACGACGCCGTGCGCGAGGTTCTCGAAGTGATTGTGATCGATGATCACGTCCCGCTCGTCGACCTCGAGGCGAATGCCGTCTTCGAGCGCGTCGTTGAGCTCGGGCTGGAGGAACACGTTGTCGTGGATGTAGACGCCGAACTCCGAGCTCCCACGGCCCACGGCCGCGAGATCCACGGCGCCATGGAACGTGTTTCCCCACATCTCGAGGCCCTCGATGTTCCACATCTCGAACGCGAAATTCCAGTTCTGACCCGCCCCGTTGATCCCGATGAACGGCGTACGCAGGAGCTGGTTGTCGTAGACACGGCAATTCCGGATGTGGCCCTCGTTGGCCATCTTGATCGGCCAGCCGATGTCGTTGGTCTGACCGGGTGTGCGCTCGGGCTGGGTGATGACGTTGCCGAAGACGCGCATGCCGTCTTGGCCACCGAACTGGAGGTTTCCACGTCCGTAGTTGCCGTCGTTGGTGGCGCTGTCGTGGATGGTGCTGTCGTGGAATCGATTGCCCGTGGCGTACACGGTCGGCGCCGTGGCGCCGCCGGCGTTCTCGAGGCCACTGAAGATCACGCCGCTCTCGAAGAAGTCGGTGACGTGGAGGTGGTGGACATCCACGTTGCTCCGGCCCGCGATCACGAGGCCCCACGACGTGGCGTGGGCCTGTCCATCGAGGCTCAGCGCGCTCACCGACTGATTGCCGAGCGTGCCTTCGGGGGAGCGCAACGCGAGCATCGGAACCCACTGCGCGGTGAGCGTCGAGCGCAGCACCGTGCCCTCGCCCTCGCCCTCGAGACAGACGCCCACGGGCAGCTCGATCGTCGTCGTCTCGAGGTAGGTGCCGCTCGCCACGTGGATGGTCGCGCCGGCTGTCGCGTGGCTCGCCGCGAAGGCCACGCTGGCCCACGGAGCGCCGGACGATCCGTCTCCGGACGTGTCGGAGCCCGTCGTGGAGACGTGCACGACGGGCCCGAGACACACCGACGGATCGGGACCCGCGTCGGACGCTGGTGCATCGACGGGCACGCCGCTCGCGTCGACCGCGCCATCGAGACCGCCTGTGTCGGTCTGCGACGGACCGGCATCGACGCCCGGACTTCCGGCGTCGCCGTGCGGCTCGTCGCCACACCCCACGATCGTTCCGACCACCACGACTGCGAGCGAGAGAGCGTGGGACTTCATCGACCGCGACGATACGTGCCACCTGGTCGGCTGCCAACCTCGGCGACGGCGACAGCCGCGCGGCGAGCGATGCGCAATCTCCGCTTCGCGCGAGCGCGCTCCTGTCACAATCCCCGGAGGTGCCGCGACCATGGGCTACTGTCTCCTGGCGATCCTCGGTCTGTGTGTGGGGCTGCCGCTCGCGGCGGTGATCCGCACGTATTGGAAGGTGAAGAACGCCAATCAGCGCTTCCTCGCGACGGCGCGGCGCAGCGAGCTCGGCGCGGACGGGAGCGCAGAGCTCGAGCTGCCGACGACGACGGGCACGCAGCACGCCGTGTGGCTCGACCTCGACATCCGTGGCGGCGAGCCGATGTTCATGCTCGAGCTGTCGGTGTCGTCGCGTGGGATCTCGCTCGCGCAGGGTCAGGGGGTCTTCGGCTTCGACAGCGAGGGCGACTTCCAGTCACCCGACGGGCTCACGGGGGCGGGGTCGGCCTTCTCTCTGTCGCTCGAGAGCACGCGGACCGGTGGCCTCGACGGCACCCACGTGGAGACGATCCAGCGCGTGGCGCTCTTCGTGCCGGCACCGGGCGACACGGTGGTCGTGCGCGTGAAGGTGACGCCGACGCCCGGCACCGTACTGGCACGCTGTCGCGTGCTGGTGACCGACACGCCCGCGCCCTGATCTACTACGTCCGAGAATCTTCGCGCGGCGCGAAGATTCGGAAGTTTGGGCTGCGGGCTTCGCCCGCGCTGGGGGCCCTTGGCGGTGGGACACGAGGCGAGGCGCGGATATCCTCGCCGTTCCATGTCGTCTCCCTCGGTGATCGTGCTCTTCGGTGGTGCGTCTTCGGAGCGCCGCGTCTCGGTGGCCTCGGCGCGCAACGTGGTCGCCGCGATCGATGGGCCGCGGCCGTGGTTCGTCACGTCCGAGGGACGTGTGCACGAGGTGGATGCGACCGAGCTCTCCGCGCACACGCGGCCGTTCGAGGAGGACTTCGTGCCTCGTCGCGCGCCGCTCGCCACGAGCTTGCACGCAGCCCTCGACCTCGTCGGCGGAGACGACGTGCTCTTCCTCGCGTTCCATGGCGGCGAAGGGGAAAACGGCGTGATCCAGGCCGAGCTCGAGGCGCGCGGCCTCGCCTTCACGGGCTCGGGCTCGAAGGCGAGCGCGGCCGCGTTCGACAAGGCGCGCGCGAAGGAGATCGTGAGCGCGGCGGGCGTGCGTGTGGCGCCGGCTGCGATCGTGTCGGGGAGCGAGAGCGTGGTGACAACGGCCTTGTCGGCGCTCCTCGCGGAGCATGGCCGCGTGGTGGTGAAGCCGGTGGCCGATGGCTCGTCGACGGGCCTTCATCACCTCGCCGCCGCGGCGCAGCTCGACGAGGTGGCAGCGGCGGTGAGCGCGAGTGGAGTGCCCTATCTCGTCGAGCCCTTCGTCACGGGCACGGAGCTCACCATCGGAGTGGTCGACTCCGACGAGGGCCCGATCGCCCTCTGCGCCTCGGAGGTGCGGCTCGATCCCGGTCGCGCGTTCGACTTCCAGGGCAAGTATCTCGGCCGCGGCACTCAGGAGCTCACGCCTGCCGAGGTGGCGCCGGAGATCGCGACCGAGGCGCGGCGCGTCGCGGTGGCCGCTCACCGCGCGCTCGGCTGCGAGGGCTACACGCGCACCGACGTCATCGCGGGCACACACGGCATCACGTTCCTCGAGACGAACACACTGCCTGGGCTGACGAGCGCCTCGTTCATCCCGCAGCAGCTCGCGCACGCCGGACGATCGCTGCGCGACTTCGTCGCCGATCAGCTCGCGCACGGCCGAGCGAGGCGCGCTCGCCTCGCACGATGACATGGAGAGGAGAAGCTCGATGGCCACGAAGAAGACTGCGTCCAAGAAGACTGCGCCCAAGAAGCCTGCGCCCAGGAAGCCTGCGCCCAAGAAGGCTGCGTCGAAGAACGCAACACCCAGGAACGAAGAGCCGAGGAGGGCAACGACCAAGGAGGCGACACCCGAGAAGGTGCTCTCTCGTGCCGAGGCCTCTGCGGGCGACCAGGCCTCCCATGGACGACTCACCTCGCCCGTGGACAGGGCTGCGCTCGGCAATCCTTCGTCGTGCGAAGCAGCGCTCGATCGCCTGGGCGCTTGGATCGTGGACGCGCTCGCGGAGGCCGACGACACGCAGGCGCGCGCGGTGATCGCCACCGCGATCTCGAGCTTCTACGACATTCGCGAGGCGCTCGGTGAGCCGCGCCAGGAGTACGCGGGCCACTTCTTCATGGTCGATGGGGTGGGCTTCGAGGCGTCGCGACCAGTGCCCTGGACCTCGCTGCGCGCGCGGGTGGGCGCGGCACGCCTCGATGCGCTCACGGCGCTCTTCCTCGAGGTCGAGCGCACCGTTCGATGAGGGCCGACGGTGCTCGAACGCTGAGCCGATGATCCGCAGCCGAGCAGCGATCACCGCCAGCGCACGGTCCATCGATAGATGCCATCGCCCTCGCTCGCCACGACCACCTTCGCATCGCGTGCGCGCGTGAGCTCGGCGAGCGCGAGGATGTGGCCCGAGACGAAGTCGAGCATCTCGCGTCGGATCGGCTCGGCGCCCCGCACCACGAAGAGCGCGCCACCGGACGTGACCTCCTCGACCGTCGCGGTGCCGCTCGAGTGGTAGGCGGCCCACATGCGTGCGGCCTTGTCGATCACGAACGCGGTCGAGGGGATCGCGAGGAAGATGCGATAGACGCCCCCGTAGCTCGCGCGCGCGGCGCGGCGGCCGAGCTGCACGTAGGGATGGAGCACGCCGGGGTGGAGCACCGCGCAGAAGTGGCCGTAGATCTCGACGATCTGCGGGTCGGGCAGCCACGTCGAGGCGACGCTCGCGTCGAGCACCCTGCGCAGCTCGCTCGGCATGCGCGCTCGGATCGCCTCGAGTGCCTCGGGCGCCTCGTCCGCGAGCTGACGCCGGAGCGTCACGAGGTCGGTGGCCTTCACGGAGTGCACGACTGCGAGAATATGCCATCGGCGAGCGGATGCGATCAGCAGCAGAGCCGGACATTCCGGCCGGGCTCCGCGAACGCCTGCGCGCCCCGTGCTTCCAGCAACGTCAGCCCCGAGCTCGGCGAGCATCGGGTCACCGCGCCAGGAGATCTCGAGCGCGTGCCTGCGACGACCGGGCGCGCACCGAATGCGACCGCGCGACTTCGCGATCACCACCGCCGAGGTGCTCGACCGCTTCGCCGACGCCAGCGCGCACCGGCGATCACGGAGAGGAGAATCCCAAACTACGCCACACCCCATCCCTTCGCGACCAGCGCGGCTCGGAGCGCATCCGGCGTGGCCGTGCGGCCGATCGCGTCACTGCCTACCAGGATTCGTCCATCCGTCTCCACCAACACCGCGAGACCGCTCTCGCGCACGACGCGGTGGTCGACCCAGCCGGTCCGCCACCCGAGCTCGGTCGTCGAGACGAGAAGGACCGTCTCCCGGCCCGGTCTCCACATCGCGCAGAACGCGAGCACGACCACGGCGGCGCTCACGAGCCATGACACGGTCGCATCCACCGCGACCCCGAAGGCTCCGACGAAGACTGTGGCCAGCGTGCTGAGGAGGAGTGTCAGTACCCCGGCGGCCAAGGCAAGACGCGCATGGACCACCATCCCGACACGCATCGCGAGGTGACGAGGAACATCGTGTTCCAAGCTCAGCTCATCTCGGTAGGGTGCGCTCACATACACCCTACTGTTCGCTGGGCGCGGCACTCGGGATGGGTCGCGTGCGGAACTCGCGGCAACTTGCACGCACAGCGACCTCCAGCGCTTCGAATCGGACCCTGAGACACTACAAGTGCTCCCGGTAGTTGCTCGGTACCAACCGGCTCTCGATGGCTGTCGCTGCAGCCGCCGCGCGGCACACGCTCAGGGCGACGGACTCACCAGAGACCAACGAGACGGTCAGTTCGGTGGCGCTTCTCACATGGATTTCGCGGACATGCTCGTACGAGATGCGATCGAATCGTGTCAGGCGTGTTCGGAGTCCCTTCGCCGTGAGCCTGAGCGCCCATGTTCTCCTCGCGACGAGCACGAGCGCGACTGTGACCGGAACGACCCCGCACTCGAAGCTCAGCCCTTCTGCCAACGCGCCCCACACGGACGCGCCCACAGCGTACCTGGCGAGCACGATCGCCATGATGCCAGCCTGACCAAGCAGAAGCGGCCACCAGGGAACAGGAGTGTAGAAGACCAAAGGCTCGCGAAGGAGCGGCCCCCGCACGACCGGGGCGCTCGGCATGCGCGGCTCCTCGTTTCCGGCGATGTTCACGAGGCTCTCGACCACCTCCACCGCTCTCCCGCGTCGACGACGATGTCTCCGAGCACGCCCAGCAGCCCAACAAGCGATGACTGCTCGATATTCACGACGCTCTTTGCCCACCACTTCGCCACCAGGATCGTGTCCTGCGCTCGCGGTCGAATTCGACCCCTCATCGCGAGGCACCGTCCTCGTGCCGGAGGCCACGCGCGACGTCTCGACCATGCGGCGCGCGAGGAGATCGGGGTCCTCGCCGCGGAGGTTTGCGGCTCGCGCCATGAGCGCGGCGTGGGGCCCGTCGTCGAGCAGCTTCGCCACGAGCTCCTCCAGGTCGCGTCCGATTCCTCCGGAAACCCCTGGCCGTCTAC
>JAIBCE010000016.1 GCA_019694315.1 Sandaracinaceae bacterium
CGATCCGCCAGCGGGTGACCGTCGTCTTCCAGCGCGCGCCAGAGATCGAGCGGCGCGGGCGAGCCGCCGAGGCGGCGCGAGAAGGTCACGAGCGTGCGTCGATCCGCGGCGCCCAGCGTGGGGGCGAGGCTCCGCGCGAACGCGCGCGAGAGGAGTCGATAGGTGTTCGACAGCGCGGTGGGCTCGGGCACCGTGACGAAGGCCGTGAGATCGGCCGCGAGGAACGCGTCGATCGCGGCGCGCGTGCCGAGGCTCCCCAGATCGACGACCGCGTAGTCGGCCGAGCGGGCGCGCAGATCCGCGTAGAGCGCGCGGAGGTTCGTGGGCGCGCGGCGTGCGGAGAGGCCCTCGTCGAGGCCCGTCGTCACGAGCTGGAGCTGCGAGACGGCCGTGTCGTGCGTGCCGACCGCGGGGATGGCGGGACCGCCCACGAGCGTGTGCAGGTTCGCTCCGCCGCGATCGGCATCGACCACGAGCACGCGTCGCCCGATCGAGGCGAGATAGATCGCGACGTTCGCGGCGAAGACGCTCTTGCCCACGCCGCCCTTGGCGCCGCCGATCGCGACGATGCGGCGCGCGCGCGGCGTCGCGGGCGGAGGGGGCGGCTCGGAGGCAGTGCTCGGCGCGGAGAGCTCCCCCGCCACGCTCGCGCTCGCGAGATCGAGCGCCTCGAGCGGGTGGCCGACCAGCGTGGCGTGCACCGGCGGAATCGACACCGGCGAAGGCGAAGCGGCGGCGGACGGAGACGAGGATGCGGGGGGCGGAGGCGGGACGGGCGAGCGCTCCTCGCGCGGGGCCGCGACCACGATGGCGTCGAGGCGGACGACCTGCGTGGGAGCGCTGTCGAGCACGTCGTCGATGGGCACCTCGGGGATCGCGTCGATCGACGCGGTCGAGGGCGGGCTCGCAGGCGAGGTCGCCACGTCCGGCGTGCTCGTGCGCGCCGCATCGGGAGGTGGAGGAGCGACGCTCTTGCCGCGCTTCTTCTTGGCCATGGTGCGTGTGCGAGAGGAGCAGCCCGGAGCGCGCTGCGCTCGTGACGGTCGAAGGAGGCGCAGAGTGGCCTAGGCCTTCGGACGGAGCAAACCCGGGCGGCGAGGGGGCCCGCGTACTATCCTCACGCGTGTGAAGGCCGCTTTCTCGGGTGCCCCTCACGAGGGGGTCTCGGAGCGCAGCGTCGAGCGCGCGCTCGAGCGCGCCATGGCCGACCGCTCCACCAAGACCGGGCTCGCCTCGCCCGTGCTCGTCTTGAACCGGTCCTTTCAGCCCGTGCGCATCACGACCGCGCGGCACGCGTTCACGCTGCTCTACCTCGGTCGCGCGCGCGCGCTCGATGCGCGCTACGAGCCGATGGACTTCGAGGCCTGGGCGTCGCTGATGCCGGGCCCGCAGGAGGATGCGATCGGCACGCCGCGCGGTCCCATCCGCGTGCCGCGCGTGCTCGTGCTCGTGGGCTACAACCGCGTTCCGTCCGCGCCGCTGCGCCTCTCGCGCCGCAACGTCTTCCTCCGCGATGCCTTCACCTGCCAGTACTGTGGAGGGCGTCCACCGGTGCGCGATCTGAACCTCGACCACGTCCTTCCGCGCTCACGCGGGGGCAAGTCGAGCTGGGACAACCTCGTGACCTCGTGCCGCACCTGCAACGTGAAGAAGGGGTACGCGACGCCCGAGGAGTGCGGGATGGTGCCGCGCCACAAGCCCCACCGTCCGAACTGGAGCATGGCGCTGCGGATGGCGGCGCCCACGACCCGCTTCGTGGAGTGGGAGCCGTTCCTCCAGGGCCTTCCCGAGTAGCCGTGCCTCACGGACGCGCCCTCGGAGGCGCGGGCCAGTCCCTTCCAGCTCCCCATCGAACAGGAACATGGAGGTACGCGCCGCAACGGGACCGCGCGTGAGCCTCTGCGTCCTCGCGTCTGATCGGAATTCCGGATTCGCAGAGCGCGACAACCCCGTGCCTCACGGCCGCACCCTCGGAGGCGCGGGCCAGTCCCTTCCAGCTCCCCATCGAACAGGAACATGGAGGTACGCGCCGCAACGGGACCGCGCCTGAGCCTCTGCATCCTCGCGTCTGATCGGAATCCAGGATTCGCAGAGCGCGAGAACCCCGTGCCTCACGGCCGTGTCGCCCGTCGCTCTTCGGGCCGGCTCGGGGAGAGCTGCCGAGCGAGGCGCACGCAACACGCCGCGCCTGCCACCGATGAGCGCGCACCATGCGCTGCGTCCTCACGTGCGTGACCACCTTCGTCCTCGCGATCCTCGTCACGTCGTGCTTCGAGGTGCCCATCCTCGCTCCGCGTGACGCGCCCGAGCGCGACACACCGAGGCGCGGGACGCCCGAGCCCGTCGTGATCGTGTCGATCGTCGCGCGCGACGTGTCGGGGCGGCTCTGGCCGTTCGACGCGCTGCCGCGGCAGCCTCGCTTCGAGATCGTGGCGAGTCGGCCCTTGCTCGCCGATCCCGAGGCGCTCTTCGTGATCGAGGGCGAGGTCGACGACGCGCTGCGCGAGGACGTCTCGCGACGGCCGCTCACGATCGCCACGCGGGCGCGGCGCATCGACGCAGCGATCGAGCGCGACGGAACGAGCGTGACCCTGACACCGCGCGCACCGCTCGCACCGGGCGCCCCGCTCGCCGTGATCGTCGCGGGCTTCGCCGCCTCGGACGAGGGCGAGAGCCTCGGGTCGGCCGAGATCGTGGCCGGATCCGTGTCGCGCGAGGCACGCGCCGGTGCGCGCGTGGTGGGAGCGTTTCCGGCCGATGGCACGCTCGACGTCCCGCTCGACGCGGCGCCGCTCGTGCTCGCCATCGACGGCGACGTGCTGCTCGGGGCGAGCCCCGTGCGGCTCGAGGTGGGCGATGCGGTGAGCGCGCCGCGCGTGTCGCTCGTGCGCTGCGAGCCGCTGGGCTTCGCCGAGGTCACGTGTCTCTGGGTGGAGTGGGCGACGGCCCTCGCGCCGGCCTCGCCCGTGGTGATCGAGACCACCGACGATCTGCGCGACGCCACGGGCGCAGTGATCGAGCCCGTCGCGGTGCACGTGACCACGTCGAGCGGGCCCGACCTCGCCCCCCCTTCGCTGATCGCCCCCTCGGCGTGCGCGATCGACGCTGCACCCGATCGCACGCGGGCGTGTGTGATCGCGACCGATCGCAGCTGGCGCGCAGACCTCGTCGCGGACGAGCCCGTCCGGGTGGAGCTCACGTATGGGGGAGGCGCGCTCCGAGCGATCGCGCCGCGAGGAGAGGCACGGATGGGGCTCGCGGGGCTCGAGGCGAGCGCCCGTCTCGACGGCACGCTCACGCTCGTGGATCTCGCGGGCCGACGCACCGCGATCCCGTGGGTCATCGCGACCACGCCGCCGCTCGCACCGATCACGATCACCGAGGTCTGTGCCGATCCGGAGGGACCCGAGCCCGCGCAGGAGTGGGTCGAGCTCGCGAACGTCGGAGCGGCGTCCGCGAGCCTCGAGGGCCTGTCGCTCGCGGATCGCGAGGACGACGAGGGGCAGCCGCTGCGCTCTTCGCGCGTGCTCGTGTCCGGCGCGCGCGTGCTCGTGGTGGGCGAGGGCTTCGATCCCGATCTCGCGGGCGTGCCCGCGGGGACACCGCTCGTGACCGTGGGGCGCACGATCGTCCCCTCGGGCCTCTCGAACGCGGGTGAGCCGCTCGTCCTGCGCGATGGCGAGGGGCATCGCCTGGCCTTCGTCCCGAGCCTCGCGACCGAGGAAGGGCGCTGTCTCGGGCGTCTCGAGCCGGAGGCGCTGCGTGCGGACGCGATCGAGGACTTCCACTACAGTGCGTGCACCCCGGGACGTTGACGTGACCCGCGATGCTCGATCCGACCCCTCGGCCGACAAGCCCGGGGCTCCGCCCGGCGGCCCTCGCGGCAGCGGCACGCTCGCGCTGCCGACCGGCGTCGACGCGCGCGAGGAGAGCTTCGCGGCGATCGTCGAGGATCAGCGCTTCGTCGCGAAGGACGGCACCTTCGCGGTCGCGAACGCGCGCCGCGCGCCGCGCGGCAAGCCGGTGGTCCTCGTGGGCGATCTCGCGGGCGCGAGGATCGGCGAGAAGGCCCAATTCCGTGGGCGATTCGAGAAGCACGCCGTGCACGGCGAGCGCTTCCGCGTGAGCTCGTTCGTGCCCATCCTGCCCTCGAGCCGCGACGGCCTCGCGAAGTTCCTCGGCGGTGGGCTCGTCTCCGGGATCGGCCCCCGCCTGGCCGAGCGCGTGGTCGCTCGCTTCGGTGATCGCACGCTCGACGTCATCACGCGCGAGAGCGCGCGCCTCAAGGAGGTGCCGGGCCTCGGAGGCAAGAAGGGGCTGGCGCTCGCGGAGGCGGTGCGCGAGCGACGCGGTGAGGCCGACAGCCTCGCGTTCCTGCACGGCCTCGGCCTGGGCCCCGCGCTCTCGCGCAAGCTCTACGCGCGCTTCGGGGCGCGCACCGCGACCCAGCTCCGCGAAGATCCCTACCTCGCCGCCGAAGAGGTGCCGGGCATCGGCTTCCTCACGGCCGATCGCATCGGCAAGGAGATCGGCATCGCGCCCGACGATCCGCGGCGTGCGCGCGGCGCGCTCCTCTACGTGCTCGCGCGCGGCGCCGACGACGGACACACGTGCTTGCCGCGCGAGGAGCTGGTGCGCGGGGTCGCGTCACTCGGGGTGCCGGCGTCGCTCGTGCCTCGCACGCTCGAGGCGCTCGCGGCCGATCACCAGATCGTCCTCGAGGGCGACGACGCGTTCCTGCCCGAGCTCCACGAGGCCGAGGAGGGCCTCGCGCAGGGGCTGCGCGCGCGCGTGGGACATCGCAAGCCGTCGTCGAAGGTGCGCGCGGCCCTCGAGGCGCACACGGCGAAGGGCGCGGGGGGCGTCGCGCTCGCCGATCGTCAGCGCGAGGCGGTGGAGCGCTCGACCGAGGTCGGCGTGCTCGTGCTGACGGGTGGCCCGGGCACCGGCAAGACCACGACGCTGCGGGCGATCGTCGCCGTGCACGAGGCGCTCGAGCGACGCGTGCTCCTCGCGGCGCCGACGGGCCGCGCTGCCAAGCGCATGAGCGAGGCCACGGGCCGCGAGGCCAAGACCATCCACCGCGTGCTCGAGTGGAACCCCGGCACGGCCGACTTCGTGCGGGGCGAGGATCATCCGCTCGACGCCGACGTGGTGATCGTCGACGAGGCCTCCATGCTCGACGTGCGCCTCGGCGCCGCGCTCGAGCGCGCGATCCATCGCGACGCGACGCTGGTGCTGGTGGGTGACATCGATCAGCTGCCACCCGTGGGCGCGGGGCACGTGCTGCGCGAGGTCATCGGCTCGGAGGTCGTGCCCGTGGTGCGCCTCGAGCGCGTGTTCCGTCAGGCCGAGGAGTCCGCGATCGTCCGTGGTGCGCACGCGATCGCGTCGGGGCAGGCCCCCAGCTCCTCGCCGCGGGGCCACAAGGGGCCGGGCGAGCTCTTCGTGGTGGAGGCGCACGAGCCCGAGCGCGTGGTCGAGAAGCTGCGCGAGGTGCTGCGTCGGATCCCGCCCGCGTACGAGCTCGATCCCGTGCGCGACGTGCAGGTGCTCACCCCCATGCGCAAGGGCCCGCTCGGCACCGACGCCCTGAACGCGATGCTCCAGGAGGAGCTCGTGCCCACGCCCTCCAAGCGCGGGCGATTTCGCGTCGGCGACAAGGTCATGCAGACCGCCAACGACTACGAGCGCGAGGTGTGGAACGGCGACATCGGCTGGGTCCGCCGCGTCGTCGACGGCGTGACGTACGTGGACTTCGACGTCGGCGAGACGAGCTACCGCGACGACGAGCTCGATGGGCTCGTGCTCGCGTACGCGGCGACGGTGCACAAGAGCCAGGGCTCGGAATTCCCCGCGATCGTGCTCGTGCTCCACGGCAGTCACCACGTGATGCTCGCGCGTCCGCTCCTCTACACCGCGATCACGCGCGCGCGTCGGCTCGTCGTGATCGTGGGCGAGCCCAGCGCCATCGCGCGGGCGGCGCGCAACGTGGGCTCGACGCGCGTGCAGGGACGGCTCGCACGGCGCCTGCGAGGCGAGCTCGACGCGGAGGGCTGATCGGCGGGGCTGATCGTCAGGGCCGATCGGCAGGGCCGATCGCTGGCTGTTCGGCCGGCAGCGCTGTCGCCGCAGCCTCAGGCCTGGGTGAGGGCCGCCATCATCGCGTCGTGGAACGCGGGGCGGAACCCCTTGATCTTCTCGTTCGCGCGGCTCGGGCACACGCGGTTCGAGAGCAGCACGATCACGACGTCGGCCACGGGATCACACCAGATGGAGGTTCCGGTGAAGCCGAGGTGCCCGAACGTCTGCGGGCTCATGCGCTTGCCCGCGGAGCTGTCGATGGCGCTCTTTCCGTCCCATCCGAGGCGGTGCGTGCCTCCGTCGCGCGGGCCGAGCGCGGCCTTCATCGTGGCCTCGCTCAGGATCGGCGTGGTGCCCTTGGTGCGCCCGGTCGCGGCATCGAGCACGGCCCGACCGAGGACCGCCATGCCGCGCGCGGTGCCGAACATGCCCGCGTGCCCGCTGATCCCCCCGAGCGCCGCGCAGTTCTCGTCGTGCACCTCGCCGCGCACGAGGCGTCCGCGCCACTCGTCGCGCTCGGTGGGCGCCACGCGCTTTCCGAGCTCGCGCTGCAGCTCCGGGCCGAGCGCGGGTGGATAGCAGAGCTCGAGCGGCTTGAGCCCGAGCGGCTCCGAGATCTCCTTGGCGAGATGGCTCGCGAGATCGCGGCCCGTCGCGCGCGTCACGATCTCTGCGGCGACGATGTAGCCGAGGTCGCTGTAGACCGACGTCGAGGGCCCTCGTCGCGACGTCTCTTCGGCACGGCGCGCGGCCTCGGTGAAGATCCAGCGGCGTGCCGCCGTGGTGCCGAGATCGTGCGGCACATCGAGGTAGAGGCCGCCCCACGCAGCGATGCCCGCGCGATGACAGAGCAGCTGCTCGAGCGTGGCCGAGCCACCCGGCGTGCCGCGCACGTCGGCCACGAGCTGCTCGGCGCGGAGGTCGAGCGAGAGTGCTCCCCGCTCGACGAGGCGGAGACAGATCGTCGCGAACACGGGCTTCGTGAGCGACGCGAGGTCGTAGATGGAGTCGTCGGCCACGAGCTTGTTGCGATCGGAGCCGCTCGCCGCGACGGCGGGCGCGATGAGCATGCCCGCGCTGGCGGAGACGAAGTCGACCGAGCCGTCGGGCGCCCGAAACGACAGGCCCGCGGCGGCGCCCGGAAAGACGTGGCCGGTGACGCCAGCGCTCAGCAGCCTGACTGCCTCGGTGCGAACGCGCTCTCGACGCGAACTGACCACCCGCCTCAACCTCCGTGCCGCGCCGCGCGGCTGTACGAGGGACACCCAGGGTAAGGGAGCGCGTCGGGCCCCGTCTATGGTTGCGTGAGGCACTGGCCTCGCAGTCACCGAGCGCGGGCCGGCGCTGGAGGCTCGTGTCAGGGTTGCGCGCCATGAGCGCACCGCTGCCCTTCGCTGCCCCCGAGATCGCGCCGATCGCTGCGTTTTTCAAGGAAACGGAGGACGACTTCGAGGTCCACGAGCTCCCGGCCTATCTACCGCTCGGGCAGGGCGAGCACCTCTACGTGCGCTTCGAGAAGAGGGGCCTCGACACCGAGCGTGCGGTGCGAGCGATCGCCGAGGCCCTCGGATCCTCGGGGCGCGACGCTGGCTACGCGGGCATGAAGGATCGTCACGCCGTGACGACGCAGTGGGCCAGCTTCCTCAGCAAGCGGACCGCCGACGAGGCGCGCGCGATCGAGGTGCCCGGCGTTCGCGTGCTCGAGGCCTCGCGTCACGCGAACAAGATCAAGACCGGTCACCTCGCCGGCAATCGCTTCGTGCTCCGCTTGCGGGGCATCGCGGCCGATCGCGTCGCCGACCTCGAGCGCTCGCTCTCGTGGCTCGTGGCTCATGGCGCGCCCTCGTACTTCGGTACACAGCGCTTCGGCCGCGATGGCGACAACGCGGCGCGCGCGCGGCGGTGGATCGTCGAAGGGGGGCGCGCGCCGGAAAAGCCCTTCGAGCGCAAGCTGCTCGTGTCGGCGCTGCAGTCGGAGATCTTCAACGCGCTCCTCGCCGAGCGCGTCGCGAACGGCGAGCTCGGGCGGATCGTCGACGGCGACCTCGTGCGGAAGGAAGACTCGGGAGGGCTCTTCGTGGCCGACGACGTGGCGGAGGTGCAGGCTCGCGCCGATCGGCTCGAGGTGAGCGCGACGGGGCCGATGATGGGCGCCGAGATGCGCTGGCCCGAGCGCGTCGCGCGCGAGCGCGAGGAGGCCGCGCTGGCCCGCGCAGGGCTCACGCGCGAGCACCTCGATCGTTTTCGACGAGCGGGGGAGGGCACACGTCGCAACTACCGCGTGCTCGTGAAGGATCCGTCGGTGGCGGCGGAAGGGGACGTGGTGACCGTGGCCTTCACGCTGCCCTCGGGCGCGTACGCGACGGAGATCCTCCGCGAGATCACGCGTGGTGGCGCCGTCGAGCGGCGCGCTGCGCGGCCCTCGCGCGAAGAGGCGGCGTCGGAGCCCGTGGGCGGCTCCGACGATCGGAGCTGAGGGGAGCGGCGCGCTCGCGGCCGCCGACCGCTCAGCGCGTCAGCGCGTGAGCAGGTAGTAACCCAGGCCGAGGGCGATCGCGGCGACGAGGCCGAACGCGATGCGCGCCTCGCGCGGCGGTCCCGTGGCGACGCTCGTGGCGAGCGACGAGGGAGGCGTGGCAGCGAGCTCGGCCTCGAGGAGCGCGTCGAGATCACCTCCGAGGTGGATCTCGACGAGGAGATCTCCGCGCTCGCCCGGCTCGGGCGCGCGGTAGGGCGTGCCGTCGTCCGAGGGTGGGCGAAACGGCGTGCCGACGGGGAGGAGGCCCCAGCCGCGCTTGGTGATCCGGGCGCCGTGCGCGGTGTTCGGGGGCACCGCGACGCGCGCGGAGCCATCGATCCACGGCACGGTGAGGATGCCCCCGCGGCGCGCCTTCTCTGGATCGAGGCGCACCCGCGCCACGAGATGGTCCCCCTCGATCGTGAGGCCCGCGGGCAGCGCGAGCTCGATCACGACGTAGAGGTCTCCCGCCGTCGGAGGCTTGCCGTCGGGCCCGGGCTCGCTCGAGCGAGGTGGGTTGCCCTGACCCGCGAGGCGCAGCCTCTGACCGGGTCGCACACCCGGCGGCACCGTGAGCTCGATCGACACCTCGTCACGACGATCGCCCGTGCCCTCGCACGCGCTGCAGGGCTCGCTCCATCGACCCTTGAGCCCGCGGCACTCGGGGCAAGGCGTCACCGTCTGGAACATGCCGTTCTGCACGGAGATCCGCCCCGAGCCCTGGCAGCGCGCGCACGGCGAGAGGGTCGCTCCCGGGCCACCCCCCTTGCCGTCGCAGCGTGTGCACGGCCGTCGTCGCTCGACCTCGAGCGTGCGCCGCACGCCGTGCATCGCCTCGACGAGCGTGAGGCTCGACGACATCCGCAGATCGGCGCCCCGCCCCGAGGTGGCCTTGGCCCCGCCAGCGAAGAGATCACCGAAGATCTGCCCGAGATCCCCGAAGATCTTCTCCTGCTCGTCGGCGTCCACGCCTGCCTCCGCTCTCTTCGTCTCGGCGTCTCAGAAGAGCGCGCCGCACCACACGTCTTCGAAGACGGTGACGTTGTTGTCTTCGCGGCACTCGCCCGCGATGCCCTCGGCGTCGGCCACGACGTAGACGTCCACGGCCATCGCGCCCTCGCGCGGCGCCTCGGGCCACTCGCACGTCACCATCTCGCACTCGCCCACCGCGAGGTCGCGCACGCTCGAGCCCGTGCAGATCTCGGTGCCGCCCGCCATCGGATCGCCCACGAAGAAGCCCACCGTCACGCCCGAGCCCACGGGCTCGGTGCCGCGGTTGCACACGCGGGCCTGCAAGCGCGCCGTCGTCTCCGAGCACGACAGAGGGCTCCCGCCCGTCGTCAGATCGGGAGAGGCGCCGGGCACGAGATCGCCCTGCACGTTCTGTCGGAAGTTGTTCAGCGAGGGATCGAGCCAGTTCGACATCACGGCGCTCGTACGCGGGACCACGCCCTCCTCGCTCACGTTCGTCACGTAGTACGGGTGCTGGTTCCAGATGCGGCGCGAGTTCACCCAGCGATCGGCGGCGTCCCGGTACACGCGGATCCCGAGCGTGCCGATCGGGCGCGACGCGCGACACGTGTTGCCGGTGCCTGGCGTGCCCGTGGGAGGCACCTCGCACACGAAGGCCGCGCGATCACAGCCCGCGCCCGAGCAGCACTCGGTGTCGGCGGTGCAGCGGCAGAAGCCCGCGTCGCACACGCCCGAGAGGCAGTCCTCGGGGGCGCCACAGCGCAGGCCCGCGAAGATCGGATCGGTGTTGCGCGGCCCGAGGCCGAAGCCCGAGCAATTGCGACCGCTGTCGGCGGCGCCGCAGTTGTAGTTGTCGCCGATGACGATCTCCGCGTTGAAGTCGCCATCGAGATCCGCGATGACCGGGTTCTCGTACCAGGTGCACGAGCTTCGCGACTGACTGAAGAGCACGTCGCCCGTCGCGCCTGCGTACACGCGGATGAAGCACTCGTCGCCGTACACGGCCTCGGCCGCGCCGTCCCCCTCGAAGTCGAAGATGCTCGAGCCCGTCACGTTGCTCGACTGATCCTGCGAGGGCTGCGTCCAGAGCACGCCGTCGGTGCGACCGCTCGCGCAGGCGCCAGTGCCGCCGGCAGAGGTGCAGTCGAGATCGAAGACCGTGTACGCAGAGCCACCGGCGCTCGCGAGCTCGGGGCGTCCGTCGCCGTCGAAGTCGCCGATCGTCGGCGGTCCGCCAGTGCCTCCGCCGGGGAGCGCGACCGGTCCGAAGACGATGGTTCCGTCGAGCGTCTGCACGCGCGCCGCGCCGCTCGTGATCACCACGATCTCCGGCGTGGCGGCCGGGAGCGACGCCGTGCCCGGGAAGTCACCGAAGTCTGCGACCGCGGTGAAGCCGGGCGTCTGTGTGGAGGTCGAGATCGGATCGACGCTCCACGTGCGCGTGGTCGGATCCCACTCGCGCAAGAGGTCTCCGTTCACGTGCTCGAGACGGCCATCGAGATCGACGTCGATCACGACGGGGAACTGTCCCGCCGAGTACTCGGGCGCAGCCCCCATGCCGCCGAGGTAGGTCCCGTCGGCCGCGAAGACCATCGTGCCGCGCAGCACCTCGGGCGTGCCGTCGTCGTCCATGTCGACGATCGTGGGCCCCGCCCAGCCCGCGCCGGTGGGACTGAACGCCGATCCGTCGGAGAGGTGCGAGCGCCAGAGGATCGCCCACGCGCCTGCCCTCGCGTCGTAGGTGAACGCGACGAGGCCACCGCCGGCCTGGTACGCGACGATCTCCGCGCGGCCGTCGCCATCGAGATCGCCCACCGCGGGCGGCGAGCTGTGCGAGGTGAGCTGCAGCGAGCCGAGCTCGGCCTGCTGGGCGCACGTCGCACCGTCGAGGATGCGGATGACGCCCGTGGGCTGCTCGCTCGAGCCGTCGACGCCGTCGTCGAAGACCGCGACGATCGAAGGGCGACGCGGCTCGTCGGGGCCGCGGCCGATCGCGAAGTCCACCACCATCGGCGTGGTGAGCACGTGGAGGTTCGCCGGGAACGCGTCGCCGGCGGGCGCCTCGCGGAACTCGCACTGCACGGTGGGCGCGAACGTGCCCGCCACGATGAGGCGCGTGCATGCAGGGTCCGAGACGTGATCGCTCGGCACGCCGTACGGAACGCAGCGCGCGGGCGCCGCGTCGGTCGCGCAGTAGGTGTCGCCCGTGCAGTCGGCGCTCGTCGTGCACGTCGGTCCGTCGGGAATGCACGTGTCGCGGTAGCAGGCCTCGGTCGCGCGACAGCAGCTCGCGCCGCAGGCCACGGGGCAGACCGGCGCGTCGCCGATCGCGGCGTCGAGCGCGAACGCGTCGGGGCTCGCGGCGTCGAGCATGGGCGCCGGAACGCACGCCTGATCGCGGCAGATCTGCCCATCGGCGCAGTCCGCGGAGCTGCGGCAGGTGCGCGCGACCTCGGGCGCGCAGTCGCAGGCGCCGGCGCCGAGGAGGCTCGCGGCGAGGGTGAGGCGAAGGAGTCGGGCTCGAAGCGACGTCATCGTCCGAGTATCGCAGCGCCCGCGCGGCTCAGGAAGCGCGGAGCACCGCGTCGATGGCGGCCGCGAGCGACACGTCGAGCGCGGTCACGCGGTTGCCCGCGTCGTGGGTGCGCAGGCGCAGCTCCACGCGCCCGTACACGTTCGCAATCTCGGGGTGGTGCCCCACCATCTCGGCCTCGAACGCGATCCGCACGAGGAACGCGATCGCGTCGCGGAACGTGCGGTGCTCGATGACCCGCACGAGCGAGTCGTCCTCGTGGCGCCAGCCAGGGAGCGCGAGCAGCGCCTGGCGGAGCTCCTCGGTGCTGAGCGGTGTGCGGCCCGGAGCGGATGCGTGCATCCGCACAGAGTACGCCGTGCGCATTCGCAAGAGCGTGCTTGCTCGTCCGCGTGCGCCCCGCTCTCATTCGCCCCCCGACGCACCCGTCGGCCTGGAGGACTCGTGATCGCGCTCTATTCGTGGATCGGTGCTTCGCTCGCGGTGAGCGGTCTGCTCGTGGCCCTGCTCGCGTGGATGCACCAGTCACCGCGCTTCGCGTCGCACCGCATCAAGCAGGGCATGCCGATGCGCGTGAGCCCGACGAACCGCGCGCTCATGAGCGGCCTCACCGGCACGCTCTCGCTCCTCATGGCGCTCGGCATCCCTTACGTCGGCTACGACGTGCTCTTCACCGACGCCGCGCCCACGTGGTGGTGGGGGATCGTCCAGAGCGTCGGCATCCTGCTCGTCTACGACTTCCTCTACTACTTCCTGCACCGCCTCATGCACGTGAAGGCGATCATGCCGATCGCTCACTACGCCCATCATCGCGCGGTGAATCCGTCGGCGGTCGAGTCCTTCTACCAGCATCCGATCGAGGTGGTGGCGGGCATGTCGCTCTTCTTCTCCGTGGTGTGGCTCGCGAGCCCGCTCCACCCCCACGTCTTCGGCGCGCTCTTCTTCGTGTACACGACGATCAACGTCTTCGTGCACTCGGGCCTCCAGTTCCGCACGCCCCTGCTCGCGCCGATCGACTTCCTCACGCGCAAGCACCACGCGCATCACCTGGTCGACGGCCGCAAGAACTACGCGTCGCTCACGCCCTTCTGGGACATGATGTTCGGCACCTCGCTCTGACGCGACGTCGATCGAGCGTCGTCGAGCCGAGAGAGACGCATGAACGAAGAGAGCCCGGATCCGCGAGGATTCCGGGCTCTTTCGTCGTGGGCTCTTTCGTCGTGGGGGCCCGAGGCCCCGCGGCTCACATCGTCTCGAGGTACGCGACGAGGTCGTCGATCTGCGAGCCCGTGAGCTGGCTCGTCTGGCCGTGCTCGTCACCACCACCGCAGCCCGGCTCGAAGCGCGCGCGCAGCGTGTCGGCGCAGCCATCGTGCATGACGGGCAGGCGGAACGAGACGCCGATCAGCGAGGGCACCTGGAACGCGGCGCCCGTGCCCACGTCCATGGTCTCGTTGTTCGTGTACTGCGAGCCCACGTGGCAGTTGCCGCACTGCGCCTCGCCCCAGAAGAGGCGCGCGCCGCGATCGGCCGAGGCCGTGTCGACGCCCTCGCGACCGTGCGAGCTCGGGAGCTCGTCGACCCAGCGCGACAGCGAGGCCTCCTGGCGCGCGTCCATCGACGGGCCGCCCATGCGGCGCTCGAAGACCTCGTTCATCAGCGCGCCGACCGACGGCAGATCGCCGTTCCAGTGGAAGGGCGCCGTCTCGATGATCCCGCCGTGCAGGGCCGGGGTGCGGAGCGAGCCGAAGCCCGCGAACGACCACACGTGGCCGTCGTCGCCGCCCTCGGGGTGACACGACGCGCACGCGAGGCCGAGGCCCGCGTTGCCGTGGAAGATCGCGTGGCCGGCGTCGAAGCGCTCCTCGCCGCCGAGGGCGACGGCCTGGCCATCGACGTAGAGGATCGCGGGGTCGCGCTGCTGCACGACGAGCTGGCTGCGCGAGGAGTACGCGACCGCGATCGGGCCAGGGATCGACGAGCCCGTCAGGCCACCGAAGCACGGGTCGGTGGGCGAGGAGCGCCACCCTTCGAAGACCGACTGCTGCAGGCCCTGCTCGCCCGCTGCGATCACCGCGAAGCGCTCGCCGTCGGGCGCGATGGCGACGTCGACCGGGAGCGTGGCCCCGACGGGCTGCGTCGCGAGGGGCGCGAGCGTCTCGGCGTCGAAGAAGCTCACGGAGCTGCGCACGATGCCGCCGCAGCTCGAGCCCGCGAAGCGCGGGGTGCCGACGAAGTCGCCCTCGCCGACGAAGCCGCCACCGCCACCGCCACCGCCGCCGTACGCGTCGGGCTGGGAGAGCTCGATCTCGCGATCGGTCGCGCGCTGGTGCGCGACGGCGAGCACGTTGCCGCGGAGGGCCATGCGCCACGCGACGTTGGGCTGGAACTCGATCGGGTTACCGTCCACGTCGGTGCCCTCGACCTGCGAGATCGGCCGCGCCGTGTTGTTGCGCGCGCCGCTGCGATCGAGGCCCACGAGCTCGGCCGCGCGGAAGCGCGACACCACGAGGCCGCTCGGCGTGGCGGCCACGTCGCGGAGGTCGTCGGCGTCGAGCGTGACGCGCTGCGTGACGTTGCCGCTCGTGTCGAGGGTCACGAGGATTCCGTCCCGACACGCGACCTGGAGCGCGCCGAGCTCCGCGTCGAACGCGATGCCGCGCGGAGACTGGCAGACGGCGTGGCGCTCGGCGCCGTCGAGGTGGAGCGGGTCGAACGAGACGATCTCTCCGGAGCCACGCAGCACCACGTGCACGCGGCCGTCGGCGTCTTCGGTCGCGCGTCCGGGCTGACCCCCGGGGACCTCCATCGAGCCCTGGATCCGCCGCGTGGCGAGGTCGACGAGGACGATGCGATCGCGATCCGGGTCGGACACGACCGCCACGTCGCCCCGGGTCACGAGGAGCGTGCCGCCCGAGATCGGCGCGAGATCCTGCGGCGCGCGGTGGCTCGCGATGCGGACGTCGAGCGAGAGCGCCGACGAGAGCGGTCGCGACGTGTCGGGCTCCACCGTGACGGGGTCGGGCACGCACGCCGAGCTCGTCAGCGCCGCGAGCAGCGCTCCCCCCGTGATCTTCACCGTGCTCGCGACCCTCTTGCTCGACGCCATGGTTCCT
Source organism: Sandaracinaceae bacterium (assembly GCA_019694315.1). Lineage (GTDB taxonomy): Bacteria > Myxococcota_A > Polyangia > Polyangiales > Sandaracinaceae > JAFLCL01. The sequence continues at coordinate 15,224 of JAIBCE010000016.1, forward strand.
CCGGGATGTGCCGTGGTGGGCCAGGAGGGCTCCATCATCGGTCACGACGTGCGGAAAAGCACTACCCGTGCCGAGCCTGTGCGCAGACGCGCAGCCCCGTCTTGCAGGCCGCATCTCCGCTTGCCCGGGTGCGCCGCGGGCGCCGCGTGCAGCACGCTGCACGCCTCTCCGTGACGGCACGTCACCCTTCGCCCGGGGCGTGCGAGAGTCGGCCCGGTGCGACTCCTCGACCGTCTCCCTCCCCGCGAGCACACGAGCCCCGACGTGCTGCTCGAGCGCTTCGTCGACCACGCGACCGCCAAGGGGCTGACGCTCTATCCCGCGCAGGAGGAGGCCATCCTCGCCCTCTTCGCGGGCCAGCACGTGATCCTCAACACGCCGACGGGATCGGGGAAGTCGCTCGTCGCGCTCGCGCTCCACTTCAAGACCCTCGCCGACGGCGGCCGCACCTACTACACGGCGCCGATCAAGGCGCTCGTCTCGGAGAAGTTCTTTGCGCTGTGCGACGAGCTCGGTGCCGAGAACGTGGGCCTCATGACGGGCGACGCGTCGGTGAACCGCGACGCGCCGGTGATCTGCTGCACGGCGGAGATCCTCGCGAACGTGGCCCTGCACGACGGAGTGGACGCCGACGTCGATACGGTCGTCATCGACGAGTTCCACTTCTACGGCGATCGGGATCGCGGCATGGCGTGGCAGCTCCCGCTGCTCGTCCTGCGCCACGCGCAGTTCCTCCTGATGAGCGCGACGCTCGGAGACGTGGAGCTCTTCGCCACGGACCTCGAGGGACGCACCGAGCGCGAGGTCGCGATCATCCAGTCCGTCGCGCGGCCCGTGCCTCTCGACTACGTCTACGCCGAGACGCCGCTGCACGAGACGCTCGGGGGCCTGATCGAGAAGGGCAAGGCGCCCGTCTACGTCGTGCACTTCACGCAGCGCGCGGCGGCCGAGCTCGCGCAGGACCTCATGAGCACCGAGGTCGTGAGCAAGGATCGCAAGAGCAAGATCAAGGAGCTCACGCGCGGCTTCCGGTGGGACTCGCCGTTCGGCAAGGACCTCGCGAAGTACGTGCACCACGGCGTGGGCATCCACCACGCGGGGCTCCTGCCGAAGTACCGCTTGCTCGTGGAGAAGCTCGCGCAGCGCGGCCTGCTCGCGGTGATCTGCGGCACCGACACGCTCGGCGTGGGCGTGAACGTGCCGATCCGCACCGTGCTCTTCACGCAGCTCTGCAAGTTCGACGGCAAGAAGACGGTGATCCTCTCGGTGCGCGACTTCCAGCAGATCGCGGGGCGCGCGGGGCGAAAGGGCTTCGACGAGCAGGGCACGGTGGTGGTGCAGGCACCCGAGCACGCCATCGAGAACAAGGTCGCGCGCATGAAGGCGGAGGGCGACCCGAAGAAGATGAAGAAGCTCGTGATGAAGAAGCCGCCCGACAAGGGCTATGCGCACTGGGACGAGCAGACCTTCCAGCGCCTGGCGCAGGGCAAGCCCGAGACGCTCGAGTCGCGCTTCCAGATCACGAGCGGCGTGCTCCTCGAGACACTCGACGGCGCGTACCGCCGCGGCGAAGACGGCTGCGCGGTGATCGAGGAGCTGATCCGCGAGAGCCACGACAGTCGCAAGCAGAAGTTCTCGCACGCGCGACAGGCCATCCGCCTCTTCCGCTCGCTCGCGCAGGCCAAGATCCTCGAGACGGTGCGCGAGGACGGAAGGCGCCTCGTGCGCGTGAACACGGAGCTGCAAGAGGACTTCTCGCTCCACCACGCGCTCTCGCTCTTCGTGGTGGAGGTGGCGCGTCGACTCGATCCCACCGACCCACTGCACGCGCTCGACGTGCTCACGCTCGTCGAGGCCACGCTCGAGGATCCCGCGACGCTCCTTCTGCGCCAGCTCGACTACCTCAAGGGCGAGAAGCTCGATCAGCTCAAGGCCGATGGCGTCCCCTACGAGGAGCGCATGGCCGAGCTCGAGAAGGTCGAGAACCCCAAGCCTCGCCTCGAGCTGCTCGTGACGGAGCTCGACGCGTTCGCGAAGAAGCACCCGTGGGTCTCCGACAAGGACCTCCTGCCGAAGTCGATCGCGCGCGACATGTTCGAGCGCGGCCTCTCGTTCTCCGAGTACGTGCGCGAGTACGGTCTCGAGCGCGCGGAGGGGCTGCTCCTCCGCTACCTCTCGGAGGCCTACAAGGGCCTCAAGCAGACGGTGCCCGAGGAGGCCAAGACCGACGACGTGCTCGACCTCGAGGACTGGCTCCGCACCGTCGTTCGCAGCGTGGACTCGAGCCTGCTCGACGAGTGGGAGCGCCTGGCCCAATTCCAGACTGGGGGGGGAGGCACGAGCCTCGAGCTCGCGCGACCGACCGACGAGATCCCCGAGGACCGCGAGGTCGATCTCACCGAGAACCCGCGCGCGTTCGGCGTCATGGTGCGCAACGCCGCGTTCCGCTTCGTCGAGCGCCTCGCGCGCAAGCGCTTCGGAGAGGCGGCGCGCCTGCTCAGCCCCGAAGACGGTGTGGCGATCGATCCGGCGACGCTCGAGGCCGACCTCGCGCCGTACTTCGAGGAGCACGGCCGCATCCGCACCGACGGCCCAGCGAGGGCCCCGATGCACACGAAGCTCGAGAAGCGTTTTGCTGGCCACGAGAAGGACGCGCGCGGCCTCGCGGTCACCGTGACGCTGCTCGACGACGCGAGCGAAGGCGAGCACGGCGAGACGGCGTGGGCCGTCGAGCTCTTCGTGGCCTACGCGCGCTCTCGCAAGGAGATCGCCCTCGAGCTCGTCCGCATCGGCCCGAGCTGATCCGCGTCCTGCTCACCTCGGCGGCGGGGTCGACGGACGCACGACCTGGCCGGTCGGGATCTCCACGCGCTCGCGGTGGGCGAGGCGGCCGTCGATCAAGGCGACGTGCTGTACCGCGGGCAAGGGCGCGCCGAGCATGCGCTCACCGTGCTGGCGAAACGTCTCGGGCTCGCCCGTGCAGAGCACGCGCAGCGCACCGCGGCCCCGCGCGACGTAGCCCGGATGCCGCGCGAGCCAGCCCTCGAGGGCGATCGCCACGGCGGGGCCCGGATCGAGCACGCGCACGTGCGCAGGAACGACCTCGCAGAACGTGCGCTCGAGCAGCGGATAGTGCGTGCACGCGAGCAGGAGCGTGTCGGCGGTCTCGAGGCCCTCGACGTACTTCGCGATCGCGAGGCGTGCGACCTCCGAGTCCTCCCAGCCCTCTTCGACGATCGGCGCGAGCAGAGGCGCCGCGCGGCTCGTCACGCGGTGAGGGCCGAGCTTCGCGATCTCTGCGTCGAAGGTGCGCGACGCGATCGTGCGCGCCGTGCCGAGCACCGCGATGTGCCCTGCGCTCTTGGACACGGCCTCTTCTGCGGCGGGGATCGTCACGCCGAGGATGCGTCGCGGGCTGTCCTTCTCGGGCGCATAGCGCTGCTGGAGGTGCCGCAGCGCCACACACGAGACCGTGTGGCATGCGACGACGACGAGCGCGCAGCCCTCCTCGAAGAGGCGCTCCACGCACTGCTCCGAGAAGTCGAGGATCGTGTCGGCGTCGCGGCCGCCATAGGGGGCGCGTCCCGAGTCGCCGAGATAGACGAAGTCGTGCTCGGGCAGACGCGCGCGAAGCGCACGGAGCACCGTGAGACCACCGAAGCCCGAGTCGTACACGCCGATCACGCGCCCGAGCATACGACGCGCACGATCCCGGGGCATGGCTTGGCCACGAGAAGCTTCGGGCTCGGCCACGAGAAGCTTCGGGCTCGGCCACGAGAAGCTTCGGGCTCGGCCACGAGAAGCATCGGGCTGGCCACGAGAAGCTTCGGGCTCGACCACGAGAAGGAACTTCAAGGACCTTTAAGCGTCGCTGGGGGCTCGCGGGGGACAGAGTCGTGCAGACGCATGCGGCCGTGGTGTGCCGCAGGACGGAGCCCGACGATGAAACTGCTCGATTTCGCCTCCAGGACCCTCGTCACCACGGCGCTCGCGACGGCCTTCTCGTCCGTCGCTGCGGCCCAGACCGCCTCGCCCGCGCCGCTCGCGCTCGACGACGCCTATCTCTGGTTCTCGGTGGAGAGCGTGGAGAACAGCGTCGATGGACATCGGGTCGATGCAGGCTTCTTTCCAGAGGTCTCGGCGCGCGTCTGGGGCGCGATGCCCGCGCAGAGCGCGCTCGTGTTCACGTACTCGCGCAACGGCCAGCAGCTCGCGCGTGTCCGCTGCACGGTGGATTCGTACGCCTACGATCACGACCCCTCGTTCTCGCACAGCCTGGTCGAGGGCTGCGAGGACCGCGACGTGCGCATCCTCGGCGCGGGGGATCTCCAGGTCGAGATCCGCGCGGTCGACGGCCAGACCGATGCAGAGACCGTGCTCGGCACGCGCACGGTCAGCATCCAGCACGTCGCGACGGTGCTCGGTGGCGTGCCGCCCACGGCCGGCGCCGACAAGTACTACGTCTCGCATCACGACCAGATCATCGACTCGGTGCTCTTCTGGCACCCCGAGAACCAGCGACCGTACGACCACTCGTACATGGGCAGTCTCAGCGGGGACCTCGTGGGGATGCTCTTCACGCACAGCGCGACGGATTCCTTCTCGCGCAGTGCATACGCCGACATGAACGTTCGCTGTCAGGTGGATGGTCAGCCGCTCACCACCGCGAGCTCTCCGCTCCCGGCCAATGTGGAGCAGCAGCGATATCAGCTCTTCCAGCGCCAATATCTGCCCCCCGGCAGCCCCGGTGGGACGGCGATCGAGGAGTGGAAGGACCTCCAGGTGACGGTGCAGATGCCGTTTCGTCGCGGAGACTTCGCGACGCATCCGGGACACTGGGTCTGCGACCTGCGCGCCAACGGGCAGAACCTCCGTCGCTGGGCCTGGACGGTGGGGGCCGATGGGCTCCCGCAGCGCCACGCCGAGCAGACCGAGGGAGGCCTCGCGCTCGGTCCCCGCGCGATCCTCGTCGAGACGACCGTCTTCGCCGATGGCCACCTGGACCAGCGGACGAGCCCCACCGAGGTGCAGCGCGGAGGCTTCTATGGGCGCCCGTGGGTCTCGGCGCTCGCGCGCGCCCAGGCCGCCGCGGTCCCCGCCATCGGTGATGCGTTCATGGTGTACGAGCCCCTGAGGGCTGCGGCCGCGGGCTCGGCCGGCGCGCGTGGGACGGGAGGTCGCCGTCGCCGGTGATCGGCAGTGTCGGGCGCGGGGTCAGGGCGCGAGGTACGCGCAGCGGAAGCCGCGCACGGGCGAGGCCGCGTCGAGCGCAGTGGAAGGGCGGAACACACTGCGCAAGAGGGCCTCGCTCGGGCTCATGTAGTTGCTGCCTCGTGCGTAGTGCGCGCCCGTGATCGAGGGGAGGCATCCGGGGTCGTGCCGAGAGCTCGTCCAGCAGGCGCTGGCCTCCAGCGTCGCGTACGATGCGAAGTCGTCGGCGACGAAGTCGGCCACGTTGCCTGCGAGATCGAAGACGCCTTGCGGGGCGAGCGCGATCGCGCCGACTCGCCGCGTCAGGCGGCTGTCGTCGCCAGCGCAGCCAGCGTAGTGCGCCACGTCGCAGGTCGGTGAGGTGTCGCCCCACGGGAAGGCGCGGCCCGCCGGCCCGCCGGCGCGGTGCCAGCGCGCGAGATACTCGTATTGCGTGCTCGTGATCAGGTGTCCGCCTTCCCATGCACAGAAGTACATCGCGAGGGACCAACCCACGCAGTTGATCGGGTGTTGCTCGCCGACGACATCAGGTGTGTCGCTCCAGTTGCACCCCGTCACGAGCGGGCTCCACTCGGAGAGCACGTCGCGAGGCGGCAGGGGCGCGTCGTACACGAGGCCACGGGGCAGGCGGACGCGAGTCGTCGCCGGGAGCCTGCCCGTGCGCCAGAGCTCGTGGAACGCCCGGAATCGACCGACCGAGACCTCCGTGCGATCGACGTAGAACGGCGAGAGCGAGAGGCCACAGATCGGCGGGCTCGCGCTCCAGCCCGCGTTCTCGGCCGTGGCCTCGACACCGATGCAGAAGGTGGCGGTCGGGTCGATGAGCGCAGTCTGGCAGTCGTCGCGAGCCACCGCGCCGACACAGCTGGTCGGGACGATCCCGACCCCCGCGTCGCTGGCGGGCGCGTCGAGGACGGCCGCGTCGCCGGGCTCGCGCGCGTCCCCTCCGACATCGGGGCTCACCGAGGCGTCGTCGGTTCTGGCGTCGAGCGATGGAGCGTCGTGTGCGCCTGCATCCTCGTGCGTGGTTGCATCGTCGCTCGATCCATCGAGGTCCGAGAACCGAAGGGGTTTCACGCAACCGAGCGTCGCGAGCGGGATCACGAACGTGAGCATGGCGAGGAGCGCGTGCGTGCGAGAGGGAAGAGCGCCACGGGCCGAGCGCGTGGTCAGAAGGTCCATTGGACTCCTCCTGGCGTGACGCGCAGACCCGAGGCGTCTTCGTGCGACGACGGCGGCCGCAACCACTCGACGAGGAGCCAGCCCACACCGAGCGCCACGAGCGTGCCCCCCAACGCCAGCGTGGCCGTGCTCGCGGCCGCGAAGGTCTCGGCCCGTGTGTGTGCGTCCTCTGCAGCGCTCGTGTTCGCACCGGAGTCACAGACATACTCGGTGGGGGTCTCGACGCAGCCCCTCGAGAGCAGGTCGCCGAGGGCCGTGTCCCGTGCAGCCAAGAGGGCGAAGCCCGCCCCCAGGCTCGATGCCCCCACGCCGAGGGCCACCGCGGGGCCACCCCAGTGTCGCGTCTCGAGCTCCGGAGGAGCGGGCGCGAGCAGCGACTCCGCGACGGCCTCTTCTCGTGCGGGCTCGCTGTCGGGATCGGGCACGTGCGACGTGGTGTCGACCACAGGGACGCGCTCGGCCGGGCGCGCACGAAGCTCGAACGACTCGCGGAGCACGTCGCCCGCGTGGATGACGACGATGCGCTCGGTGCCGTAGTACCCCTCGCGCTCTGCGGAGAGGGTGACCGACCCGACGGGGAGGCGCGACGCCACGTCGGCGGGCGTCGGTACGCCGTCGATGCGAAGCGTCGCGTCGCCAGGCACCACCGTGAGGGTCAGTGTCCCGAGGTGCGCGCGCACCTCGGCGAGGGCACCGTCGAGGGTGTCGCGGTGGCGCTCGATCCACGGATCGTCGAGCGCTGCCGCAGCCACCAGCGTCGACTCGGCCTCGACCCAGCGCCCGAGGGCCTGGAGCGCAAAGCCGAGCTGGGCGCGCACCGACGCGCGCGGTGCCAGCGACAGCGAGCGCTCGAAGGCCTGGCGAGCCTCCTCGTCGCGTCCCTCGCGCCGCGCCACGAGCCCGCGCTGCGCCTCGGCCAGCGCCTCGCTCTCCGCGTGCGACGGTGACTGAGCCGCCGCGCTCGATGCGGCGAGAACGAGGGCGAGGGCCGCGGCCCGTGCAGTCCACAGCATCGTCGTCCGCGTCATAGCTCGTCCACGAGGGGCGCCGCGTTGGGCCCCGCGCTCCGCGTGGGGGGAGCCTCGTCCATCCCTCGGTCGTCGGCGCCGCTTTCGTGCGACTGCATCGGGACGCCGCCTCCCTCCCGCGAGCCCGCCGACGTCCCGGTGGTCCGGGCCCCGCCTGCGCGAAGCGAGGCCTCTCGCGTGCGGATGTCAGTCTCGTGAGTGCCAGTCTCGGGATTGCCAGTCTCGTGGCTGTCAGTCTCGGGAGTGCCAGTCTCGGGATTGCCAGTCTCGTGGCTGTCAGTCTCGTGGCTGTCAGTCTCGGGATTGCCAGTTTCGGGGTTGCCCGTCTCGTGAGTGTCAGTCTCGGGATTGCCAGTTTCGGGGTTGCCCGTCTCGTGGGTGTCAGTCTCGCGACTGTCGGTCTCGTGAGTGTCAGTCTCGTGAGTGTCAGTGTAGCGGCTCGGTGCGTGCGGGTCCGTGGGGGGGGACTCGGCCGGCGACGAGGCCGCTTGCGACGCGGTCGGCGCGGAGCCGCCCGCCCGCGACCCCATCGACGCCGAGGGTTCGGTGTCCCGATCGGCCGCGCCTCCACGCACGAGGACCCACGAGAACGTGACGATCGCGACGATCGCGAGCATCGAGACGACGAGGGTCACCGTGCGGCGCTCGCCTGCGGCGCTGGTCTCGGCAGAGGGCGTGGCGCGCGCGGGGGGCGTCGTCTCCTGCGCGGGTGCTTCCAAGGGTGCGCGTCGCGGAAAGAGGGCCTCGTACCAAGGCTCGGTCGTGAACGACGTGATCCGCCCGAGGGCCTCCTCCCATACCGCGGCCGAAGGAACACGCGCCTCGGGCGCGCGCGTGAGCGCCAGCATCACGGCATCGGCCAGGGCGTCGTCGACCGCGACGCCGGCCGAGCGCAGGTGCGGAGGCTCGGCCGTGACGATCGACGCGAGCACGGCGCGATCGTTCGGGCCCTCGAACGGGCTGACCCCCGAGAGGCACTCGTAGAGGACGACCGCCAGAGACCAGAGATCGCTGCGGCCGTCGAGATCGTCTCGTCCCCAGGCCTGCTCGGGAGACATGTACCGTGGCGTCCCGAGGAGTGTCCCCGGACGCGTGGTGCCGCCCGAGCTCGAGCCCTCACGGACCAGGCCGAAGTCGAGGAGCTTGGGCGTCACGCGGCCCGCGTCGTCCTCGCAGAGGAAGATGTTCTCGGGCTTGAGGTCGCGGTGGACGATGCCACGGGCGTGCGCGTACCCGAGCGCGCGCAGGATCGGCACGGTCAGCTCGAGCGCGCGCTGCGCGGGCAGGAGCAGCTCTTCGTCGAGCAGCGCGCGGAGCGTCCGGCCGCGAAGGAGCTCCTCCACGAGGTAGAGCTCGCCCTCGCTGTCTTCGTCGAGATCGACCAGCCGCACGATGTGCTCGTGCTCGAGCTTCGCGAGCGCGCGCGCTTCGCGGAGCATGCGCTCGGCCTCGGCGCGATCGGCGCTCGGCAAGAGCAGCTTGATCGCGTAGCGCGCCCCGGTGCGCTGGTGGCTCGCTTCGTACACCGCGCCGCTTCCCCCCACGCCGAGGAGGCGCACGAGCTCGTACTTGCCGGCGAGCGTCGTGCCCACGCGATCTCCGGGAGCCGAGCTCGTCACGCGCTCGCCCCGTGGCGACGCGGGGGCGCCTCGACGAGCTCCGTCCTCACGTCGACGGCGATCCGATAGCCGCCTTCACGCCGCTCGATGACGTCACGCAGGCCCACACGTCGGAGCGTCGCGATGGCGACGTACACACGGTTCGGGCCCGAGTCCGCCAAGAGCTTCTCGCCCGGCCAGCCTGCAGCCATCAGCGTGTCGAGCGAGACGGTCGCGTCGGGTGTCGAGAGGTGCGAGCTCACCAGCGCTCGCAGGATGCGCGAGAGCGCGAACCGAGTGCGCAGATCGACGGGTTCGTCCTCGCCCGTCGCGAACCACGTACCGTCTCGGGCGACCTTCCAGGAGGGGCCGTCGGTGGGCCGCGTCGCGGCGCGCGTGTCGCCCTCGCTGGCCTGCGTTCGCGGGCCACCCGCGAAGCTCAGATCCTCACCCGTCCAGACCAGCTGGGCCTGGCGCGGGCGCGCTGCGACCGAGGCCGCCCAGCGCCGCACGCCGTCGACGTCTTCGGGCCACTCCGAGAGGAGGAGCCTGCTCGCATAGCTCGCGTCGAGCTCGGGCACCTCGCCGAGCGCTTCGTGGAGCGCGCCACGCACGATCCACGGGAGGTCCTCGAGCCGCTCGCGCAAGGCAGGCAGCGCGACCTCCACCCAGCCGTCCTCGGGGCGGAGGCGGTCCGCGCTCACGACGAGCGCTGCCGCTCCTCGCACCCTCTCGGGCAGGGCGGAGCGTTCGTCCGTGCGAAGCGCCGAGGGTGAGAGCACGAGGCGCTCGCCATCGTGAGGCGGCGCCACGAGGCTCGTGGCCTCGACGAGCGTGAGGCCGAGCTGCTCGGCGGCGAGCGCGAGGTGTGGCCGCCACGCGGAAGGCCGCGCACCCGACACTGCCAGGGGCTGGCGGGCCTCGAGCGCACGTCGCATCCGCTCGGTGAAGTCCGCCGTGCTCCACGCGAGCGCAGGGCAGTGCTCGGACCGACGGAGCGGGTAGGTCTCGGGGCCGTGCTGCGCGAGCAAGAGCACCGGACCGACGCGCAGCACGGAGCCCGCACGGAGCGCTGCGTGCGCGACGCGGGTGCCATCGACCCACGTCCCGTTGGCGCTGCCGAGGTCGCTGACCACGAGCGCGCCGCGCGGATCGATCTCGACGCGGGCGTGGGAGCGAGACACGGAGGGGTCGTTGAACGCACCGTCCCCGTAGGCGCCGCAGCTGCGTCCGAGCTCGAGCCCGCTGCCCGGCGCGATCACGCGGCGGAGCCCGAGGATCTCGGCGGAGCGGTGGTGCACGACCATGAGCGCCCAGCGAAGCGGCATCGTCGTGGGCTCGAACGCGAGGGCGGCGCTGTCGCGAACCGTCGTGGTCATCGCAGCCATCCGTGGAGGGACCGTCGCTTCGAACAGTACATCACGCGGGAGACGAGCCGGCGCATCCGAGCACGGGGACGTGTCGTGGGCCGAGGCTCACGTCGATGACGATCCCATCGGCGGAGTGAGGGGTCAACCGCGGGCGCAGCCTCGATCCTCGGATCAGAGGTGGGTCACGACCCAGGTCGTGAGGCCGAGACCGACGACGAGCAGCGGCAGCGACGCGAGCACGTTCGTGCGCGCGACGCGCTCGGCGTAGAGCTCTCGTGCCTCTTCCAGGGAGCCGAGCACGAGCTGGGCTCTCTCGGGCAGCGAGGCCCTTCCGTCGCGGAACGGGGAGCCCTCGGTCGCGGGGAGCATCGCGATCGCCGTGAGCGTCGCGCCATCGCGCGCGACGCTGACAGGGCTCGGCACGAGCAGCGGGTGGGTGCCGGGAGACAAGGTGATGGTGCCGAGCTCGCCGAGCTCGAGGCGCGCGCTCTCGGCGAGCACGAGGCCCTGGCTCGAGACGGGGATCGCGGCCTCCGTTCGCAGCGTGCCGGTGAGGGCGGCCCGCTCCGGAACTCCCGAGAAACGTGGGCGATCGAGGCCTGCGGCGACACCGGCGCGACGGAGCTGGAGCGCGAGGAGCATCGCCAGCGCGAGGGTGTACACGAGCGCCAGCCAGAGGCCGGCGGAGCCGGCGCGCGCGCGGATTCGATCGAGCGGCGTGTCGTCGACGCGCACCCCGCGATCCTCGAAGCTGACCAACGCCACGCTGCTCGAGGTGGGCACGCGCAGCGTCCACACGTCACGTTCGCGAAAGCGCTCTCGCGAGAGCGTGGCGCGCTGTGCGTCGCCGCCTGGGATGCGGACCTCGCCGGCGCCTCCGCCGTCGCGCGTGGCGATGAGCCACACGCCAGCCCTCGGCGTCGTGACGGTGAGCCCCTCGGTGGTGTCGCGGAGCGGGTCTTCCACGCACGGGACGCCCGTCGGAAACGGCAGCGCGTAGCCTCTGCCGCTCGCCTCGAGGCGGGGCTCGCGTCGCCAGGCCGCCGTGGGCGTCGAGAGCGCGAGCAGCACGCCGAGCGTGAGCAGCAGGGCGGGGCTCGCCGCGAGGACGAGCGAGCCGACGAGTCGTGCTCGCGCAGGCACGGGGCGCCGCGGCGCGGTGACGAGCGTGCGCGCCGCGCCGAAGCGCTCGCGTCCTTCGCTCCACGCGTGCGCGACGATCGAGAGACCGACGAGCTGCGCCGCGACGACGCTCGCGTAGAGGAGCACGAGGCGCCACGGATCGTGGCCTGGCACGAGCTGCTCCACGAGACCCGGCACGAGCCACGGCAAGGCCGTGACGAGGCCCACGAGCGCCCCGCGGATCACCGTGACCACGAGCCCCGCGCGCGAGGTGCGGGCGCCTGCGCCGAGCATCGCCTCGATCATCCCCGAGCCCGACTCGATCGCCTCGAGAGGCGCGGCGTGGAGCGGAAAGAGCACGATGCCGAGGAGGCTCGAGATGGCGACGGTGACCTCGAGCGTGAGCGCGCTCGAGCGCTCCGCGCGACCCGGGAACGCCTCGAAGACGAAGCTCGCGAGCAGGAGCGCGGCGATCGGGGCGAAGTAGAGGGGCGCGCCGAGCACGCCGAGGCGCCACGTGGACATGCTCGCGCGTCGCGCGCCCGAGACGCGCAAGAGCGCGGTGCCGGCGACGAAGCCGAACGCAGGCAGGGTCACGAGGCAGCACGACGGCACGGCGAGAAGCACGGCGAGCGCGACGAGCCAGCCCGCGGAGGCGGACACGTCGAGGAGGACTCGCCCGAACGAGACACGCTCCGCAGGCATGGACCGAGCGTAGCCTCCGCAGCCGCTGCGGCGCACGAAGCCACGGGTGACGAGACCTCCGAGGCGTGCCTTCGGGACGAGCCTCTCGGCTCGCAGCTCGAACCGGCGACTCACCGAAGCGCCGACGCGGACTGCCTCGTGCGCCTTCGCGCACGAGCCGTCACGGGCTCTTGGCGGGGTCCTGTCCGTAGGCCTCGACGAGCATGGCGTAGAGCTTGGGGTGCTTGTCGGCGAGGGCCTTGGGGCGTTCGAAGAAGGCCTCTGTGGCCACCGCGAAGAGCTCGGCCTCGTTCGTCGCGCCGTAGTCGCGGAGCACCGAGCGATGCGCCTCGATGCGATCGGTCTCGCGCTGGATCTGGGCCATCCACGGCGCCACGGATCGCCACGGCACGAGCGAGGGCACGCCGTCCGCGTCGCCCGCGTGGAAGTCGAGCACGTGTGCGAATTCGTGCAGGCCCACGTTCAGGCCGTCGCGGGTGTTGGCGAAGCCCTGACGCAGCGCGCGCGCCGAGAAGAGGATGGGCCCCGCGCCGTGCACCATGCCGAGCACGTTCTTGTCGGTGCCCTCGACGTAGTCGTGATCGAAGGCCTCGTCGTAGATCACGATGTCCCGCGTGCGCGCGTACACGTAGCCCTTGCGGCCGAAGACGAGCATCACCGCGCTCGCGGCCACGAGCACCTTGAGCTCCTCGGACACCTCGCGACCTCGCGGGCCCGTGATGAGCTGATCGAAGAGGAAGCGCTTCACCTCGCGCTCGAAGCGCACCTTCTCCTCGGGCGAGAGGCGCTGGTAGTACGCGACCTCCTCCGCGAGCGTCTTCTTGGCGCTCGGCGAGAGCGGCGCGTCCATCGCGTCGCGCTGCGCGTGCCTGCGGCGGGCCCACGCGATCGCGGCCACGAGGAGCCCGATCACCACGATCGCCAGCGCATACGGTCCCAGGCTCGAGTGCACGTGCCGATCGTACGTGATCCGATAGCCTCGGCGGGATGGCGACGAGGAAGAAGGCAGCGCCGCTCCGGATCGACGTGCGCGCCGAGGTGCGCGCGATCGAGCGTGCCCTGACGGAGTGCGCCAAGCCCGAGCGCGCGCCCGCCGAGAAGGCCTACATGAAGAGCGCGCTCGTGTTCCTCGGCTGCGGACAGCCGAGCATCCGCGGGACCGGCGTGACGTGGGCCAAGGCGCATCCGGGCGTCGTGCGCGAGGATCTGCGTGCGCTCGTCGACGCGCTCGCGACGAGCGACGTCTACGAGCATCGCGGCGCCGCGATCGCGATCCTCGCGCGCTGCAACGCGACGCTCGGCGCAGAGGATCTGCCGTGGCTCGCCGAGCTCTGTCGCCACTTCGCGATGTGGGCGCACGTGGACTGGATCGCGGCCGAGGTCGTCTCGCCGCACATGGCCCGCACGCCGAGCTCGCTCGCCATCCTCCGGACCTGGGCGAAGGATCCGAGCTTCTGGGTGCGCCGGCTCGCGATCCTCGCGCAGCTCCGGCAGTACCGCCGCGGCAAGGCCGACGTGGAGCTCCTCGAAGAGATCGCGATCCCGATGCTCGGCGAGAAGGAGTTCTTCATCCGCAAGGCGATCGGCTGGGCGCTGCGCGAGCTCGCCTATGCCGAGCCCGAGCGGGTGCGCGCGTTCGCGCTGGCGCACCGCGACGCGATGAGCGGCCTGACGTTCCGCGAGGCGACCAAGCACCTCGGCCTCGAGGCCTCCGACGGAGGCCGTCCGCACGGCGCCGCACGCGCGCGGTGAGGCGCCTCTCCGCGCTTCGCGTTTGCAGCGAGGGGATCGGGCGGCTAGAGACGCGCCGCCTTCGCCGGCCCCCTGCCTCGCGATGGCGGAGATCCCGATGACGTCCACCGCCCAGACCCACCTCCGCAACGTCTGCATCATCGCCCACGTCGACCACGGCAAGACGACGCTCGTCGACGCGATGCTCAAGCAGACGGGCGTCTTCCGCGCAGGCCAGGAAGTGGCCGAGCGCGTGATGGACTCGAACGATCTCGAGCGCGAGCGAGGCATCACCATCCTCGCCAAGCAGTGCTCGGTGCGCTTCCCGACGCCGCAGGGCGAGATCAAGATCAACATCATCGACACGCCCGGGCACGCCGACTTCGGCGGCGAGGTCGAGCGCACGCTGCGCATGGCCGACGGCGTGATCCTCCTCGTCGACGCGGCCGAGGGCCCGCTGCCACAGACGCGCTTCGTGCTCGGCAAGTCGATCGAGCTCGGTCACCGCGTGATCGTGGTGATCAACAAGATCGACCGCCCCGACGCGCGCCCCGACGAGGTGCTGAACGAGGTCTTCGATCTCTTCGTCGACCTCGAGGCCTCCGACGAGCAGACCGACTTCCCCGTGCTCTACGCCATCGGCAAGCAGGGCGTCTGCAAGCGCAAGATGGACGACGAGATGAAGGATCTGCGCCCGCTCTTCGAGACGATCGTCGAGGTCGTGGCGCCGCCCAAGGGCGATCCCGACGCGCCGCTCCAGATGCTCGTGAACGACATCCAGGCCGACGAGTACGTCGGTCGTCTCGCGGTGGGCCGCATCGTCCACGGCCGCATCACCGACGCGCAGAACGTGATGCGCATGGCCGAGGGTGGCCCGGTGCGGAGCAAGGTCACCAAGGTCTACGGCTTCGAGTCGATGAACCGCGTGCCCGTCGGCTCGGCCGGCGCCGGCGACATCGTCGCGCTCGCGGGCATCGACGAGGTGCAGATCGGCGACACGATCGCCGACATCGACAAGCCCACGGCCCTGCCGCGCATCCGCGTGGAGGAGCCGACGCTCAAGGTGACGTTCCACGTGAACACGGGCGCGTTCGCCGGCAAGGTGGGCAAGTTCGTGACCTCGCGTCAGCTCCGCGAGCGCCTCGAGCGAGAGGCCATGCGCAACCTCGCGATGCGCTTCGAGCCCACGGACTCGCCCGATCAGTTCACGGTCTACGGACGCGGCGAGCTGATGATCACGATCCTCCTCGAGACGATGCGCCGCGAGGGCTACGAGATGGCCGTCGGCATGCCCGAGGTCGTCATCAAGGAGATCGACGGCCACAAGATGGAGCCCGTCGAGCGCGTCGTCGTCGACGTGCCCGAGCAGTTCGTCGGCACCGTCACGACCAACCTCGGCCAGCGCCGCGGCCAGATGGTGAAGATGCACAACCTCGGCTTCGGCCGCGCGCGCATGGAGTTCCGCGTGCCGAGCCGTGGCCTCATCGGCTTCCGCGGCCAGTTCCTCACCGACACGCGCGGCACGGGCCTGCTCAACACGCTCTTCGACGGCTGGGAGCCGTACGCCGGCGCGATGAACCGCCGCATCAACGGCGCGATGGTCGCCGACCGCATGGGCGAGTGCACCGCCTACGCGCTCGATCACCTCCAGCCGCGCGGCGTGCTCTTCGTGTCGCCGGGCGTCTCGGTGTACGAGGGCATGATCGTCGGCGAGCACAACCGCGAGAACGACCTCGACGTGAACATCATCCGCGAGAAGAAGCTCTCGAACGTCCGCAGCAAGAACAAGGACGACAACGTGGTGCTCCAGCCGCCGCGCGTCGTCACGCTCGAGTACGGCCTCGAGTTCATCGACCGCGACGAGCTCATGGAGGTGACGCCCGACGCGATCCGCCTCCGCAAGAAGGTGCTCGAGGTGAACAAGCGCCCGCGCCGCGACGACGAGAACGTCGGCTGATCGGCCGATCCGATGCTCGCGCGTGAGGTCCTCGGCACGGCCACGACCCCCGCCGGTGAGCCGATCACGCTCGCCAAGGAGGGCGTGGCGTTCGTCGTGCGCGTGCGCAACGAGGTGCTCATGTCGAGCCGCGTGCACGGCTCCGAGGACGCGCTGGCCGCGATCGGTTGCGCGGGCCTGGCCGATCGTCGGCGCGCGCGTGTGCTCGTGGGCGGCCTCGGCCTCGGCTACACGGCGCGGGCGTGTCTCGAGGCGCTCGCGAGCGATGCGGAGCTCGTGATCGCGGAGCTCGTGCCCGCGATCGTGGCGTGGAACCGCGAGATCGTGGGCGATCTGGCGGGTCGGCCGCTCGAGGATCCTCGTGTGCAAGTGATCGAGGGCGACGTGATCGACGCGATGCGACGGCACGCCTTCGATGCGATCCTGCTCGACGTGGACAACGGCCCCGAGGCGCTCACGGTGGCGTCGAACACGCGCCTCTACCGCGGCCGAGGCCTCGCACGCGTGGCCGAGGCGCTGCGCCCGGGAGGTCGGCTCGTGGTGTGGTCCGCCTTCGAGAGCCCGCGCTTCACACGCGAGCTCGAGCGCGCGGGCCTCGCGCACGAGGTGGTCCGCGTGCGCGCGCGCGGCGCGATCAAGAAGGGCTCACGGCACCTCCTCTACGTGGGCCACGCGCGATGAGGCGCGTCGGGGGAGCGCGCGCCACGAGGGCGATCGCCGCATCGATCACGCTCCTCGCGCTCGCGCTCGCGCTCGGCTGCTCCGGGGGATCGAGCGCTCCTTCGCCCGCGCCGTCGTCTCCTTCACCGCAGCCCACTTCACCGCCGCTCACACCGCCGCCCACGACTCCTGCCCCCAGCGCCGCACCTGCCGCGCCGCCTCCGCGCATCGAGGGCCGCGGGCCCTACCAGGTGGATGTCGCGCGCGACTGTGACGGCTGGCCCTACGTGTCGCTCACGGTCTCGGATCGGCTCTGCGTGGGGCTCGTCGTGCACCGGGGCATGGAGGGGCTCGCGAGCTCCGGTGGCCCGTTTCGCCCGCGCACGCTCGTCGAGGATCCGAGCCACGCCGACGTGCTCTGGGTGATCGACGCGGGCGGCCATCGCGATCGCGGCGGGCGCCTGTATCGCGTCGACGCCAGCGCTCGTCCGCCGGCGATCGTGCGCGCGGTCGATCACCTCGATCGCCCTCACCAGGGGGCGATCGGGCCCGAGGGATGGCTCTACGTGGGCGAGGTCTCGCGCATCGTGCGCTTCGACCTCGCGGCGAGCGACGTCGCCGCGACCCGTGAGGTGGTGATCGAGGGGCTCCCCACGCAGATCCCAGGCCGGGATCGCATCCGGTTCCATCCGCTCTCGGCGTTCGTCTTCACGCCGGAGTGGGATCTCGTCTTGAACCGCGGCTCCTCGACCGATCACTGCCAGGAGTCGATCGTGGCGCCGCCCGAGCCGCAGCCGCGCTGTCACGACGAGGCCGAGGAGACGGCGTCGGTCGTGCGCTACACGCACACGCTCGACGCGGAAGGGCGACACACGTGGTCGTCTCCGCGCGTGATCGCGCGGGGCCTCCGCAACTCCGTCGCGCTCGCCGCGCACGCGAGCGGCACGATCCTCCAGGGCGAGAACGGTGTGGACTTTCCCGAGGACGATCGGCCCGCCGAGGAGCTCAACGTCCTCTGGCCGCTCGAGGGCGAGCGCGTGCACTTCGGCTGGCCCTACTGCTTCGATCGCGACCGCGCCGACGAGCGCTGGTCACGCGCGGGCTTCGCGTGCGATCCCGCGCTCAACGCCAGGTACGCGCCGCCGCACCTCTTCCTGCCTGCGCACGGCGCGCCCCTCGGCCTCGTGTACTACGAGGGCGCGATCGACGCGCTGCGCGGCGATCTCCTCGTGGTGCTCCACGGCTACCGCTCGCGGGGACATCGCGTGATCGCGTTCGACGTGGGCCCCGACGGGCGCCCTGCGCGCGACGCCTCGCCGCGCGAGATCGTCTCGGGCTGGAGCGCCTCGGACACGGGGCCGCGAGGAGCCCCCGTGAGCACGGCGCTCGCGCACGACGGCGCGCTCTACCTGGTGGAGGACAACAACGGCACGGTCCTCCGGATCGCTCCGGACGCCTACGCCGCGAGCCGCGCCACGAGCGCGGGCCACGCCGAGATCCTCGAGCACGCTGACGCGCGCTTCGTCGCGCTCCATCGCGACGTGCTCGTTCCGCGCTGTGCGCACTGCCACGAGGTCGTGCGCGGCGAGGCCGATCAGGCCCTCACGACCCTGCGCCGCGAGGGCTGGCTCCGCGCCGACCCGGGGGAGGCGCCGCTCCTCTGGGAGCGTGTCCGTCCGGGGGCCGACAGGCGCATGCCCATGGACGGAACGCTCCGCGACGACGAGCTCCACGCGATCGCGGCCTTCTTGGGCGTCGAGCCTCGTTGACTCGCGAGTCGACGGGCACCGGCGTTCGTTGACTCGCGAGTCGACGAACGCCCTCCACGATCCGCGACGCGGGCCTGCTCACGGCGTGGAGCGCGGCTCTCGCGGCCGATTCGGTGCGCAGGCGGTGCGACCATCGGGCCCCCCGCGGCACACGCCCTCCACCGTGCCCTCGGGCGTGTCGATCACGCACGCGTCGCCCTCGGCCACGTCGTCGCACGCGGCGAAGGCCTCGGGCGGCGGCGCGTGGTGGCCATGCGCGCCCGGACCGCCCGCCGGACGACACGCGAGCGTGCTCGAGCCGGGGGGCATCTCGCACGTGCCCGCGAGCGCGCGACCTCCGGGCGGCGTGACGCTGCAGCTCGCGCCTGCGCTGCGGCTTCGGCATGCGGCGATCGCCTCGGGCGGCGGACCGCGCCGTGCGTCGGCGTGCGGGCCGCCGGGACCGCCGGGCCCACCTTCGGGGCGACAGGCCAGCGGGAGATCGTCGGCGGGTGAGTCGCAGGTGCCGCTCACCGTGCGGCCAT
This sequence comes from Sandaracinaceae bacterium, assembly GCA_019694315.1. Taxonomy (GTDB): domain Bacteria; phylum Myxococcota_A; class Polyangia; order Polyangiales; family Sandaracinaceae; genus JAFLCL01. Next base: position 34,081 of record JAIBCE010000016.1, read on the forward strand.
CGGGAGGCGTCACCGTGCAGCTCGCGCCGCGGCTTCTGCCTCGACATGCGGCGAGGGCTTCGGGGGGAGGTCCGTGGCCGGGCGGCGGGCGCCCACGATCCTGGGCCGACGCGGGGATCGCGAGGAGCGTGAGCGCGGTGAAGGCGAGGCTCGAGAGGGTGTGGCGGATCGTCATGGGGTTCCTCGGTGGGTGGGTGAGGTGCGAGACGCGCATCGGCGCGTCCCATGTCGAGCCAAGGTGCGATCCGCGCGCGAGCGCGGTGTTGCCCTCATGTGTCGCTCTTTGTCGTGCGCCCGGGCAGCGCGATCGCCTCGAGCCGCACCGTCATCGTCGTGCCCACGCCGACCTCGCTCGATGCCTCGATCGTGCCTCCGTGTGCCTCCACGATCCGGCGCGAGAGCGCGAGGCCCAGGCCCACACCGCCGGCGGTGCGCACGCGCGAGCGCTCCGCGCGGAAGAACGGCTCGAAGATGCGCGGCAGATCCGCGGCCTCGATGCCCATGCCGCGATCGATCACGACGAGCTCCACGCGCGAGCCCGACGCGCGCGCGCGCAGCGTGATCGGCGTCCGGGGATCGGGCGAGTACTTGTGGGCATTGTCGAGGAGGTTGTCGATCGCGCGGCGGAGCACGCTCGCGTCGGCGAGCACGTTCGGGAGCTCGGGCGCCACGTCGAGCTCGAGCGCCCGCTCGGGATGGCGCGCGGAGAAGCGCCGCTGGATCGCGCTCACGAGCTCGTCGATCGTCGTCTCGCGCAGCGTGCCCACGGGCAGGCCGCTGCGGCCGGCGCGCTTGTCCTTCTCGAAGCGGAACGCGAGGAGCACGTCGTCGACGATGCCCTCGAGCTCCTGCAGATCGGCCGTCACGTCGGCGAGCGCGTCGGTGTGGCCCTCCGCCGCGAGATCGAGCGCGACACGAAGACGCGCGAGCGGCGTGCGCAGCTCGTGCGAGACGTTGGCGAGCAGCTCACGCTCCGAGCGCACCATGTCCTCCACGCGCTCGGCCATGCGATCGAAGCCGCGGGCCACCGTGCCGATCTCGTCGGCGCGCTCGAGCTTGGTGCGCGCACCGAGATCGCCCTGGCCCATGGCCTGGGCGGTGCGCGCGATGATCTCGAGCGGCTGCACGATCCAGCGCGCGGTGAGGAAGGCCCCCGCGGCGATCACCAGCAGGCCCACGAGCGCGGTGAGGAGCGGTCCGACGTAGCCGGGCGGCGGCTCGCCTCGCGCCACGAGCGCGTGCCCCCCGCGGAGCCAGCGCACGATCGGCGGCCGCGGCCCGTCGATGAGCTCGGGCGGGCCGAAGGGGGGCGGTTCGCGCGGGGGCTCTCCGAGCCGCGGCCCTGGGGGGCCGAACGGCGGTGGGCCCGGGGGAAAGGGAGGCGCCTCTGGACGATCCTCGAGCCGCGGTCTCGGGCCCGGGGGTCGATCGTCCCTCCGGGGCCCTCGCGGAAACGGCAAGGGCGGCTCGCACGAGCTCGCGATCACCTCGTGGCGTGGGCCGTACAGCGTGAAGGCGAGGCCATGCTCTCGCGCGAGCGTCTCGAGCGTGCGATCGAGCTCGCTCGTGTCGTCGTGCAAGAGCATCGGCTCGATCCGCGACACGGTCTCGTCGAGACGGCCCGTCAGATCGTGCGGCGGTGGTGGTCGTGTGGCCGCCCCGATCCCGAGCGCCGCCAGGCCGAGCACACAGAGCTGCACCACGCCGAGCGCGAGCAGACGCACTGCCAGGGGCAGACGGGGCGCATCGGGGGCTTGGGTCAAAGGGGCTCGCGGGTGGGACGACTCGGGTACGGCGATGGGTGAGCTGCGAGCGCGCGCTACTCGGTGGGCGAGAGCACGTAGCCCACGCCTCGCACGGTCTTGAGCAGGCGCGGCTGCCGCGGGTCGTCGCCGAGCTTCGCGCGCAGCCGTGAGACGTGGACGTCGATCGATCGATCGAAGGCGTCGTCGGCGTTGCCCGTGACGAGCTCCATGAGCTGCTCGCGACCGAGCACGCGACCGGGGCGCTCTGCGAGGACGCGCAAGAGCGAGAGCTCGTACGTGGTCAGCGCGAGGGGCTTGCCGTGGAGCGTCGCGGTCATGGTGGTCGCGTCGACCACGAGCGGGCCCACCTCGAGGCGGTTCGCGCGTGGGCCCACGAGGCCCCTGGCGCGGCGGGCCTGCGCCCGCACGCGGGCGAGCAGCTCACGCGACGAGAACGGCTTGAGGACGTAGTCGTCGGCGCCGCCCTCGAGTCCGAGCACGCGATCGGCCTCCTCGGTGCGCGCGGTGAGCACGATGACGGGCACATCCATGCGCTCGCGCAGGCGACGGCAGACCTCGAGGCCATCGAGGCCCGGTAGCATCAGATCGAGCAGCACCACGTCGGGTCGGACGCGCAGGATCTCGGCGACCGCGACGTCGCCTCGCGTCACCACGTGCACCGTCACGCCGTGGGTGCCGAGGTACTGCGCCGTGAGGCGCGCGAGGCGCTCGTCGTCCTCGACGTACACCACGGTGAGGGACTCTTCGCGCTCGGGGCTCGTGGTCATACCCGCTCCGATCTTGAGGGATGGGACGCATCGCGAGAAGGACGCGCAACAATCCGAAAAACGCGGCCGCGGCGGTGCGCGCGTCGGCGCGTGCTGCGTCGCACAGGCGCTTCGTGCTCGAGCACTGGAGGCTCGACGCGGCTCTCAGGCGAGGAGCGAGCGCGCGTAGTCCTCGGGGGGCACGAAGCCGAGGAGCTCGAGGACCGTCGCAGCCACGTTCGCGAGGCCAGGCTTGTCCACGCTCGTGTCGAGCGCGAGGTCGTCACGGCCGGGCGCGAACAGGTAACAGGGCACGGGGCTCAGCGTGTGGCTCGTCTTGGCCTTGTAGGTTCCGTCGGCGTTCTTGAGCAGCGTGCCCTTCTTCTTGTCGCGCTCGATCATCTCGTCGGCGTTGCCGTGATCGGCGGTGACGATCGCGGCGCCGCGCAGCGCGGCGATCACCGGCAGGAGCCGCGCGAGGCTCAGATCCACCGCCTCCACGGCGATCACCGCGCTCCGCAGCACGCCCGTGTGGCCCACCATGTCGCCGTTGGCGAAGTTCAGCCGCGCGACGCGGTGCTTGCCCGAGCGCAGCTCCTCGATGACCCGATCGGTGATCTCGGCCGCCTTCATCCACGGCCGCTCCTCGAACGGCAGCCGATCGCTCGGGATCTCGGCCCACGTCTCCCCCTCGAAGGGCTGGCTGCGGTTGCCGTTCCAGAAGTACGTGACGTGCCCGAATTTCTGCGTCTCGCTGCACGCGAGCTGCGTCACGCCCGCGGCGGCGAGGTAGGCCGAGAGCGTCCGATCGATCTCGGGCGGCGACACGAGGAAGCGCGAGGGGAGCAACAGGTCCCCGTCGTACTGCATCATGCCCGCGTAGAAGACCTTCGGTCGGGGCCCGCGATCGAACGCGTCGAAGCGCTCGTCCTCGAACGCACGCGTGATCTCGATCGCGCGATCGCCCCGGAAATTGAAGAGGATCACGCTCGCGCCGTCGCGGATCGGGCCCACCGCCGCGCCGCCCGCGTCGCGGATCACGAAGCCCGGGAGGTTCTGATCCGAGACGCCTTCGTTCTCGCGGCGCAGGGTCTCGATCGCCTCGCGCAGCGAGGTGAAGCCGCGCCCTTCGCCGCGCACGTGGAGCTTCCAGCCGCGCTCGACCATGGGCCAGTCGGCCTCGTAGCGGTCCATCGTGATCTTCATGCGGCCGCCGCCCGAGGCCACGCGGTAGTCGCGCCCCTCGGCGCGGAAGCGATCGAGGAACGCCTCGAGGCGATCGACGTAGGTGAGGGCGCTCGTCTCGGGCACGTCGCGACCATCGAGCAACGCGTGCACGCGCACCTGCGCGACGCCGTCCTCGTGGGCGTGCGCGATCAGCGCCTCGAGGTGGTCCTGGTGGCTGTGGACGTTGCCGTCCGAGAGGAGGCCCAGGAAGTGGAGCGGCTCGCCGCTGTCTCGTGCGTGGCGCACGGCCTCGAGCCACGTGGGCCCACGGAAGAGGGCGCCGCTCGCGATCGCGCCGTTCACGAGCTTGGCGCCCTGGTCGAACACGCGACCGGCGCCGAGCGCGTTGTGGCCGACCTCGCTGTTGCCCATGTCGTCGTCGCTCGGGAGGCCCACGGCCGTGCCGTGCGCGCGCAGGGCGAGGCTCCGCCCCGCCACGTGGAGGCTCTCCAGCGTGGGGATCTTCGCGAGGTGCACCGCGTCGCCCTCGTCGCGCGGGCCCAGGCCCACACCGTCCATGACGATCACGACGACGGGCCCCTCGACGGCGGGAAAGCGTGCATGCTTGGCGAGCGAGAGCGTCATGCCGAGGGATCTACACCAGCCGTGGCCCGCGCGTCGCCCGCTGCTCGCGCGTCGTCCGCTGTTCTCGTCGATGGCCCTCGCGCTGTGCCTGGCGGCGATCGGGGTGCGGGCGCAGGACCGGAGAGCGCCCGAGCCTGCGGCCGACGCCGCCCAGCCCGACGCGCCGCGTGCGCCCGCGCCGTGCGCCATCGACGGGCGCGCCGCGATCCCGGGGCTCGAGATCACGCGCCGCTCGCGGCACGGCCACACCACCGTGGCGCGCATCGACGTGCCCGTGCGCGAGATCCGGCTCGAGGTCCTCGCCCCCGCGCTCTTCCACGTGTGGACGCGCGAGGGAGAGCCCGCGCTCGAGGGTCACACGCATCGTCATCCGCCCATGTCGCTCCGCAGCGAGCTGACGCTCGGCGGGGTGACGGCTCGGCGCGGCGCGCCCGTCGCGCGTCTCACGCCGCGGGAGCAGTCGCTCGACATCGACGTCGATCTCGGGGCGAGCGTCACGCTCCGGCGCGTGTTCGCGCGCTGCGAGACGCTGCGGATCCGTGAGTCCGACGAGCCCGTGTCACCGCCAACGACGTCGCTGCATCCTCCGCTCTGGCGTGCCCGTGGCCGCGAGCTGAGCCTCCGCGCGAGCCCGGAGGAGGGCCTCGAGCTCGCGCGCCTCGCGATCCCCGCGGCGCTCGCGTTCGAGGAGCGGGGCCGGACCGATGGCTTCGTGCGCATCCGTGCGGAGCTGCCTCATGGGAGCCTCGACGGCTGGGTGCGCGACACGATGCTCGTTCCGCACGAGTGACACGTGCTCCGAGGGCTCAAGGCCGAGCGTGGATGGTCCGATGCGCGTCGTGGACGCCCCACGAGGCAGCGATGACCCAACGCCCCCTTCTCTTGATCGTCGAGGACGACGAGCACCTCGGCCGCATGCTCGGGACGATGCTCCGGGAGGCCGCCGACGTGGTGCACGCACGCGACGGACGCGATGCGCTGGCCTGGCTCGCGGCGCACCCGTCGCCGAGCGCGATCCTCACGGATCGGATGATGCCGTGCCTCGATGGGCTCGGGCTCGTGAAGGCGCTCAAGGGCGACCCTCGCTACCGCTCGATCCCCGTGATGATGCTGACCGCGCAGGGCGGCGCACGCGGCACCGTGGAGGCGATCAACGCGGGCGTGAAGCACTACGTGAGCAAGCCGTTCAAGTCGGCCGAGCTCCTGGCCAAGGTCAGGCGGATGCTCGCCGAGGCGCCGCCTCCGCTGCGCAAGGCGCGCTCGATCGATGTCGATCTGTCGGAGCTCTCCCTCTCCGAGATCGGCGTCGATGCGATCGACGAGCTCGAAGGGATCGAGGAGATCGACGCGTCCCTCGTCGAGCTGCTCGATCCATAGCCCGAAGCGGTGGGTCGCGGCGCGGCGCCACTCGGTCTGTCGATCGCGGCGTCGTGGTGGAGGGCGCGGTATCCTGCCGTCCATGCGACGACTCGTGGGCCGCTCGGCTCCGGCATGGTGGATGGCGATGGCGATCGCGGGCTGCGGGCACTCGAGCGAGAGCCCTCCACCGAGCAGCGCGCCGAGCGCGAACGCGAACGGCGGGGTCAGCGAGACGCCGCCTCCTCCCGAGCCCGCGAGCGCGGCGCTCGCCCCCATCGAGGTGCACGAGTGGGGGCTCGTGGACATCCCGCGGATGGGGCCCGCCGAGATCGGGACGGGGCCTGGCCGCCCCGTGCCCATGAGCGTGCGCAAGCCCGTGCTCTACGTGCACGCCGATCCGGGTGCGCCGCCGATCACGATCGACGTGCGCGTGGACATGCCGCACGGCGAGGTGCTCGAGGTGTGGCCGACCTCGAGCGAGTGGCCGAGCACGCACGTCGAGCCCACGTCGATCCTCTGGCGCGGGCTCACGGTGAGCGGCTGCGAGGGCGCGCCGACGCGCGGTCCCCTCGCCGCGCGCGAGGCGACAGGGTGCGCGACGGCCGATGGCTACTGCGAGGTCAACGACCTGCCGGGCTACGTCACGAGCGACGCGAGCTGTCTCGTCGCGAATGGGACGAGCGCGTCGCTGCTCTTCTATCGTGGTCGCGCGACGACCGTCGCAGTGCCGCTCCAGATCGTCTCGGCCGAGAGCGTCATGAGCCACACCACGGGGGGCTCTCCGATCCTGCGATTCCGGAGCGGGCACGGCAGCGAGACGCCGTGGCCGATCCCCGGTCCGCCCGCGACGCTCGCGCCCGACACGCTGGATGGGGACGCCCTGGCGCACCGACTGCACGTGCTCCTGATGGAGGCGGGCCTCACGAGCCCCGAGGCCGATGCGTTCCTCCGCGCGTGGAGCGAGTCGATGTTCGGTGTGCCGTGGGGCGGCGACGCCGTGCGGGATGCCCCGTCTCCGAGCGCACGCCGAGGCCGTGCGCTGGCCGCCGATCCCCCCGTCGCGATCTACATCCTGCCCGAGACCCTCGTGGCGCCGATCGCCGAGCTCACGATCACCCCCACTCCGCGCGTCGTGCGCCGCGTGATGGTGGTGCGGGTCGAGCTGCCCGGCTGAAGCGAACGCTCTGGCGGGATCGCTCAGCCGCGCACGCTGACGAAGACGATCAGCGAGATGAGCACGACGAAGCCCACCAGCGTGGCGACCGTCTCGAGCTTCGCGTTCATCTTGCGGCGCGAGACGAGCTCGAAGAGCAGGAACACGGCGCGACCGCCGTCGAGCGCGGGGACCGGCAGCAGGTTGAAGAAGCCGAGCGCCACCGAGATCGCGAAGAGGATCTGCACGTACTCGCGGATGCCCTGTTGCGCCTGCTCGGCGACCATCTGCACCATCTGGGGCGGACCGCTCAGGCCTTCGAGCGTGCGGCGCCGCGCCATCTCCGCGATGCCCTGGATTTGCGCGACGGTGAACACCACGGGTGCCTGGATCGACATCCACGCGAGGCGGCCGAGCGGCGCGTCCACGTAGCGGATCGAGGGGCCCCCCGTGATGCCGATGATGCCGCGACCGCCCTGGTCCATCGGCGTGATCGTGATCGGATCGAGCACCTCGCCGTTGCGGCGCACGCGGTAGACGGTGGGCTGGCCCGCGCGCGGGCGCGTGACCGCGACGAGATCCTCGACCCGGTGGATCGCCACGCCGTTGGCCTCGATCACCTCGTCGCCGACGTGCAGGCCTGCGCGCTGCGCGGGCGAGTCCGCGTTCACCACGCTCACGACCATTGGGCCGCTCGGATCGATCTCGGGCACGCCGCCGATCCCGTAGAGCGCGAACAGCATGAGCGAGGCCGCGGCGTAGTTCGCGAAGGGCCCCGCGAGGATCACGCACATGCGCGCGAAGACGCTCTTGTTGCAGTAGAGCGCCGGGTCCTCCGGATCGTTCTCCTCGGCCGGGTTCATCCCGTCGATCTGCACGTACGCGAGGATCGGGATCGCCGAGACCTGGAAGATCGTGGCGCTGTCTTTGGGCTGGTACTTCGCGATCACCGGGCCGAAGCCCAGCGAGTAGCGAAGCACGCGCATCCCGAAGGCGCGCGCGGCGAGGTAGTGGCCCGTCTCGTGGACGATCACGAGGAACGTGATCCCGACGACGGCGATGAAGTAGCTGAAGACGTCGTTCATCCGGGTCCTTGGGCCGAAGCGGCAGGATAGCAGGCTCTCGGCGTCGTCACGGGCGTGCTCGCCGGCCAGACGGCGAGCCTCTCGACGCGCTCTCTCTGCGAGTGATTCGCGCGCGGACTCTGGGATATCATCCGCGCCCCGTGAGGCCTCGCCGATGACCGTGCAGGATGGACGAACCGACGTGCTGGTGGTGGCGGCGGGCGCGCCGGATCTGCTCGGCCTGCGCGCTCACTTCGGGGACAAGCTCGAGGGCGTGGTGCGCGGCCTCGTCGTGCGCTCGAAGGTCGTGGGCTTCGGTCCCGGTGTCGCAGGGGCCACGACCGCTCGCGGCCTGCTCGCGCTCAATCCGCGCGCCGTGGTCTTGCTCGGTTCGTGCGGCGTGTACCCCAACCTGCCGCAGTACCAGCCTCACGACGTGGTGGTGACCTCGCGCGTGCTCGCGCTCGATCACGCGGTGATCCAGGGCGCGGCCGAGTGGCCCACGCCGATGTCGACGACGGTGGACGCGAGCGCCGCGATGGTCGCGGGGCTGAGCGCGGGCCGTCATCGCACGCACGTCGCGCCCGTCGCCTCTCCGCTCGCGCTGACCCGCAGCGACTCGCTCGCGAGCCGCATCACGAGCGTCACGGGTGCGCACGTCGAGAACACCGATGCGTTCGGCGTCGCGTGTGCCGCCGCCGGGGCGCCGGTGCCCTTCGCGTGCGCGCTCGGCGTGGCGAACATCGTCGGCTCGACAGGACGTGCGGACTGGCAGCAGTTCCAGCGCGACGCCGTCACCCAGGCCGCCAACGCCCTCATCGCATGGCTCCACGCAGGCGCTGCGGGCCTGCCCTTCGGATGAACGATCGATGACGTTTCCCTTCGTACGCCTCAGCACCGCGCCGCGCGTCGAGCGCCGCCTCCTCGCGATCTTCGACGGCGGCAACGCGCCCGGCTACTCGTCGGTCGCGGTCGCGCTCACGGAAGAGGGCACACGTCGTGGCTACGAGGTGTGGGCGGCCACCGAGGGCTTCCGCTCGCTGACCTCGCAGACCACGAGCCAGCTCCGCTTCGAGCGCCTCGTCGTGGGCCGCGACGAGCGCTATCGCCTCCTCGGCGAGGGCATCCCCGCGCGCTCCATGGGACGGCGCGTGCTCGACCCCGGCTCGGACTTCCGGAGCGAGCGCTTTCCAGCCTTCCACGATCGCGCGGTGCGCGACGAGGCCGCGCGCGCCTACGCGATGCAGGGCTTCACGCACCTCGTCTGCGTCGGGGGCAACGGCACGCTCGATGGCCTGCGCTCGTGGCTCGACTCGTTCGGCACGCCCGACACGGCCGCGCGTCCGTCGGCCGCGTTCATCAACGTCTCGATCGACAACGACGTGGCGGGCGATCGCGCGATCGGCTTCCTCACGGGGGTCGAGGCCGGGGCCACGATCGCCCGCGGCCTCTACGAGGACGCCTACACGCACAAGCGCGTGTATCTCCTCGAGATGATGGGCAACCGCAGCGGACGACACGCGCTCAACTGCGGCGTCGCGGCCCGCGCGCACCTCGTCGTCCTGCCGTTCTTCCACTTCCCCGAGGAGGTGCTGCGCGAGCTCGCCGAAGCGCTCGAGCAGTCCTCGCACGCGCTCGTCGTGGTGGCCGAGGGCTACGAGGCCGAGCGCCGCAAGCGCCAGCACCCCGATCTCAGCGCGAGCGCGTTCTTCCGCATGCAGCTCGAGGCCTTCGGTCTGCGCGACAAGCCCTCGCGTCGCCTCATCGCCGAGCCCTTCAGCCGCTACCTCCGCGGGGTGCGCCCTGGCTTCGCCGACGTCTCGGCCTCGTACCTCAAGGCGAGCCTCCTCTTCGACGCCTTCGAGAACGGGCAGACGGAGATCATGCCCTTCGTGCTCGCGGGTCATGACGTGGGTGTGCGCCCGCTCGCCAACCTCGCCCGCGAGGATCGCGTCGAGCGCGCCTTCCTGCCGCTGCTCGATCGCTTCGATCTCCCGCTCTTCCGGGCGTGGGTTCGCTCGCGGTTCACCGCCGACGCGATCTGACGCAAGTCACGCTCGTGCGGCCGCGCCCTTGACAGGGGTGGGTGCGTGCCCGAGCCTGATGTCCGAAATGTCCGCTTCGTCCGTTTCGTCCGGTTCTCCCGCTTTGTCGGCTCCGCCGCGCGGCTCCGCGTCCCAGGAGCGCGAGCTCCTCACCACGGGACAGGCGGCGGCGCTCTGTGCCGTGGATCCCAAGACCATCGCTCGCTGGGCCGACGCGGGGCTCGTGCCGACGCATCGCACCGTCGGCGGACGACGTCGGATGCAGCGCGCGGACCTCCTGGCGTTCATGCGACGTCAGGGCATGCCCGTGCCGAGCGGACGGGCGGCGCCTCGCGTGGTGATCGTGGACGACGAGCCCATCGTCGTCCGGAGCCTCGAGCGCATCCTCGCGCGGGCCTTCCCCGGGGCGCGGCTGCGTGGCGCCTACAACGGCTTCGAGGCGGGCCTCCTCGTGGCCGCGGAGCAGCCGGATCTCGTGCTGCTCGACGTCGTGATGCCTGGTCTCTCCGGTGTCGAGGTGTGTGCGGCCTTGCGCGCGATGCCGTCGCTCGGGCACACGCGCGTCGTCGTGGTGAGTGGCCACCTCGGGCCCGAGACGCGGCGCAAGCTGTCGGCCGTGGGCGCCGACGCGTTCGTGCCCAAGCCCTTCAGTCCCGAGTCGCTGCTCGAGGTCGTGCGGCCGCTCGTGGCGAGCCTCCGGCACGTCGCCGCGGGGGCGCCGCGATGAGCGCCGCAGAGGCCGATCGGCACGAGTCGTACGCCCGCGAGCTGCGCGCCGCGGAGCTGCCGCGCGAGGTCCTCGACTCCCTCCTCGAGGGCTGTCAGGTGATCGACCGCGACTTCCGCTACCTCTACGTGAACGACGCGGTGTGCAAGCAGGGACGGCAGCAGCGAGAGGCGCTCCTCGGTCGCACCATGATGGAGTGCTACCCCGGCATCGAGGACACGCCGATGTTCGCGGAGCTGCGTCGCTGCATGCGCGAGCGCGCGCACGGCTCGATGGACAACGAGTTCGAGTTCGAGAACGGCGCGCGCGCGGTCTTCGAGCTGCGCTTCGTGCCGGTACCGCGCGGCCTCTGCGTCTTCTCGCTCGACGTGACCGAGCGCCGCGAGCTGGTCGCGGCGATCGTGGGCGACAGCGACGACGCGATCATCGGGACGAAGCTCGACGGCACGATCACGACCTGGAACCCCGCGGCCAGCCTCATGCTGGGCTGGACACGAGAGGAGGCCCTCGGCCGCCCCGCATCCATCCTCATCCCGCCCGACGGGCAGCAGACCGAGCAGGAGCGCTGGGCGCGCATCTCGAAGGGGGAGCGCCTCGAGCACTTCTTCGCGTCGCGGCTCGCGAAGGACGGCGCGCTCGTGGAGGTCTCGATCACGCTCTCGCCGGTGCGCAACGCCGAGGGCCGCGTCGTGGGGATCTCGAAGATCATGCGCGACATGCGGGAGGTGCGCGCGCGCGAGCGGGAGCTCGTCCACGCGAAGGAGGCCGCCGAGACGGCACAGCGCGAGCTCGAGTCCTTCAGCTACTCCGTGGCCCACGATCTCCGGGCGCCGCTGCGCTCGATCGACGGCTTCAGCCAGGCGCTGCTCGAGGACTGCGAGGGCCAGCTCGACGAGACGGGGCGGCGCCACCTGCAGCAAGTGCGCGAGTCTGCGCAGCTCATGGCGGAGCTGATCGACGACATCCTCGCGCTCTCGCGCGTCACCCGACACACGCTCGTGCGCGAGGAGGTGTCGATCACCAAGGAGGCCTCGGCGATCCTCGCGCGCCTGGCGATGCGCGACGCGGGCCGCGTGGTCGTCACGACCGTGGCGCCGGGCCTGGTCGTCCTTGGCGATCGCAAGCTCATCGCGATCCTCCTCGAGAACCTCCTCGGCAACGCCTGGAAATTCACCTCGAAGCGCGCCGTGGCGCACATCGAGGTCGGCGTGGAGCAGATCGACCAGGAGCGCGTCTTCTTCGTGAAGGACGACGGCGCCGGCTTCGACATGACGTACGCCCACAAGCTCTTCGGCGTCTTCTCTCGCCTCCACTCCTCGTCGGAGTTCGAGGGGACGGGCGTGGGTCTCGCGACCGTGCAGCGCATCGTCAGCCGACACCGTGGAAGGGTCTGGGGCAGAGGAGCCCCTGGCGACGGGGCATGCTTCCGCTTCACGCTCGAGGCGCCCACGGCCCGATGAGCGGTGCCGCGGTCGGGGAGGTGAGCCGATGACGGGGACGACGAACGCCACGCGCGAGATCCTGCTGGTGGAGGACAACAAGCGCGACGAAGAGCTGACCCTGCGCGCGTTCCGCAAGTCGGGGATCGCGAACCCCGTCGCGGTCTGTCGCGACGGTGCCGAGGCGCTCGAGCGGCTGCTCGGCGCCGGCGCGGGCCAGCTGCCAGCGGTCGTGCTGCTCGACCTCAAGCTCCCCAAGGTCGATGGGCTGGAGGTGCTCCGCGCGCTCCGCAACGACACGCGAACGGCGCTCCTGCCCGTGGTCGTGCTGACCTCTTCGTTGGAGGAGCAGGATCTCGTGCGTAGCTACCAGCTCGGCGCGAACAGCTACGTTCGAAAGCCGGTGGACTTCCAGCAATTCGTGGAGGCCGTCCAGCAGCTGGGGCTGTATTGGCTCATCTTGAACGAGAAGGCGTACGGGAGGTGAGATGGGCCAGCCCCTTCGAGTCCTGATCGTCGAGGACGACGAGCGCGACGCGGAGCTCGTGCTGCGTGCGCTACGCAAGGGCGACTTCGACCTGAAGGCGACGCGTGTGGAGACGCGCGAGCAGATGTGTCGCGCGCTCGGGAGCGAGGCCTTCGATCTCATCCTCTCCGACTACACGATGCCGAATTTCAGCGGCCACGCGGCGCTCGCGTGTCTCGAGGAGCGCAAGCTCGACATCCCGTTCCTTCTCGTCTCGGGCATCGTCAACGAGGAGATCGCGGTCGAGATCATGCGCGCGGGCGCGCACGACTTCGTGCCCAAGTCGAACCTCACGAGGCTCGTGCCGGCCGTCGAGCGTGAGCTCCGCGAGAGGGCCCTGCGCGCCGAGCGCCTCCGCATGCAGGGGCAGCTCGAGGTCGCCGAGCGCATGGCCTCGCTCGGCGCGCTCGCGGCGGGTGTGGCGCACGAGATCAACAACCCCCTCGCGGCCCTCCTCGCGAACGTGCAGTTCTGGTCGGAGCGTGTCGGGAGGCTCAAGCGCGAGCTGCGGGATGCGCCCCACGATGCGTCGAGCGACGTACGACAGCGTATCGTGGCCGAGCTCGAGGAGCTCGAGGAGCCGCTGCGCGACGCCATCGAGGCGGCCGAGCGTGTGCGCAACATCGCGCGTGACCTGCGGCTCTTCTCGCGGCCCGACGACGAGGCCGCCGGGGCGGTGGATCTCCATCGCATCATCGACTCGTCCGTGCGCATGGCGTGGAACGAGATCCGTCATCGCGCTCGGCTCGTGCGCCACCTGGGGGCGCCCCCTCCAGTGCGCGCCAACGAGGGCCGGCTGGGGCAGGTCTTCTTGAACCTCCTGCTCAACGCGGCGCAGGCGATGCCCGAGGGCCACGCGCACGCCAACGAGATCCGCATCCGCACCGATCGGCTGCCGAGCGGCGAGGCGTTCGTGGAGATCTCCGACACCGGCTCGGGCATCGAGGCGTCGGTCCTGCCCCGGATCTTCGATCCGTTCTTCACGACGAAGGGCAGCACGATGGGGTCCGGGCTCGGCCTCGCGATCAGCAACCGGATCATCACCTCGGCGGGCGGCTCGATCACGGTCTCGAGCGAGGTGGGTCGAGGCTCGACGTTCCGCGTCACGCTCCCGGCGGCCGCGGCGCCGACGGCCCCGCGCAGCAGCCCCGCGAAGACCACCTCGACCGGCCGCAGCGGGCGCGTGCTCGTGATCGACGACGACGTGCTCCTCGGCTCCGCGCTCCGTCGCATGCTCTCCACCAAGCACGAGGTGACGGTGCTCACCAACGGGCGCGACGCGCTCGACAAGCTCGACGCGGGCGAGCGCTTCGACGTGATCTTGTGCGACCTGATGATGCCCGAGATCACGGGCATGGAGCTCCACGCGGAGATGGTGAAGCGCGTCCCTCAGCAGGCGGAGAAGATCGTCTTCATGACCGGCGGCGCCTTCACGCAGAGCGCACGGCACTTCCTCGAGACGGTTCCGAACCGACGCGTCGAGAAGCCCTTCGACGTCGCGACGATTCGTCGCGTGGTCCGCGACATGATCCTCTGATCGCGGGCACGTCGGACGCGC
>JAIBCE010000282.1 GCA_019694315.1 Sandaracinaceae bacterium
GGTGGGAGCCGGGGCCTCGGTGGGAGGCGGCGTCGCCGGCAACGGCGAGCCGTCCTCCGCGACGACAGTTCCCTGAGGGGGACGGCCCTCACGATTCTGGTTTCGGATGCTGACGATGAAGGCCACGGCGTTGAGCACGCCCTGGGGCCCGAGCGTCTGTCCCCACGGCGGCATGCCCGCGCTGGCCACACCGTTGGTGACCGTCGTGTGGATGTCGGCCGCAGTGCCGCCGTGGATCCACGCATTGTCGGTGAGGTTCGGGCCGATGTTGCCCTGCCCTTCCTGGCCGTGGCAGACGGCGCAGTTCGTCGCGAACAGCTGCTGCCCGGCGCTCACGCGCTCGGAGTCCGTGCCGAGACTCGCCAGGAGCTCGGGGGTGACCTCGACCGCCGTCGCGGCTCGCTCCGCCATCACGGCAGCGAACTGCTCCGACGGATGCTGACCGACATCGAACGCCTCGTAGTAGAACCAGTAGCCCGCCGAGAAGAGGATCGTCCCGTAGAACGTGACGAGCCACCAACGCGGAAGGAGATTGTCGGCCTCGAGGATACCGTCGTACTCGTGGAGGATCTCGCCCTGAATGGCATCATGCTTGCGCTTGTCGGCCATGGCTCTCTCCTTCAACCCGCCTCGGAGGCGGTCAGCGTGCCCTGGCTCTTCGCGGTAACGGCCGGGGGCGAGATGGGATGGGTGTCATCGGACAGGGGGAGACTCGAGACGTTGTCGAACTTCATCGTCTTGGAGCGCATCACCCACACCACGATTCCGAGGAAGACGACGAAGAAGAGGACCAGGGTGAAGACCGGACCGAGCAGGTACGGGCTCCTCTCGAAGAACGGCTCTGCGATGGCCCTCATCGCTCACCTCCGACCTGTGTACTGTCGGCGCTCGACACCGCGGTTGCACCGCTGGCCGCCCGCGACGGGGTGAACGAGCTCTCGCGCCGTCCGATCCGCTGGAGATAGGCAATCAGCGCCACGAGCTGCGAATCCGGGTTCGCATCACTCACGTCGCCCGAGGTGCGGAGATCCTCGACGATGGCTGCCGCCTGCTCGTGTGCGTCGGCCTCTGCAGCGTCGATGTCCGCCGCCTCGTAGGGGACGCCCAGCGACTGCATCGTGCGGAGCTTGCTCGCGGTCCGCGAGAAGTCGACATCGGTGGTCGCGAGGTGCGCGTACGGGGGCATGATCGAGCCGGGCGAGGTCTGCCGCGGATCCACCATGTGCTGGTAGTGCCAGAGATTCGGGTAGCGGCCGCCCTCGCGGGCGAGGTCCGGACCCGTGCGCTTGCTGCCCCACTGATAGGGGTGATCCCAGAGCGAGTCCGCGGTCTCGGAGACTGCACCGTAGCGGGCCGACTCCCAGGTGAACGGACGGATCATCTGCGAGTGGCAGACATAGCAACCCTCGGAGACGTAGACGTCGCGGCCCTCGAGCTCGAGCGCCGTGTACGGGCGCTGGGCCGTGGTCTCGCGCTCCGTCATGCCCATCGCGACCGTGGGCAGGATCTCCGCGATGCCGCCGACGAGCACCGAGAGCGTGACGAGCACCGTGAAGAGGATGCCAGTGCCCTCGAGGTCGTGGTGGATCTCCTGCGTGATGCGCTTGGCCTGGAGATACACGCCGCCGAGCACACCCACCGCGAGCGCGGCGATGACGAGCGCGGCACCAGCCATCTGGTTCACCACCGCCGAGACACCGAGGATGATGGCGACGACGACGATGAGGATCACCGGGGGCGAAGCGAGGACCCGACCCCACGGAACGGGCGCCGCCGGGAGCGCCGCAGGCGCCTTGACCTGCGCCTGGACCACGCTGCCCTGACGGGCCGTCATGATCAGGTTCCAGGCCATGACGCAGAAGCCGACGAGGTACATGAGGCCGCCCACGAGGCGGATCCAGTACATCGGGACAATCGCGGTCACCGTCTCGACGAACGTCGGGTAGAGCAGACCACCACCCTCGTTCTCCGCGCGCCACATCAGGCCCTGCGTGACGCCGCTGATGTACATCGCCGCCATGTAGACGATGATGCCGATGGTGCCGACGTAGAAGTGCCAGTCCGCGGCGCGCTGCGAGTACAGCTTGGTGCCGTAGAGCTGCGGGACGAGCCAGTAGAACATGCCGGCCGCCATGAAGCCGTTCCAGCCGAGCGCACCGCCGTGGACGTGACCGATGATCCAGTCCGTGTAGTGGGCGAGCTCGTTGACCGTGCGAATCGAGAGCATCGGGCCCTCGAACGTCGCCATGCCGTAGAACGTGACACCCGCCGCGAGGAACTTGAGCACCGGGTCCGTACGGAGCTTGTCCCACGCGCCGCGAAGCGTGAGCAGACCGTTGACCATGCCGCCCCAGCTGGGCGCCCAGAGCATGACGCTGAAGAGCATACCCAGCGACTGAGCCCAATCCGGCAGAGCGGTGTTGAGCAGGTGGTGCGGGCCAGCCCAGATGTAGAGGAAGATCAGCGACCAGAAGTGCACGATCGACAGGCGGTAGCTGTAGACCGGCCGGTCCGCGGCCTTCGGCACGTAGTAGTACATGATGCCGAGGATCGGAGTGGTCAGGAAGAACGCGACTGCGTTGTGGCCGTACCACCACTGGACGAGACCGTCCTGCACGCCCGCGAACACACCGTAGCTGCCAGTCGCCGCGTACGGGAGGGCGAGGTTGTTCACCACGTAGAGGACCGTGATCGTCACGACCGTGGCGATGTAGAACCAGATCGCGACGTAGAGGTGCTTCTCGCGGCGGTTCTTGAGGAGCATGAAGAAGTTGGCGCCGAAGGTCAGCCAGACGACGGCGACCATGAGGTCGATCGGCCAGATGAGCTCCGCGTACTCCTTGCCTTGCGTGAGCCCGAGCGGAAGCGTCAGGGCCGCACAGACGATGATGAGCTGCCACCCGAAGAAGTGGATGGCTGTGAGAGTGTCATTCAGCTTCGCCTTCAAGAGACGCGAAGACGAGTGATAGACACCCGCGAACATCATGTTGCCCACGAACGCGAAGATGACCGCGTTGGTGTGCAGGGGACGAAGCCGTCCGAACGTGAGCAGGGGACCGATGTTGGCGGGCCACCAGGCGAGCTGGAGGGCGATGATGACGCCCACGAGCATGCCGACGATGCCCCATCCCACCGAGGCCCAGATGAAGTACCGAATCCACTTGTCGTCGAACGTCAGGGTCTCACTACCCTGATCCTTCGGCGAGGTGTCTGCGGCCTTCTCCACCTCTGCTCCGCCGTCTACCGTTTCTTCTGCCGACATGCTCATGCCTCCACTGGATTCGAGCTCGAGTCGCGGGCGGTGGTCCGCGCCGTCGCGACCTCGGGCACTTTGATCTCGTCTTCGAGGGGAAGGATCGCGAGGCGATCCGAGTGCTCGAACGTCCTCGACTTCGCGGACCAGACGAACAGGCCGACGCCGAGCGCGGCCAACACCAGGCTGACGAACACCGTGAGAATCAGCACTTCCATCAACGCCTGCTTTCGTGACTACGGAAGGGAACGGGCCGCGAGGGCGGCGACCAAGGAGACGCGTCGGCCCGGGGGCACGACAGGGGCCGGCGACGAGCTCGCGGCGTCCACGCCTCGGCGGAACGCCAACAGCGTCCGTCCGACGACGAACAAGGAGCTCGCGGGCATCAGCACGGCAGCCACCCACGGATGGAACACACCCAGTGCGGCGAGCGAGCTACCCAGGAGGTTGTAGAGAACGGCAAAAGCCACGTTGCGCCGGGACGCTCTACGCACCCTCTGAGCGGCCACGAGAGCCCATCGCACCGGCGCGATACCGGAGTCGGTGAACACGAAGTCGGTCTTGGCCGGGAGGAAGGGACGCTCGAGCGACGGAGTCGCCGAGACGAATGCGGTATCCGCAGCCAGGGAGTCGTTGATTCCGTCTCCGACGAAGAGCGCGCGTGCACCGTGCGCTCGCAGCCAGACAGCCTTGTCCTCGGGTGTGAGATCTCCCAGGACATCGACCATCGCGACTCCGAGAGACTCGAGACCGAGATCGCGGGCGACGCGCCGCACACGCTCGACGCGGTCGCCCGAGAGGATCGCGAGGCGGAACCCGCGCTGGGCGAGGCCCTGCAGCTCGGCTCGGGCGTCGTGACGGATCTCCTCCTCGGTGCTCAGGGCGGCCCGACACGCGCCGTCGACCGACAGCACGAGATCGCAGTCTGCGCCGAGCTCCGTCAGCGCCTCCGGCGCGGCCTCGAGCGCCCACGCCGGACGACCGACGCGGACCTCGTGCCCGTTCCACTGCGTGCGGAGCCCCGCGCCTGCGCGCTCCTCGACCTCGAGGCTCGGCACGTCCCGCGCCCCCGCGGCCGTAGCCGCCTGGAGCAGGGCCACGCTCTTGGGATGTCCGCTCTGCGCCACGACCCCCGCGAGCATGGCGAGCTCTTCGGCCGCGAGCCCCTCGAGCGCTCCCGTGCTCGCCTCCGAGAGACGGAGCTTTCCGGTGGTGAGGGTGCCCGTCTTGTCGAACGCGATCGTGTCCACCTCGGGGAGGCGATCGAGCGTCCTCGTGCGTCGCACGATGACCCCGGCCCTGCGCAGATCGCCGACCGCGAGCTGGTAGGCGAGCGGCGTCGCGATGCCGATCGCGCAGGGACAGGTGACGACGAGCAGCGCGGTCGCGTTGCTCAGACCCGCCTGTGGGTCGCCCGCGAGCCAATACGCCACGAAGGTCCCCACGGCCGCCACGAGCACGGCGACCACCCAGATCGCGGAGACCTTGTGGAAGAGGCCTCGCGCTCGCACGTCGCCGACGTCGGACGACTCACGTCGAAGCAGCTCGGAGAGCCCACTGGCAGCCAGCGTCGAGGTGGCAGCGCACTCGAGGGGCCGGCGGGCGGCGTTGATCGCGCCGGCGCGGATGGCCTCGCCCTCGGCCACCTCGAGGGGCTTGCTCTCGCCGGTGAGCCAATCGAGCGAGACGGTCGCGCTCGAGAGCGCGACGGCGTCCACGGGCACGACCTCGCCAGCGGCCACCACGAGCCGAGCACCAGGCTCGAGCGTGGAGGCGCGGACCACGGACGTCGTCTCCGCCCAGCCCTCCTCGCGTCGCGTCCTCACCCGGGCGAAGAGCCCGTCGGTACCCTCCGACGCGAGCAGCCGATGCCGGTTCCGCTCGAGCGCGCCACGCTCGATCATCCGTCCGACCAGCATCAGCGAGACGAACACCGCGAGCGTGTCCGCGAAGCTCGCATCGCCCGTGCGGAAGAACGCGACGAGCGTGCCGACGAGCGAGAGCGCCAGACCGACGGCGATGGGGAGATCGAGGTGCAGCACCCCGCGCCGGAGCCCTTCCCACGCAGCCCGGAAGAAGGTGGGGCCGCCAACGGCCACGGCCGCGACCGCCAAGACCACCTCGAGCGTGGCGATGGTCGTGCGCAGCGGCTCCTCGGAGAGCCCGAAGTACTGCGCGATCCCGAACATCATCGCGTTCATCGCGAGCGCGACGGTCACGCCCGCGCGCACGACGAGCCCGTCGTGGATCCCTTCGGCCTGCTTGCCGGGCGGGCCCATCAGATAGCCGAGCCGCTCCACGTTCTCGACGAAGCGCGTGACGTCGAAGCCCTTGCGCGCGGCGATCTCGCAGCGACCGAGGGCGGGATTCACGAGGATGCTCTCTCCGCCGCCCTCGCGGCGGAAGAGCTCCTCCATCACCCACACGCATCCCGCGCAGTGCATGCCCTGCACGTCGAGCGCGAAGCGGCAGACACCCTCCGCCTTCTCGAGATCCTGTCGAATCGGACCGAGCCAGAGGCGGTCGCGGCGCGCCTCGTCCACCAGCGTGGGGCGCATGCCCGCGCCATGGCGGAGCGCGTAGTAGCGGTCGAGCGACGCCGACTTGAGCAACGACGCAACGGCGCGGCAGCCGTGGCAGCAGTACGCGTCGCTCGAATTCCCGAGCGGCTGACCGCAGTGCGCACAGAGCGCAGACCGCTCCTGCGGCGTCGGCTCGCGTGGGCTGGCGTCGAACACGCGGCGCCCCTCTGCATTCGTCGGACCAACATGACGAAGCGCATTCACGCGACAAAACGCCTCACCATGCGCGCATCGGATGCGCCGCGTGCTCGACGAGACGCAGGAGTTGCGCGCTCCGAGGTCGTTCGCCTCCGGCTTTGGCCCGAAGTCTCGGCGCGTTGGCGGCGGCACCAGGCTTGCTGTGCGCCCACGCACCTTGCTCGCAGTCTTCACCGCGCTCGCCACCGGCGCGTTGGCCGGACTCATGTCGCTTCCACACTGCGTGGCGATGTGCGGGCCCTACGCGGCCTTCGCCTGCACGGCTTCGGCGCGTGCAGGACAGCGCCCGACGCTGCGTTTCCTCCTAGGGCGCGCGGCTGGGTACGCCGCCATGGGCGTGGCCGTGGGCGCGAGCGGTCACGTGGTGGTGGGCTGGTTGCCGCCTCGCTGGTCCGCCGTGGCTCTCTCGGTGACGCTCGGCCTCGGGATGCTGTCGCTCGCGTGGCGGCTCATGCGACCCGGCCGCGACCAAGGGGCGCTCGTTCCGCTGCGCCTCGGTCGCGCCCAGGCCGACGACGCACGAAGCTTCGGGCTGGCCACGAGAAGCCTCGGGACCAGCGCCCCGGACCCGGCGCGGGCGCCGAGCCGACCGAGCTCCCTTGCGCGTCTCGCGACCAGCGCGACCGCCCTCGGAGCGCTCATGGCGATCTTCCCGTGCGGAGCGCTCTACTCAACCATGCTCGTCGCCGCCGGCACCGCGAGCGCTTGGGCGGGAGCGGCCGTGCTCCTGGGCTTCGCGCTCGCGAGCAGCCTCGCCCTGGGCGTGTCGGGCTGGGTGGCGCGCCTCTCCACGGCGATGGATCTCCACACGCGGCGCGTGCTGGGTGTGGCGCTCGTGGTCGGTGCCGTCGTCTTGGTGGCGCGCCCGCTCACGACGCCGGACCCGAGCGGAGGCCCGAGCTGCCACGAGCCAGGAGCGAGCCCGTGAACGCAGCGCGTGAGGGGGAGCCGACTCCGCCGCGACGTCCCGTGTACATTCACGGCCGTCCGATGACCGAGAGGCACCGCGAGCTCCAACGATACGTCCGGCTGAGCGCCGAGGACTCCGAGCGCGTGGCCGCGTCCGCGTCGTTCGTCGCGCCACACCTCACGCGCATCTCCGATGTCTTCTACGAGCGCATCCGCGAGCACGAAGATGCGCACGCGGTGCTCCAGGACGAGGCGCAGATCAATCGCCTGCGCGGCTCGCTCGTGAAGTGGATGGCCGATCTCTTCCTCGGCCCGCACGACGACGCGCACTTCGCGCGCGCCGAGCGCATCGGTCACGTGCACGTGCACGTCGGCCTCCCCGCTCGCTACATGGTGAGCGCGATGTCGGTCGTGCGTCAGGAGCTCGTGGGCGTGCTCGTGCGAGCAGGCCGTGTCGAGCACGCCACGAGCGTGGCGTTGCTCCTCGACGTGGAGCTGGCCGTGATGCTCGACGCGTACTGGGAGCACTACGCGGTGCGGACCCGAGATCTGTCGAAGGCCGCGCGCCTCGCGGCCGGACAGCCCGACGTGGGCCCGCGCGACGACATGACCCAGGCGATCGAGCAGATCGGCGTCATCGTGGTCGGGCTCGACCACGAGGGCCGTGTCGCGCTCTTCAACGACGAGGCCGAGCGCACCACGGGCTATGGTGCCGACGAGATCCTCGGCCGACACGTGACCACGCTCTTTCCGCGAGAGGAGGCCGACGCGATCCACGCGCGCCTCGCAGCGGCAGCCCAGAAGGACGCCTCCAGCGCCTTCGACTCCGTCCTGGTCACCCGGGTGGGGCGCGTCCGCGAGATCCGCGCGCGGTTCAAGCGCGTACGCACCGGCCCGCGTGGGCTCACGACGTTCCTCACCGCGACCGACGTGACGGAGGAGATCGCGCTCCAGAAGCGCACGCGACAAGCCGAGCGCCTCGCGGCGATCGGCCGCCTCGCGGCGGGTCTCGCCCACGAGATCCGCAATCCCCTCAACGGCGCGCATCTCCACCTCACGATCCTCGACCGCGCGCTCCGCAAGCAGGGCGCGCGCGAAGGCGACGAGGCCCTCGGTTCGGTCAAGACGGTGTCGGCCGAGGTGCAGCGGTTGTCGGCGCTGGTCACGGAATTCCTCCAATTCGCGAGGCCCCAGCCCCTCACGCTGCGGCCCACGCTGCTCGGCGACGTGTGCACGCACTCCGCACGGATCCTCGGCCCCGAGGCCGAGCGCCACGGGGTCGCCCTCGAGCTCGATCTCCCGCTGAGCCCCGTCCACGTCCGCGCCGATCGCGACAAGCTCTCGCAGGTGCTGATGAACCTCGTGCGGAACGCGATCGAAGCCATCGCCGCCGACGCCGAGGCCGATGCGCCGTCGGGTGTCCCCGTCGGCCACGTCGTCTTGCGGGTGCGGCGCCACCCGCGCGAGGTCTTCGTCGAGGTGGAAGACGACGGCCCCGGCATCGCCAAGAGCGACGCGCCCATCTTCGACGCCTTCTACTCGACCAAGCCTGCGGGAACGGGCCTGGGCCTGCCCATCGCACACCGCATCGTCCAGGACCACGGCGGCGTCCTCACCTTCGAGAGCGGACAAGCCGACGCTCGTGCGCCCAGCCGCAACACCTTCGGACGCAAGACGACGTTCCGCATCAAGCTGCCCGTCCTGGACGCCCAGGATCACGAGGACGGCAACGGCACCTCCGACGAACGCAGAGACTCCGGCCGATGAAGCGCGACTCCACTCCCTCACCCCTCCCGGGTCCGACGCAGAACGTGAAGGCTCGCCTCCTCGTGGTGGACGACGAGCCCAGCGCACGGACCGGCCTCGAGAAGCTCTTGGCCTCTGAGGGCTACCGCGTCTGGGGCGCGGCCAACGGTGAGTCCGCGCTCGAGCGGATCGACGAGATCGCGCCCGATGTCGTCATCACCGATCTCAAGATGCCCGGGATGGACGGCCTCGAGCTCCTCGACCGGATCCGCGCGCGTGATCTGCGTCTGCCCGTCATCATGGTCACGGCGTTCGGCGAGGTCTCGAGCGCGGTGGCGGCCATGCGTCGCGGGGCGGAGGACTACCTCACCAAGCCGATCGACATCGACGCGCTCCTCGTCAGCATCGAGCGCGCCCTCGAGCGGCGCGACCTCCGCGCCGAGGCGGAGAACCTACGTCGACAGATCCGAGAGCGACACGACGAGGGGCTGCAGGGCCTCATCGGCGCCAGCCCCGCGATGCAGGGCGTCTACCGCACCGTGCGACAGGTCGCCGCGTCGCGCGCCACCGTGCTCGTGACGGGCGAGAGCGGCACCGGCAAAGGCGAGGTCGCCCGTGCGATCCACGCGCTGAGCCCGCGCGCGAGCCAGCCCTTCGTCACGCTGCAGTGCGCCTCGCTGGCCGAGTCCCTGCTCGAGAGCGAGCTCTTCGGACA
This sequence comes from Sandaracinaceae bacterium, assembly GCA_019694315.1. Lineage (GTDB taxonomy): Bacteria > Myxococcota_A > Polyangia > Polyangiales > Sandaracinaceae > JAFLCL01. Next base: position 9,404 of record JAIBCE010000282.1, read on the forward strand.
CGAGAAGGGCTCGTTCACCGGCGCGGAGAAGCGCCGCCTCGGACGCTTCGAGCAGGCCAACGGGGGCACGCTCTTCCTCGACGAAGTGGGGGAGATCCCTCTCTCGATCCAGGTGAAGCTCCTGCGCGTTCTGCAGGAGCGCACGTTCGAGCGCGTCGGCGGCAACGAGTCGGTCAAGGTCGACGTTCGCCTCGTCGCGGCGACGAACCGCGATCTCGCAGACGACGTGAAGAAGGGGCGATTCCGCGAGGATCTCTATTATCGCCTGCACGTCATCCACATCGAGATGCCGCCGCTCCGCACACGACGCGGCGACGTGCTCGTGCTCGCCCAGTACTTCGTGCAGCGCTTCGCGGAGGAGAACCACAAGCGCGTGCTCGGCTTCGCCGACGAGGCGCGCGCCCGGATCCTCGCGCACGCGTGGCCGGGCAACGTGCGCGAGCTCGAGAACGCGATCGAGCGCGCCGTGGTGATGTGTCGCGGCGAGCGGATCGAGCCCGACGACCTGCCTGGCGATCTGGGCGGCGGCGAGCCGACCCTCGGCATCCGCATCCCGGGCTCGACGATGGCCGAGATCGAGAAGCATGCGATCTTGCAGACCCTCGAGGCGTGCGGTGGATCGACGAAGCGAACCGCCGAGGTCCTCGGCATCAGCGTGCGCACGATCCAGTACCGCCTCGCGCAGTACGGCTCGCAGGAGCGCGAGGGCGATCCTCGTGACGACGAGTGACCCTCAGGAGACGTGCTCTCAGGGAGTGACCGCGCTCGGGCGGACGTAGCCCATCACCCGCACACCGGGCAGGAGCCCGTCGAAGTCCTCGAGCGCCACGACGACCTCGAGGATCTTGGTGTCGATGCGCTCGGTGGGCTCGTCGGTGCGCAGCACCTTGCGGCCCATGCGACGCCCGACCTCCACCACGCGGCCGCGGAAGTCCCGTCCAGGAAAGGCATCCACGCGCACCAGCGCCTCGGCGCCCAGGCTCACGCGAGCGATGTCGCGCTCGTCGACGTCGACGCGCGCCCGCAGCGCCGAGGTGTCTCCCAGCACGACGACGGAGTCCGAGAGCGAGGGCTGCACGTACTCGCCCACGCGATTGCGGATCTCGAGGATCTGGCCCGCCGACGGCGCGACGATGCGAAAGCGCTCGAGCACCGCGCGCGCCTGATCGCGCCGGGCCTCCGCGGCGCGCAGCTGCGCCGCCGCGACCATGACGTCC
>JAIBCE010000017.1 GCA_019694315.1 Sandaracinaceae bacterium
CCGCACGCGCTTGCCCGGGTGTGCCTCGAAGAGGCTCGCCACCGCGCGCTCCACCTCTTCGGCGAGCTCGTCGATCGTGTAGAGATCCACGCGCGCGGCGTGCGCCGCGTCGAGCACGAGCTCGGCGGCGCGCGCGAGCGACGTGCCCTCGGCGAGCGCGCTCTCGGGCACGTGGAGGCCACGCTCCCGGACCACACCACGCAGCGCCTCGAGGCTCGGGTGCTTGCGAAGGAGCAGGCGTGTGGTCGCGTCCTCGATGCCCGGCGTCACGGTGACGCCTTCGCGCAGCGCCGTGCGCTTGGCCTCGTCCTTCTTGCCGGCGGCGGCCTGCACGCGCGAGCGCGGCCCGATGAACACGAGGCCCGCCTCCTCGAGCGTGCGCGAGAACTCCTCGTCCTCGCTCATGAAGCCGTAGCCCGCGAAGACGTGGCTGTAGCCGTGCGCGCGGCAGATCCCCACGATCTCGCGCATGCGCTCCTGTCGCTCGGCCTTGGTCGCGCCGCTGTAGTCGCGCACGCGGTGCACGTGCTCGGGGCGGATGCGCCGCAGCTCGGGCGCGAGCGCGTTCGTGTAGACGATCGAGTCCTTCTCGCTGAGGAGCACGCCCGCGTGCGCGATCCCCATCTCCGAGAAGACGTCGAGCGCCTCCTTGCGGATCGGGCCGCGGCACACGACGAGCGGCTTCACGTCCTCGCAGGCGAAGGAGCGCGCCCAGGCGGAGGTGTGGCGCGAGAGGCGACGATCGCCCGTGATCTCGGGGTTGGCGGCGTACCAGTCGATGTGTTTGGCCATGGCTCGTGCGGGGCTCGTGCAGGGGGCTCGTGCAGGGAGGGCGCTCGCCCTCGGACAGCGGAAGGGGCGCGCTCGCGCCCAGGCGACGGCGAAGGGCGGTCTCGCGCCCGACGCTTCAGTGGAACTCGCGCTGCGGGCCGGTCATCGTGCTCGGCGTGTAGTGGCGCAGATAGAACGCGAAGGCCTTGCCGATCGCGCTGCGCAGCTCCACCGGCATCACGATGCGCGAGATCGAGCCGAGCGAGAGCGCCTCGCGCGGGTTCATGAGCTCCTTCTCGTAGCGGAGGTTGAGCTCGCCCTCGCGGGCCTTGAGGAAGACGGCGGCCGCCTCCTTGTCCATCTTCGACGCCTCGGCGCGGATCTTCCGCAGCTCGTCCTTGTAGACGAACTCCTTGCCCGCAGGGCCCATCACGGCCACGCGCGTCGTCGGCAGCGCGAGAACGAGATCCGCGCCCGTGGGGTAGTTGTTGAACGACGCATACGCGCCGCCGAACGCGTTGCGCACGAGGAGCAGGATGCGCGGCGTGCGCACGTCGACGATCGCATCGAGCAGCGCGCGGCCCGCCTGCACGATGCCGAGCGACTCCTGCTCACGGCCCGGCAGGAATCCCGTCGTGTCCTCCACGAAGAGGATCGGGATGTTGTAGACGTTGCAGAAGCGGATGAAGCGCGCCGCCTTGTAGGCCGCGGCCACGTCGATCTGCCCCGACGCGACCGCGCTGTTGTTCGCGACGAAGCCGATCACGTGCCCGCCGATGCGCCCGAACGCGGTGATCATGTTGCGCGCGCGCGTCGGCTGGAGCTCGAAGTAGTCGCCGTGATCGCAGACCTGCTGGATGAGGAAGCTGATGTCGAACGGCGTGTTGAAGCCCGTCGGCGAGTCGAACGCCTTCCGGAACAGCGTGTCGAGCTCCATCGTCTCGCGCTCGAGCGGGTCGCTCGTGGGGAGGAACGGCGCGAACGAGTGGTTGTCGCTCGGCAGGTAGTTGAGGAGGCGCGCCGAGGTGCGGAGCGCCGCGACCTCGTCGGCCACCGTGAGATCCGCGACGCCCGAGGCGCCATGCACCTTGGGCCCGCCGAGATCGTCGGGCGAGACGTCCTCACCGAGCACCGACTTCACGACGCCAGGGCCCGTGAGCCCGAAGAACGTCTCGCCCGGCTGGATGACGAAGCTGCCTTGGCGCGGCAGGTAGCTCCCGCCGCCCGCGTTGAAGCCGAACATGCACATGATGCTCGGCACCACGCCGCTGATCTTGCGCAGCGCCGTGAACGCCTCGGCGTAGCCATCGAGGCCGCCCACGCCTGCCGGCACGTACGCGCCCGCGGAGTCGTTCATGCCGATGAGCGGCAGGCCCTTCTCGCCCGCGAGCTGGAAGAGGCGCGCGAGCTTCTTGCCGTTGGTCGCGTCCATCGAGCCGGCGCGCACCGTGAAGTCGTGGCCGTAGCAGGCGACGTCGCGCTTGCCGATGCGCAGCACGGCCGTCACGAGCGAGGCGCCGTCCAGGTTCGGCCCCCAGTTCTCGAACAGCACGTCGGGCCGCTCCGGCGTGAGCACGCGGATGCGCTCCCACACCGTCATGCGGTGCTTCTGGTGCTGGCGCGCCACCGCGTCGACGCCCTGCGCCGTGTGCGGTCGCTGTCGCAGCGCCGCGCCGTCGATCAGCGTCTGCTCGTAGGGTGTGGGCGTCTTGCCAGCGGGCGCGGCGGGCGCGAACGGATCTTCGATGGAGGGGATCAGCGGCTCGGTCGGGCTCGACATCGACTTCCTCTCGAACGCCCTCGGACGAGGGCGCGAAAGGATGCCTCCGCGCCGCGCGCGACGGAAGGAGGAACGCGCACGGCGACCGCTCAGCTCGGTCCCTCGGCTCACTCCGCGGCGCGGGACGCTGGTGCCTCGGCCTGGGCGAGCTCGTCGAGCAGGCGCTGGCCGCGCGACTCGATCTCGTCGTGGAGGTACCGACACCTCGGCTCGGCGCGCTCGAGCCAGCGCACGAGGAGCTCCTCGCGCGCCGGGTCCTCTCTGCGTTGCTCGAGCAGGAGCTCGGCGATCAGCACATCCGAGAGGACGCGTGTGAGCCGCTCCGCGTGGAGCATCGCGAAGGCGAAGTCGCGCTTGGGGTTCCAGTTCTTCGACAGCGTGCCCACCCACTCGGTGATCGGCGCCTCGCGCACCGAGCGCAGCTTGTCGCTCGCCGTGCGCACGAGGAGCAGGCGCACCACGTCGCTCTCGAGCACCTGGAGGCGCGCCACGCGTCGCTCGAGCGCGTCGCGCGAGGAGATCGCTCGCATGCGCGCGTCGGCGCTCCGCTGCACGAACGCCCGCGGCCGCTTCATCACCGCCGAGAGCGTGTCCTTCATCGCCATGAGGCTCTGGATCTGGCTCGTGCCCTCGTAGATGGGCATCACCATCGCGTCTCGAAGGAGCTTCTCGGCGCCGTACTCGGTCGTGTAGCCCACGCCGCCGTGGATCTGCACGCAGCGCCTCGCCATCTCCACGGCCTTCTCCGCCGCGAGGTACTTGAGGAGCGGCGTCGCGCGACGCGAGCGCGCGCGGTGCGAGCGGATCGCGCGATCGAGCTCGGGATCCTCGGCCTTGCGGGCGCGCCTCCGGAGATCGAGCTTCTGGCCCATCTCCTCGTGGAACGTCGCGTGCGCCGCGAGCGCGCGGAGGCCGCGCACGTCGGTGCGCATCTCGTCGAGGTAGTCCGCGATCATCTCGTGGCGATCGATGGTCTTGCCCATCGACACGCGCTCTCGGGCGTACGCCTCGGCCAGGCGAACGGCGGCCTCGCAGAGGCCGATGCACTCGAAGCCCACGCCCACGCGCGCCCCGTTCATGAGCAGCAGCATGTACTCGAAGCCCTGGCCCCTCTCGCCGATGAGGTGCGCGGGGGCGGCGTCGAACGAGAGCGCCGCCGTGACCGACGCGTGGTGGCCGAGCTTCTCTTCGACGCGATCGAGGCTCACGACGCGCTTGCGCGTTCCGTCGGGCAGGTCCTCGTACGTCGGCACGAGGAACATCGAGAGGCCCTTGAGCCCAGCCATCGGATCGTCGCTGTCCTTGGTGTCCTCACTCCTCGCGATCACGAAGTGGTACTTGCCGTGGCCCGACGTGATGAAGATCTTCTGGCCCGTCACGCGCCACACGCCGTCGTCGCCGAGCACGGCCTTCGCGCGCAGCTTGGCCATGTCGCTGCCGGCATCGGGCTCGGTGATGTCCATGCAGCCCCACGCCTTGCCGGCGACGATCTCGCGGATCTCCTTCTCGAAGCGCGTCTTGGTGATGCGGCCGTCCGCGTCGAGCTCGGTCGAGCCCTCGCGGATCGAGAAGAGCAGCATCGCGAGGGCCATGCCCCCGTGGAAGCCGTGGTGCGCCATCACCGACACGTCGGCGCGCGCGAAGATCTCGCTCGTCAGGTAGTAGAGCGCCATCGGCGCGTTCATGCCGCCGAGCTCGCGCGGCACGCACAGGCCGTGGAGATCCATCTGCGACACGGCCTTCGTCACGGCTTCCAGGCGCGTGGGGAAGCGCGCCTCGCCCCCCTCGAAGATCACGCCGTCTCGATCGATCTCGGCTGCGTGCGGCGCGATCTCGTCGCCCGCGAGCTCGCCGATCGCCCGCGCGATGTCACCGAAGAGCTCCTTGGCCTCGTCGATCGACTTCGGCGCGTCGGCGCTCGTCGGCGCATACGGCCCCGTGAGCGGCAGGTGCTCGCTCGCGCGCACGAGCGCGCCCCAGTCGAGGCCGCGCGTGAAGTACCAACGAAGATCCGCGTTGTCCTCGAAGAAGTTCGCCATCGCTTCCTCCGATCGGAGCCTGACTCTACGCGAGTTGGCAGCGGTCGGCGCCGGCGATCAGCTCCGTGGGCCGTCCCGTTCGAGTCGGCGAGACGAAGCGTCCGATGACGGCGCGCGAGCTGCGGCGCGGGAGCGAGATGGCGCTGTTGACCGTCTCCAGCGCTCAGTCGCACGCTCTCTGGCGTGGATCGGGCCAATCGCTTCTCGACGCTCTTCGTCGACCTCATCGGCGATTCCTGTCGGCGCTTCGGTCACGGACACGCAAAGCCGCTGGACGCGGGCGCGGATGCACCCTGAAGTACGGAGAGACGACGAGCCGATCCACAAGGCCGCTTGCCTTGCGTTCGCCTTGATCGGCTGCGGCAAGCTCCCGCTCCTCGAAAGCGGAATCCGCTGCTGCGCTCAAGGGGACGTGTCGAGGCAGCGGTAGATCGGCACACCACCCAGCGTCGTGATCGGGGCGCTGCGATCGCAGGTGCGCGAGGTCCCCTGGCAGTCCGCGACGGTCTGGCAGAGATCCACGCAACGTCCGTCCACGTCCGCGCTCGGGCGGTAGCACGTGAGGCCGAGCGAGCAGAAGCTCGCGTCCATGCAGAGCTGACCGTCGGAGGACGAGCCGGAGCTCGAGCGGCACTCGGGCGGAGCATCCACGCTGTTGCCCGTGATGCGGAACGAGCAGGCCTGGTGGAGCTCCAGCGCGCCGCACTGCGCCGAGAGCAGGCTGCACGTGGGACCCTGGCCCACGTTCGGCTCTGTGGTGACGGGCGGATCGACCTCGATCGGGTCGCAGACCTCGCCCTCGCGGCACACGGAGTCGAAGCCGTAGCCGCACGCCGAGAGGCCGAGGGCCACGAGGCACACGCCGACGACGAGGCTGGGCGTGCGACGCATCAGAAGCTCCCCCGGAGCTGGAGCGAGCCCGGGCCGAGGTCCACGTAGACGCGCGTGCCGCCGGTGCTGAAGCCCTCTGCGAGGAACGAGATCGCGGTCGCGGTGCCGAGCAGCGCGGAGGCGACGACGAGCACGTGCCGCGAAGCGGATGCGTCCGATGGCATCGCGCCGTCCCGCGGAGGCATCCCGACTTCGCGCAGCGGTCGCGCCCCGTCGAAGCCTGCTTGTGCACTCGTCACGGCTCTACGATCGGCAGGACGTTTGGATCGATGCGAAAGATGCCGGTGGTGGCGATGACGAGGATCTCCTCGTCGGTCGCATACAGCGGAACGTCGACGACATTCCCGTCGTCCGGGGGATCCCATTCACGGCGCGAACCGTCTCGGGTGTCCCACACGGCCATGACCCGATCGACGTAGACGGCTGCGAGCCAGTGTGCGCCGTACGCGGGTCGATACAGACCTGGGAAGTCGCTCACTCGCGTCGGCACGACATCCTCGACACGCGTCGCGTAGGGTGATGTCCAAAGCTCGAGACGAGCAAACGTCCGCGTGGCGAAGTCGTAATCGTAGCCTTGAAGCCACACGAGGTTGTTGCCGTCGGTCGCGAAGCGTCTCACTTCACCCGGGCTGGCGTCGATAAGCACACTTGGAGGTTCTGCGACCGTTCCGGTCCAAACTCGTGCGTGGTCCGTCCACAGTTCGTAAAAGACGCGATCGCCGATGAGGTCTGTGTGAACGATCGTTCCGTCGGTCCCTCGCGGCGGGAAGAAGGCCCGTTCACCCGTCTCGTCCATGAGAGCTAGCGTCGCAGTGGGGCTGTACGTCCAAGCGCGATGCGTCGCGCTCACGTGATTCTCCACAATCGTGAGTGACGACATGACATCGAATTGGTAGACCGGTGCCACCACGGTTGCCGTCTCGCCGACCGGCGCGGTCCACGCAGAGAGCTGGGTGAGGCCAGAAGGCCGATTGGCATACGCCGAGATGGCCACTCGGTCTCCGCCGTAGGCGGGCGCTCCGAGCTGGCCGGTCGGTTCCTCGACGTCCCAGAGCTTCCAAGCTGCGATGGCGCGTCCGGTCTCGATGTCGATCAGGGCCGCGACCTGGAGCTCCAGAGGCATCTGCACCCACGCAACGCGCCGTGTCTCGTCGACGTAGCCGGCGATCCAGGCGCACTGCACGGTCGAGCGCCCGCTCAGACACCCTTCGCCGCAGCTGTCCCACTCCACCGACACCACGCGCTCGGGATGACGTGCCACGAAGAGCTCCACCCCGTCGGGCTGTCCTTCGAGCATCACCCATTCGGGGTCGTTCGGTCCACCATCGCGCGGAGCATCTTCGGGTGTGTCATGGCCCACGTCGCGTGTCGCGTCCGGACGCGTGGCGTCACGAGCTCCCGAGTCCAGCCAGCCGCGGCCGACATCGTCGCCCGCGTCGTGTGGCGGTGGGGAAGCGCAAGTACAAGTGCTCAGAAGCACTGCCAGGCACGCTCCCACCGCCCTGAGGCGGTTGGGGGTCAGAAGCATCGGTCGGCGGCCCTCGGGATTCGGTGGAGCTCGCCGTTCCGCACAGCATAGTCCCAGCCCTGCTGGATGGGTGTGAGTGACCGTCCTTTTGCGTGATCCAGGTACTGGGCAGCCCCTTTGAGTTCGATCGGAGCGACGACCCGAGACTCGCCGTGTCGGAAGAAGCCCAACGCGCCGTCCGCGGACCCGCCAAGGAGAGACTTCTCCGCGACCAAATCCCAGGCTCCACCGCTCGCCTTCGCCATGGTGCGATAGCCCAGGACGTCACCGAAGACGCGTTCGAGGAAGCCCGCGTGGAGGCTGACCTCCTTGGTGTCGTCGAGCGCTCCGCTCTTCAGGTGCTCAAGCCAGGGCGCAATAGTGGCGCGATGCTTGTCGAACAGCCCGGTGGGAAGGGCTTCAACACGTTCGCGAACGAGCCGCGGGTGAAACAGCGTGAGGTGACGCGGGGGAGCCATGACCCGTGGGAGAATAGTCGGCGGCGGCCAGAATGGCAGGACTAACAGCCGGGCCCACCATCGGACGGCGCCGAGGTCGAAGACCTGAACGCGGGCTTCGCGGACTGCCCGGATGCCGACCGGAATCCGCTGCTGCGCTCAAGGGGACGTGTCGAGGCAGCGGTAGATCGGCACACCACCCAGCGTCGTGATCGGGGCGCTGCGATCGCAGGTGCGCGAGGTCCCCTGGCAGTCCGCGACGGTCTGGCAGAGATCCACGCAACGTCCGTCCACGTCCGCGCTCGGGCGGTAGCACGTGAGGCCGAGCGAGCAGAAGCTCGCGTCCATGCAGAGCTGACCGTCGGAGGACGAGCCGGAGCTCGAGCGGCACTCGGGCGGAGCATCCACGCTGTTGCCCGTGATGCGGAACGAGCAGGCCTGGTGGAGCTCCAGCGCGCCGCACTGCGCCGAGAGCAGGCTGCACGTGGGACCCTGGCCCACGTTCGGCTCTGTGGTGACGGGCGGATCGACCTCGATCGGGTCGCAGACCTCGCCCTCGCGGCACACGGAGTCGAAGCCGTAGCCGCACGCCGAGAGGCCGAGGGCCACGAGGCACACGCCGACGACGAGGCTGGGCGTGCGGCGCATCAGAAGCTCCCCCGGAGCTGGAGCGAGCCGGGGCCGAGGTCCACGTACACACGCGTGCCGCCGGTGCTGAAGCCCTCGGCGAGGAACGAGATCGCGGTCGCGGTGCCGAGCAGCGCGGAGGCGACGACGAGCACGTTCGTGACCGTCTCGCTCGTGTGCGCCGACGACGAGGCGATCTCGTCCTCGCTGCACCCCATGCGGGCCGCGCAGTCGCTCCGCAGCTGATCGAACGTCGCTTGCCCATCGACCCACACGCCGATCGCGGCGCCGGTGCTCGCGAGCGTGCCCACGAGCAGGAACCAGCTCACGACCCACTCGGGGCCCACCTCTTCGACGCGCGGGCCCTCGTCCGTGCGCACCACCGGGCGACCCTGTCCCACCACCACCGCCTCGAAGCCGCCCTCGAGCGGCATCATCTGCATCACGGGCGGCGTGGGCGCGACGCGCGTCGCGAGCCGTCCCGAGCTGCCCGTCGTGCCCTCGAGCTCGCGCAGACGGGCCTCCACCTCGGCGCGGTTCGCCGCCGTCGGAGAGGCATCGAGGTACTGCCGATAGACCGACGCGGCGGCCTCCGTGCGCTCGAGGCGGTCGAGGCACAGCGCCTGGTTGTAGAGGAGCGATGGCGGGCCGCCGGCCTCGCGCGCCCGGAAGAACGCCTCGGCGGCGTCCTCGTAGCGCTCGGCGTCGTACGCCGCGCGGCCCTGATCGAAGAGCGCATGCCACGCGCCGCTCTCGCTCGTGGTGCCAGTCCCCGCGCGGGGCGGCACGGCCCACGCCGCGCGCGACGGGAGCCAGGTCGCCAGAAGGGCCATCGAGCCGAGCACGAGGAGGCGCCAGTTCATGCGAGCCGAGATGGTAGACGGTTCGCAGCCGCGAACAACTCGACGCGCGACCGCTCGTGCAACCGATCAGTATCGGGGATCGTCGCGTGTCACGTCGTAGCCGCTCGTCGTGCCGGGCGGGTGCAGGGCCAGCGCCTCGCACGAGAGCGCACCGGTCGCGTCGCGGTGCGTCGTGACGTCGACCACGCGCCACATCGCGCCGACGGAGTCGGAGCCCACGCGGCCCTCGAAGCGCGGCACCGTGTCGGGCTCCGCGCCGTACGTCGCGATGCGTCGGCCGTCGCAGTACACGTTCACCACGGGGTGCGCGACGAGGCCCGTCCAGTTCTCGATCATCACGCGGAAGGTCTCGCCGTCGTTGGGCGCGTCCACGTTGATGTTCTCTGGCAGGCCCGTGCCCTCGCTCAGGTTGTTGTCGATGTCGAGGCGCGGGTTCGCGCAGAAGCCGAGCGCGCGCCACTGATCGCCCTGCGGGCCGTTCTCGCACGCGGCGAGATCGCTGTTCGCGTAGCCCCAGTCGGCGCGCACGTAGCCATCGCCTCGGATGCTCGCCTCGCAGTTGGCCCAGCTGCACGCGCGCGGCGTGATCGCGAAGGCGTTGCTGCCGAGCGGATACCAGGGCACGCCCGTGCTCGATCGCTGGAGGAAGAGATCGAGATCCTGCGTCTCGCTCTCCGGGTAGCACATCTCCACGCGGAGCCCCGGCGCCGAGACGTGCACGACCCACGTGCACGAGAGCATCGTGCCCTCGAGCGTCACCACGTCCATGGTCACGGTGTAGTCGCCGCTGAGGCGCGGCGTGAACGTGGCGGTCTCGCTCGTGGCGCCGCTCAGATCGAAGCTCCGGAGGCGCGGCGCGAGCGAGTCGCACGGACCGCCCTCGACGCTCCAGCGCCAGCTCCGCGCCATCCCCGGATAGAAGTCGCTCCCGCGGAGCGGATACGTCGCGAACGGAACCGTATCGGGCGTGCGCGGATCGCCCGGGCTCGGGCAGTCGATCGGACAGTCGCGCTGCGCGCTACAGCCGTCGCAGAGGTTGTCGCGTCCGTCGCAGACGTCGCGCGAGGGCCCGATGCCGCCCACGCACTCGCCCCACGTGCGCGTCATCTCGCAGGTCTGCGTTCCGTCCGTGCACGCGCCCACGCCGCGTCGCCCGGGAGGACCCGGAAAACACACCTGCACCGCGCCCGGATCGCAGCCGCAGCCCTCGTCCACGCGACCGTCGCAGTCGGTGTCGCTGCCGTCGCATCGCTCGATCGGCTCGCAGCCGTCGGGCAGCGGAATGCACCCACGGTCCGGCGGCGCGTCGGTCCCACTGTCGTTGCCGCCGTCGTTGCCGGCGTCGCGACCCGCGTCGTTGCCTGCATCGAGCGCGGCGTCGAGCCCGCCGTCGCGCGAGGCGTCGATCGGCCCGCCATCGCGCGGGCTCGGCTCGAAGAGCCCGGACTTCGCGCCGCAGCCTGCGATCGGGAGCCCACACACGACCGCGATCCCGAGCGCGATCGCGGTCCGGGCGCGCCTCAAGAGCGCCTCGCTTGCCAGCCGATGTCGCGCCGCAGCTGCATGCCATCGAAGCGGATGCGGTCGCACGCGAGGTACGCGCGCTCCGCCGCCTCCTCGAGGCTCGCCCCGATCGCCGTCACGGTGAGCACGCGACCCCCCGCGGTCTCGAGCCCTCCACCGCTCGCTCGCGTACCCGCGTGGAACGCGACCACGCCCGGGACCTCGCGCACGGCCTCGAGCCCCTCGATGCGATCACCCTTGCGGGGCGCGGTGGGATAGCCGTGCGCTGCGAGCACCACCGCGAGCGCGTGCGGCGCATCCCACGCTGGCGCGATGCCGCCGAGGTCACCGCGCGCTGCGGCGTCGAAGAGCGGGAGCACGTCGCCGCCCCAGCGCGCCATGAGCACCTCGGTCTCGGGGTCGCCGAAGCGCACGTTGAACTCGAGCACCTGCGGCGCTCCGTCCACCACCATCACGCCCACGAAGAGCGCGCCACGAAACGGCGTGCCCCGCGCGCGCATGGTCTCGAGCACCGGCTCCACCACGCGCGACAAGATCGCGCGCTCGATCTCCGGCGTGACCACCGGCGGCGGCGAGTAGGCGCCCATCCCGCCCGTGTTCGGGCCGCGATCTCCGTCGAGCAGGCGCTTGTGGTCCTGCGCGGCGGCCAGCGGCACGTAGCGCGTCCCGTCGCACACCACGTGGTAGCTCACCTCGGGCCCGACGAGACACTCCTCGATCACGACCCGCGCGCCCGCGTCGCCGTGCACCCGCTCGCGCATCATCGCGCGCACGGCCTCGAGGGCCTCGGCCGTGTCCTTGGCCACCACGACGCCCTTGCCCGCGCAGAGACCGTCGGCCTTCACCACGAGCGGCCGCCCTGCCTCGCGCACGTACGCCTCGGCCGCCTCGGCATCGTCGAAGACCGCGAAGCCCGCCGTGGGCACGCCCGCCTCGCGCATGATCTCCTTGGCGAAGGCCTTCGAGCCCTCGAGTCGTGCGGCCTCGCGTCGGGGCCCGAACGCGGCGATGCCCGCCGCCTCGAGCGCGTCGACGAGCCCGCTCACGAGCGGCGCCTCGGGGCCCACGACCACGAGGTCGATCGCCTCGCTCCGTGCGAGCGCCACGAGGCCCGGCACGTCGTCGACGGAGACGGGCACACACCGCGCGATGCCCGCGATGCCCGCGTTTCCGGGCGCCACCACGATCTCCCCGACCGACGGTGACTGGAGGAGCTTCCACGCGAGCGCGTGCTCTCGTGCGCCCGAGCCCACCACCAGGATCTTCTTCTTCGGCATCGAGGACGCCTCTCTCGAGAAGGGGATGCGAGGGATCGTCGGCGCACCGCGCGGCGTGCGCGTCGCGTCAGTGTCGGAAGTGGCGGAAGCCCGTGAACATCATCGCGATGCCGAGCTCGTCGGCGCGCGCGATCACCTCGTTGTCCTTCACGGAGCCGCCCGGCTGCACGATCGCCTTCGCCCCCGCCGCGGCCGCCGCCTCGACGCCGTCGGCGAAGGGGAAGAACGCGTCCGACGCGAGCACACTGCCCGCCGCGAGCTCGCCGGCCTTCTGCGCCGCGATCTGCACGCTCACCACGCGCGACATCTGCCCCGCGCCCACGCCCACCGTCACGCCGTGCGTGCCGTCGTAGGTGCGCGCGAGGATGATCGCGTTGGACTTCACGTGCTTGCCCACCCGCCACGCGAAATCGAGCGCCACGCGCTCCTCGGCCGTGGGCTGACGCTTCGTCACCACGCGCGCCGCGGCCACCTCGCGCGACCCGGTCGCGTCGCGATCCTGCACCACGAAGCCGCCGCCGATCTTCTTGGCCACGATCTCGGCCTGGTCCGCGGGCAGCCACTCGCCGGTCGCGAGGAGGCGCAGGTTCTTCTTCGTGCGGAGCAGCTCGAGCGACTCGGCGCTGAAGCCGGGCGCGATCACGCACTCGAGGAAGGTCTCGACGAGCAGCTCGGCGGTCTTGCGATCCACCACGCGGTTGAGCGCCACGATGCCGCCGAAGGCCGAGAGCGCGTCCGCTTCCCGCGCGCGCTTGTACGCGTCGGCGAGCGCGCCCGACGTCGCCACGCCGCAAGGGTTCGTGTGCTTCACCACGACCGCGCACGGGAGATCGTGCTCGCGCACCGCCTCGAGCGCTGCGTCGCAGTCGACGAGGTTGTTGAACGACAGCTCCTTGCCCCCCGCGCCCAGCGACTCCGCGCGTGCGAGCGAGCCGGCCGGCGCGTTGCGCTCCACGTAGAACGCCCCCTTCTGGTGGGGGTTCTCGCCGTAGCGCAGCCCATACGCGCGCTCGAGCGAGAAGGTGAGGGTGCCGGGAAAGCGGGTGCGCGTGCCGTCGGCCTCGAGCGACGTCATGTACGCCGCGATCGCGCCGTCGTAGGCCGCCGTGTGCGAGAAGGCCTTGGCCGCGAGGCGCGCGCGCAGCGCGAGCGATGGGCCCTCGTCGGTGCGCAGCGCCGCGAGGACCTCCTCGTAGTCCTTGGGATCGACCACGACCGTCACCCGCGCGTGGTTCTTCGCCGCGCTGCGGATCATCGAGGGGCCGCCGATGTCGATGTTCTCGATCACCTCGTCGTGCGGCGCGTCGCGCGCGACCGTCGCCTCGAACGGATAGAGGTTCACCACCACGAGGTCGATCGGCTGCCCGCCCAGCTCGGTGAGCTGCGTGCGATCGCCGATCGTGTCCCGCATCAGGATCCCCCCGTGCACGCGGGGGTGCAGCGTCTTGACGCGTCCGTCCATGACCTCGGGCGAGCCGGTGTACTCGGCCACGTCGATCACGGGGATCTCGGCGCCCCGCAGGGCCTTGGCCGTGCCGCCCGTCGAGAGGATCTCCACGCCGAGCTCCGCGAGCTGTCGAGAGAGATCGACGATTCCGCGCTTGTCCGAGACCGAGACCAGGGCACGAGCGATTCGGGGCATGCGGCACCTCGGGTGGGCTCCGAGGGAGGCTCGGAGCGAGACGCGCGCGCCCTTACATGTCCCCCGTTTCGCCGTCAACCGCGCCGAGGCGCCTCCCGCGGCCCCCCTCACGAAGTTGCCGCGCGAGCGCGCGTTCGTGCGATGCTGCGTTCGTGGTCGGAGGTGCTCAGCTCCCCTGCGAGGCGTTCGTCCTCGCGATCGTCGCGGAAGATCCGGTGACGACCGTCGACGGTGCGACGTCGCGATGGCGCTCGCACCTCCTCATCGTCTCGGACGGCTTCGTCGTGCGCACGCGCTCGGAGGTGGGGGAGGACGAGCTCCGGGAGCTCGGGGCCCACGTGGCCGAGCTCTGCACCGGTCGGCGCAACGAGCTGTCGTTCCGCACCTCCTCGGGGCAGCTCTACCTCTCCCTGGTGCGCCGACCCCGCGGCGAGATCGGGGTCGCCGGGCACCTCGTCCGCGATGCCGAGGGGCTCCTCTCCGCGTTCCAGACGCGCACCGACGTGCCCTCGCTCGAGAGCTTCGGCGACGCCCTCCGCTCGTTTCCTTACGCCTGACGCGCGCGCGAAGAAACGCGTCGAGGTGGCGCAACCCGGGCCAGCGGCGTGATGCGCGCGCGGCGTTCTGCTAACAGGACGCCACCGTGGTCGAGCAGGGCATCCAGTTCTTCCTCGAGCAGGGCTCGTACGGGCTCATGTTCGCCTGGATCATCGCTGCGGGCCTGGGCCTGCCCCTGCCCGAAGACGTCGCCATGATCTCGGGCGCGATCCTCGCGCAGCGCGGCATCACGAACCTCACCGTGACGGTCGTGGTGCTCACGATCTCCGTCCTGCTCGGCGACACGATTCTCTACACGATCGCGCGACGGCTCGGGCCGGCGATCTACGAGCGGAAGTTCATCCAGCGCGTCATGCCGCCGGATCGCCGTGTCTACGTCGAGGGCCTCATCGACAAGTACGGCTCGCTCGTCGTCTTCGGTGCGCGCCACGTCGCGGGGCTCCGCGGCGCGATCTTCGCGATGTGCGCCATCCACGGCATCTCGTATCCGCGCTTCATCATCGCCGACGCGCTCGCGCTCGCGATCTCGCTGCCGGTGTTCATGGGCATCGGCTGGCTGTTCTCGGACAGCATCGACCGCGTCGCGGAGCACGCCGCCAGCTTCGAGCAGTACGTGATGCTCGCCATCGGGGGCATCGTGCTCCTCGTGGGCGTCATCCACCTCGCGCGCACGGCGCTCAAGCGCTGGCGCGAGCGCAGCGCGCCGAGCGAGGTCGCTCGGAAGCCCGTCGAGCCCTGATCGACTCCTTGCGGGAGTCGTCGCGCAGCGCGGACGTCCGGGCGTGAGAGCTGCGGCATCCCCTCGAGCTGGCTTGAAACGGGTCGGGGTTCGGGCGTACACCGCCGGCCATGTCCGACCCCCGCGCCCACCTGCGAGCCCTCTTCGAGGCCGATCGCGCTCTGCGACACGCCGAGCGAACGCTGCTCCTGTCCGCGCCCCCCGAGGCCCTCGCCGACATCTTCGCGGCAGCGGCCGATCGCGCGCTGAAGGATGGGGACGCGGAGCGGCAGGAGCTCGAGCTCGTACGCCTGGCCGATCTCTGCGCGCAGATCGAGGGCCCCGTCGCCGTCGAGACCCTCCTTCGCATCCTCGATCACGCCGATCCCGCGGTCCGAGCGGAGGCGGGCGAGGCTCTCCTCGACGTGGCCTACGAGCGCTTCAAGGAGGTCGCCAACGCGATCGAGCGCGCCCTCGACGAGCGTCGCGACGGCGTGGCGATGGAGGAGCTGCCGTACATGCTGTCGGAGATCCACGATCCCGATCCGCTCCCGCTCATGGTGCGCTTCCTCGTGCACCCGCGGGCCGAGGTGGTGGCGTCGGCGATCGAGGCGATCGTCGAGCGCGCCGACCCCGCGGCGGTGCCCAAGCTGCGGAAGCTCCTCGACGATCCCCGCGAGGTGACGGTGCCCGAGCTCGACGACGAGAAGGTCACGATCGGCGACCTCGCGGTCGACGCGCTCTCGTTCTTCGCCGAGGTCTTCGAGGACGAGGAGGAGGAGCCCGCCAAGCCCGCCGCGAAGCCGAGCGATTCGCGGCCCAAGGGTGGCCCGCGAGGTCCCGCGCCGGATCGAGGCGGTCGGCGCAGATGATCACGGGGGAGGGCGCGCGGGAGGATGACGAGGACGAGCTCCCGCTCGAAGACGACGATCTCCTCGAGCACGCCGAGCCGCCCCCTCCCGACGACGAGACCACCGCCCACCGCGCCCTCGGGGCCGAGCCGCACCACGACGACGCTCCCACGGGCCGCCTCGCCGAGCGCCTGCAGCGTGTCGCGCCCACGCGCCGCAAGTCCGAGGGCGCGAGCTCGCCGCAAGCCGCCGAGCTCTACGACGCCGTCGTGGTGCCCGAGTGGATCACCCTCTTCGCGGCGCCCCTCCTGGCTCACGTGCCCGCCGGCTTTCGCGGCCAGATCCTCGATGCGAGCGCGGGCACGGGCCACCTCTCGCTCGAGCTCCTGCGTCGCGTGGACGCGGCCGCGCGCGTGGTGGCCATCGAGCCCGACACGGCGCTCCTCGATCTGCTCCGTCGCCGCACGACCGGGGCCGCCGGCGGGCAGATCGTCGCGCGCGCGGAGACCCCGAGCGCGCTGAGCTTCGGCGACGAGGTCTTCGATCTCGTCGTCGCGGCCGCGTGCCCCGCGATCGCCGACAAGCAGGTCGCAGGGGAGCTGCGACGCGTGATGGCGCCCGGCGCGCGCCTGCTCGTGTCCACGCCGCTGCGCGGCACCTTCGAGGAGGTGCTCGACATGATGGCGGAGGTCGGCGCGCGACGAGGCGGTGAGCTCGTCTCTCGCGTGGCGGAGCTACGCGCGCGCACACCCGACGCGGCATCGCTCGCGACCTCGCTGCGCCGGCTCGGCCTCCAGCCGGTCGATGTGAAGGTCCTCGAGCGTCGCGTCGTGTTCCGCTCGGTGCGCGAGATCTTCGCGCATCCGATCATCGCGCACGTGGCGCTCGCGGACTGGCGCGCTGCGGCCGGCTTCGAGAGCGGAGGCGAGGAGGTCCTCGCCGAGGTCGAGCAGGCCTTCGCGACGTACGTCCCCCGCGGCCCCGTCCCCCTCACCGTCCAGCTCGGCATCGTCGAGGCCGGCCGCGGCTGAGCAGGATTCAGCGGGCCACCAGCGTCTCGAGGGAGGTGCGCTTGCCGAAGAGCACGAGCACATCGCCCACGAACAATCGCGTGCTCGCGGTGGGGCTCGGCATCGCCAGCGTGCCGCGCTTCACGCTCAGGATCCGCACGTCGAGCGCGTCGAGCTTCGTCTCCGCGATGGTGAGACCGACGAGGCGATTGCGTGGTCCGAGCGCGAGCTCCGCCACCACGTGACCCTTGTCGAGCGCGGCGACCTCGCGGAGCGCCTCGGTGGGCTCGGCGAGCGCTTCCTCCACGTGACGCACCACCGCCATCGCCACGTCGATCCCCGTGGCCGCCTCGATGCCCTCGAGCCCCGGCGAGGCGTTCACCTCCATCACCAGCGGGCCATCGCGCCCCTCGAGCATGTCCACGCCTGCCACGTGCAGACCGAGCACCCGCGCGGCCTTGCGCGCCACCTCGTCGTACGCCGCGTCGAGCCGCACGCTCTCCACGCTCGCGCCGCGGTGCACGTTGCTCCGGAACTCTTCGCCGCGCGCCGTGCGCCGCATCGCCGCCACGACGCGGCCGCCCACCACGAACGCGCGGATGTCGCGCCCACGGCTCTCTTCGACGAAGCGCTGCAGGAGCACGTCGGCCTTCATGCTCTCGAGGGTCTCGAGGATCGCCTGCGCGACGTGCCGCGTGTCGGCGAGCATCACGCCCACGCCCTGCGTGCCCTCGAGGAGCTTGAGGATCACGGGCGCACCCAGCGCGTCGAGCAGCGCCCCCAGGTCGTCGCCGCTCTTGCCGAAGCCAGTGCGCGGCACGGGCACGCCGTTGCGCCCGAGGACCTGGAGCGCGCGCAGCTTGTCGCGCGCCACCGTGATCGCGTGCGAGCCGTTCTGCACGAACAGCCCCTGCTGCTCGAGCTGGCGCACGATCGCCGTGCCCACGAGGGTCATCGACGTTCCGACCCGCGGGATGACGGCGTCGAGCGCCATGAGCGCCCGGCCCTTGTAGAGCACCTCGCCGCCGGCGTTGTCGACGATCAGAGAGAAGCGTGCGGTGTCGAGGACGTCGACGGAGTGGCCCCGCGCGCGCGAGGCCTCGATCAGCCGCTTCGTGCTGTACGACGAGGCCCCTCGCGAGAGGAGCCCGATGCGGAGCCGGCCCACCAAGTCCTCGCGTCGCCGCTCACTCCGTGACGTGCTCGCGCACGATGTCGTTGATCTGCCCGAACGCGAGCTTGTAGTCGAACCACGCCCGCGCGATCGCCTGCACGAGGCGCGTGGCGTCCTCCGACTCGCGATCGTAGGCGGCCGTGAGCCCCTGGAGGTAGGTGAGGTACGCGTTCCAGCCGTCGATCAGCGCGCGCAGCGCCGCGCGCAGTGCCTCGACCGAGGGACGAAGATCGTCGGTCGGCAGGAGCGAGTCGAGCGGCTGCACGTGGTCGTTCAGGTTCGCCAGGCACGTGGTGCGCACGAGCTGCGCGTACTGCGCGGCGCTGAAGGTGGCACGCTCGTGGATCTCGCCCTGGAGCTGCTCGTTGTTGTGGATGTCGCTCGGATCGGTGCGCGGCAGCGCGCAGGCCCAGAACGAGTCGAAGTTCTGCGAGCGCATGCCGTTCACCTGCCGGCCGATCGCGCTGTACGGGTTGGGCCCGGAGTTCATCAGGAAGTAGCCGCCCCCCACGATCAGCGCGAGGAGGATGGCGCCGCCGAACGCGATCATGCGGCCGCGACCGCTGCGCATCGCCCGCTCTTCTTCTTCGAGGCTCGGGCCAGGGCCGCTCGGGGGCGTCGGAGCAAGGGGCGCCCATCCGGGCTGCGGTGCGTTCGGGTCGCTCGACATGACGTCCTCCTGATGGCGCGGGCGGTCTGGGCGCGGAGTCTACACACCCGGACCTCCCGAAACACTCCGCGCCGACCGTGCTAGAGGGCGGCATGCGCCGCGCGTTCTCGATCGCCGTCTATCCCCGACACGGATCGCACGTGCTGCTCATCCACCATCGGCGCCTCGGCAAGTGGCTGCCCCCCGGCGGCGAGCTGGAAGAGGGTGAGACGCCGCTCGAGGCGGCGGCGCGCGAGCTGCTCGAGGAGACCGGGCTGCGCGGCACCTTCCCCCGGACCAGCGAGATCGACGGCGTTCCTCTCGGTCTCATCGGCTACGAGGAGCACGTGGCGGGGAGCAAGGGCCTGCACATGAATTTCGTGTTCGTGTGCGACGTGCCGAGCCGCGAGGTGGTCGCGAACGACGAGTTCACCGCTCACCGGTGGGTCGACCTCGACGACGGCCCGTGGGATCTGGCGCCACCGAACGTCCGACAGCTCGCGGTGCTGGCGCTCGGCGCTCCCCGGTGACACAACGCGCCCCCGTGCGGGCCCTGCTCCTCCTGACACTCGCTTCCGCGGGCTGTGGCGGTGACCTCGTCGCCGATGCGTCCGCTGCGCCCGACGCCGGGGCGGCGGACGATGCTCCCGGCCTCGATGCCTCCGGACTGGACGCGTCGGGCCTCGACGCGAGGGGCCTCGACGCGCCAGGGCCCGACTCGACCATGGCGAGCGACGGCGCGGTCGTGGCACCGATCCCACCGCCCCCGAACGCCGCCTTCGACTACCAGCTCGGGGGCGGGTACCCGCCCCCGGCTGACGTCCGTGTGGTGTCACGCGACCGGCACGACTCGCCGGCGGTGGGCTTCTACAACATCTGCTACGTGAACGGCTTCCAGACTCAGCCGGACGAAGAGGCCTTCTGGTTGGGGGCCCACCCCGAGCTGATCCTGCGCGATGCCGCCGGCGACCCCGTGGTCGACCCTGACTGGAACGAGATGCTGCTCGACATCCGCACGCCCGAGACCCGATCCGCGCTGACCGAGATCGTCGGCGGCTGGATCGCCCAGTGCGCACGCGACGGCTTCGATGCGGTCGAGATCGACAACCTCGACACCTATTCGCGCTCCGGCGGTGCGATCTCGATCGAGGATGCGATCGCCTTCCAGGCTGGCCTGAGCGACCTGGCCCACGCGAACGGTCTCGCGATCGCTCAGAAGAACGCCGCCGAGATCGCGTCCCGACGCGCCGAGCTCCACACGGACTTCGCCGTCGTCGAAGAGTGCGCTCGGTACGACGAATGCCCAGTGTTCACGGACGCTTACGGCAGGAACGTCTTGGAGATCGAGTACGAGCGCGCGAGCTTCGACGCCGCCTGCGCCGACCACCCCGACCTCTCCGTGATCCTACGGGACGTCGATTTGACTACGCCCAGCGACCCCTCCTACGTGTACGATGCCTGCTGAACGGACGAGCGGGATCGCGCAACACTGCCCGCTCCACCAACCCGACACGCCGCGGCGTGTGCTTTCTCACGATTTCCGGGGGGCCCTCACGGGGCCCGGTTGACTTCTGGTGGCCTTGGGAATACTCCCGGGGCCCTGGGGGGTGGCGTCCAGCCATCCTGTTTGATAGCGCCCTAGCGCAGAGATCCTTGGTTTCCCGAAAGGATGTGGCGGATGATGAGACTGACTAGTCGAACTACAGTGCCGTTGCTCGGCGCCGCGCTGCTCGCGGTCGCTGGCTGCAACTGCGACTCGAACCCTACGGTCGACGCGGGCGTTCCGTTCGACGCGCCGATCGCGCCGCCCGACGCGTTCGTGGCTGCGGCTGAGCTGACGATCTCCCCGGCCCTTTCCGACTTCGGCGACGTGGTCGTGGGCGAGACCAGCTCTGCCACGACGTTCACGGTCACCAACGTCGGCACGGGCAGCACCAGCGCCCTGTCCGCGACGTTCGGCGGCTCTGGCGCGTCCGACTTCCGGTTCGCGACGAACACCTGCGCCGGCATGCGCCTCGCGCCGGACGACACCTGCACGATCTCCGTCGAGTTCCGTCCCACCGCCGAAGGCGGCTCCTCGGCGACGCTCACGGTCGCAGGTGGAGACGTCTCTGCCGTCGCGACGCTCGAGGGCAACGGCGCCCGCAACGCCGGTCTGGCCATCACGCCGACGCCCTACAACTTCGGCGATGCGGTCATCGGCATGCCGACGGCGCCCCACGAGTTCACGGTCCGGAACACCGGCGAAGCGACCTCGGGCAACCTCGACATCACGATCAGCGGCCTCGACGGCTCGCAGTTCGAGCTCGGCGCCGACACCTGCTCGGGCAACACGATCGCGGCGGGCGCGACCTGCACGGTCGAAGTGATCTACAACCCGACGACCTCGGGCGTCCACATGGGCACCCTCCAGGCGACGGCGGATCCGGGCTCGACGGCCACGGCCGCCCTTCAGGGCCGCGCGGCCACCGAGGCCTCGCTTCGTCTCCTCCCCGGCTCGCAGAACTTCGGCTCGGTCGTCACGGGCAGCTCGAGCACGGACGTGACGTTCACGCTCTCGAACCCGGGCGGCGTCGCCACCGGCACGATCACCCACATGTTCACGGGCGCGAACGCTGCTGAGTTCAGCATCGTGTCGAGCACGTGCGCTGGCGCCCCCCTCGCGGGCCTCGCGTCCTGCACCATCGTCGTGCGCTTCAACGCCACGACGGCGGGCGACAAGACCGCCAGCCTCGACGTCACCGACGGCACGCTGACGGCGTCGGCGTCGCTGACGGCGACCGCCGTCACGCCGGGCTCGCTCATCTTCGAGCCCTCGACGCGTGACTTCGGCGACTCGGCCCTCGGCTCGCCCACGGGCGCGACGACGTTCACCCTCCGCAACACGGGCGGATCGGCCACGACGGCGATCACGGTCGCGGTCGCGGGCGCGAACGCCGCAGACTTCCCGATCGTCTCGGGCGGCGATGGCTGCTCGGGCGCCGTTCTCCCGGCGGCGGGTACCTGCACGGTCGCCGTGCTCTTCAACCCGACGGCGTCGGGCGGTCGCTCCGCCACGCTTCGCGCGCAGGCCGCCACTGGCAGCCCTGCGACGGCTGCTCTCACCGGCAACGGTGTGGTCGCTGCCGCCATCGAGGTCACGCCGACCGCGGCTGACTTCGGCTCCGTCGCGACCGGCGCGAGCAGCTCGAACGTCAGCTTCACCGTCCGGAACACCGGCGGCGCGCCGACGACGATCCCGACGGTCTCGCTCACCGGCGTCCAGTCCACGCAGTGGAGCATCGTCTCCAACGGCTGCACGGCGTCGATCCCCGGCGGCGGCACCTGCGACGTCGTCCTCCGTTTCAGCCCGACCTCCACGGGCGGTAAGACGGCGGTCCTCAACGTGACGGCGACCACGGGTGGCTCGGACACGTCCGACCTCTCCGGCATGGGCATCAGCCCGGCCGCGGTCTCCCTCACGCCCACGGCCGTGGCCTTCGGCCAGGTGGCCGAGACGACGACGGGCGTGCAGAGCGTCATCGTCAGCAACAGCGGCGCCGAGGCCATCACGGCGCTCTCGTCGAGCGTCACGGGCACGGGCTACAGCATCCTGCCGAGCAGCACGTGCACCACGACCCTCGCGGGTGGTGGCAACTGCCGCCTCGACATCCAGTTCGCGCCTGCGCAGGGCGCGGCGGGTGGCGCCAACCCCGGCACCGACGTGGCGGGCACCCTGTCCGTCAGCGCGACCCCCGCGGGCTCGCCTGCGATCATGCTCACCGCCGCGCTCAGCGCGACGGCGATCCCCGACCTCCGCATCACCCCGCAGGGTGGCGACGCGTTCGCGAGCGTCATCATCGGCGAGACCGCGACGCGTGAGTACCTCATCACGAACAACACCGGCATGGCCGTCACGGGCTTCACGGTCGCTCCGCCCTCGACCCCCGCGGCCGAGTGGAACCGCGTTCCGGCGAGCGCCAGCGACTGCGGCGCCACCCTCGCGGCCGCCTCGTCTTGCCGCGTCGCCCTCCGCCTCATCCCGGCGGGTACCCCCGGCGCGCGCACGGTGAACCTCGTCGTCAGCGGCACGACCACCGGCCCCGTGACCGAGACCCTCGCGGTCAACGGCACGGCGCGTGGTGCGCTCCGCTGGACCGGCTGGCGCCTCTCCTTCGACGGCGCCGCGAACTGCCCCGTGGGCACCTGCCCCTTCAGCGGCACCTTCCCGGCAGCGTTCGGAAACCGCGCCCTCGGTCGTCTCTACGAGATCACCCTCCGCGCGACCAACGAGCGCCCGTCGACTGCGACGACGCAGATCACGACCTCGCCCTCCTTCACGGGCGCGATGAACATCGTCTCCGACAACTGCTCGGGCCAGACCGTGGCCGGCGGTGGCACCTGTGACGTCGTCGTCCGCTACTACCCGCAGACCGCGGGCACGTCGGCGAGCGGCAACGTGCAGCTCCTCACCGGCAGCGGCGGCACGCTCCAGACCACCCCGAACCCGACGACCCCGATGGTCACGGGCGCGGCGATCCTGGGCGCGACCATCACCGTCACCCCGACCGGCTCGGTCGCGGCTCCGGTGGACTTCGGCACCGTCGTCGCCACCCGCTCTGCGGACCAGGTGTTCACCGTTCGCAACACGGGCGCGGTTGCTACCGGTCCGCTCTCCATCGGCCTCGAGAACTTCGGCACCCCGGCTGAGTTCACCATCGTCGCCGGCGGCATGGGCGCCTGCGTCGCGGGTTCGACGCTCGCCGCGGCTGGCGCCATGGGCGACACCTGCACCGTGACCATCCGCTTCGCCCCCAGCCAGGCGGCGGCCACGGGCGTGGACAACAACCGCCTCTTCACGGTCAGCCAGCCCGGCCAGGCCGTGACGACCTCGCTCCGTGCACGCGTGGGCTCGCAGCTCACGCTCACGCCCGCCACCTTGGTCACGCTGACCACGGCGTCGGGCACGACCAGCGCGGTGCAGCCCTTCACCGTGACGAACGTCGGCACGACCGCGATCGCCGCGGTGACCGTGGCGGTGACGGACGCGGGCGGCGCGGTGGCCTTCAACTTCCCGCTCACCGGCAACACCTGCGCGGGCCTCGCGGCCGGCGCGACCTGCACGTTCAACGTGGCCTTCGCGCCCACGGCGCCTGGTACCGTCAACCGTGAGGTCCGCGTCTCGAACGCGGCCTACGTCCCCAACGTCGCGCGCGTGGCGATGACCCCGATCCGCGGCGTCTCGCAGAACCCGGCCGCCCTCGTGGTCAGCCCGACCTCCGGCTCCGGCTGGAGCGGCGCCGTGTCGTTCGGCTGGGTTGCGACGGGCTCGGTCACGTCGCCGCTCACGTTCACCGTGCGCAACACGGGTGACGTCCCGACGGGCCCCATCTCGGTGTCCATCGACCTCGCGTCGCCGTTCAGCTGCTACGGCAACCCCACCACCTCGCGCGACTGGTTCGAGGTCGTCTCGACGACCTGCTCCGGCCCGCTCGCTGGCGGTGCGACGTGCACCGCGACGCTCCGTGGCCGTGGCCCGGCTGCTGAGCCCAACTGTATCGCCTCGTGGACCTGGCGCGCGACCGATGGCGCCGTCTCCGGCGTGGGCAACATCGAGGTCGCCTCGATCGGTGCGACGGGCCTCCTCGTCACCCCGAGCGCGTACGACTTCGGTACGGTGGTCGGAGGCACGGTCAGCGCCGCGCAGACCTTCACCGTCACGAACGGGTCGGCGGCGACTGTCTCGATCACGAGCGCGCCCGCCATCCCTGCGCCCTTCGCCCTCGTGGGCGGCAGCAACACCTGCACCGTCGGCCGGAACCTCCTGCCCGGCGACACCTGCTCGTACGGCGTGACGTTCAACCCCGTCGCTGGCATGCCCGGCATCTACCAGCGCACGGTCACGATGGACGGCAGCGGCGGCTTCAACTCGAACGGCAGCGTGCTCGGTACGGCTGTGAACCCGGCAGCGCTCGGGCTCTCGCCCGCGGACGCAGCACCGGACTACCCGAACACGGTGGCAGGCGAGACCTCGACGATCACCTACACCCTGAGCAACACCGGCGGCGTTTCGACCGCGATGGCTCCGGCCATCACGCTGACGGGCGCGGATCCGGGTCAGTTCTCGATCCCGGCTGCGGCCAACACCTGCACCGCGGCCCTCACGGCCGCCGGCACGGGTCCGACCGAGCGCTGCACCTTCGACGTCGTGTTCGCGCCGACCGGTGCTGGCGCGCGTACGGCCACGGTCAACATCAACGCGGGTGGCACGGCGACGGCGACGCGCAACCTGTCGGCGACCGGCGTGGGCGCGGGCGTGCTGGGCATCAGCCCGAGCGCTCCGACCGTCTGCGCGGACCGCACGGCGGGCACGGGCACGCTCGACTTCGCGGTCTGCCAGACCTACACCATCACGAACGGCGGTGGCTCGCCCACGCAGCCCCTGTCGCTCGCGGTGACGGGTGACTTCCGCATCCAGGACAACTCGACCTGCATCCCGGTTGCGGATCGCGGCCCTGGCACCACCACGGGCGCGGCGTCGCGCACGGGCGTTTCGCTGCCCGCGACGGGCGCCAACACCTGCACGGTCATCGTGCAGTACACGCCGCAGGCGGTGGGCGCCGACTCGGGCGTCCTCACCGTGGGCGCCACCGGTATCGCGAACGTGACGGCCAGCCTCAGCGGCAACGGCCTGAGCGCTCTCGTGCTGACGAGCGGCAGCCCGGCGTTCGGCTCGACGCCGAGCGGCAGCGGCATGGGCGTCACGCGCACGTTCCGGTTCACCAACCAGGGTGAGCCGACGACGGGCACGCTGACCTACGCCATCACCGGCACCGCGTTCGACGTGACGGCCGACACCTGCTCGGGTGTCGCCCTCGCGCGCACCGGGTTCTGCGACATCAGCGTGCGCTTCGTCCCGACGGGCGCTGCTGGCTCGTACAGCGAGACCCTGACCGTCACGGACGGCACCGCCGAGAAGCGCGCTGTCGTCACGATGATGGGCTCGGGCACCTGAGCTGAGCGAAGCGCTCCGCGGCCGACGCGGAGACCACCGACGGCCCCCGGCTCCTCACGGAGTCGGGGGTTCGTCTTTTCCGTCGACCGGAGACGCGTCGAGCCGCGCCCGTCGAGCCACGTGCTAGCTTCGCGGCCCCCATGAGCGAACGAATCTCTCTGGACGAAACACGCAAGGTCGCGAAGCTGGCGCGGCTCGCGCTCTCCGACGACGAGCTCGAGCGGATGCGCGGCGACCTCGACGGCATCCTCGACTGGATGGCCGCGCTCGCGAAGCTCGACACGGCGGGCGTCGACCCGACCTTCCACGCCGTGGAGATGGTCACGCCGCTCCGCGCCGACGAGGTGCGCGAGGGGCTGCGCCACAGCGAGGCCCTTCGCGCCGCTGCACGCTCCGATCAGGGTGGCTTCGCGGTGCCCAAGGTCATGGAGGGCGAGTGATGTTGCATGCGGCCTCAGCAAGCGCGCTCCGAGAGCGTGTGGTGAGCGGCGAGCTCCGCGCGGTCGACATCGCCCGCTCCGCGCTCGACCAGATCGTCGGTGCGGATGCCCGCATCGGCTCCTTCCTTCACGTCGATGGCGAGGGCGCGCTCGCGCAGGCAGCTGCCGTCGATCGTGCGCGCGCCGCGGGCGAGACCCTCGGGCCTCTCGCCGGCGTGCCGATCGCGCTCAAGGACAACCTCTGCGTGCGCGGTGTCCCCGCCACCTGCGCCTCGAAGATCCTCGAGGGCTGGATCGCCCCGTACGACGCGACCGTCGTCGAACGTCTCCGGGCGGCAGGCGCCGTGATCGTCGGCAAGACGAACATGGACGAGTTCGCGATGGGCAGCTCGAACGAGACCTCGGCCTACAAGCTCGTACACAACCCGTGGGACCTCTCGCGGGCGCCAGGTGGCAGCTCCGGTGGCTCGGCGGCGTCTGTCGCGGCAGGCATGGCGCCGCTCTCCCTCGGCTCCGACACGGGCGGCTCGGTGCGCCAGCCCGCGGCCTTCTGCGGGCTCGTCGCGCTCAAGCCCACGTACGGTCGCGTGTCGCGCTTCGGCCTCATCGCGTTCGCGTCGTCGCTCGATCAGATCGGGCCGTTTGCACGCGACGTGCGTGACTGCGCGATCGTGAGCGAGGTGATCTCGGGCCGCGATCCCCGCGACGCGACGAGCGTGGACCTGCCCGTGGGCAGCTACGTCTCGGAGCTGGGTCGCGATGTCCGCGGGCTTCGCGTGGGTGTCGTCCGCTCCACGCTCGCCGAAGGCTGCGAGCCGGGCGTCGTCAGCGCGATCGACGCTTCGATCGACACGCTCCGTCGCCTCGGCTGCGAGATCGTCGACGTCGCGCTCCCCACGGCGGAGCATGCGGTGAGCGCGTACTACATCGTCGCCCCCGCCGAGTGCAGCTCGAACCTCGCGCGCTTCGACGGCATGCGGTACGGGCCGCGCGTCGAGTCGCCCGATCTCCTCGAGACGTACGGCAAGACGCGCGCGCTCTTCGGCCGCGAGGTGCGGCGCAGGATCATGTTGGGCACGTACGTGCTCTCGGCCGGCTACTACGATGCGTTCTACGCCAAGGCGCAGAAGGCGCGGACGCTCATCTCCCGTGACTACGCGGCGGCCTTCGAGCGCTGCGACGTCGTGCTCACGCCGACCGCGCCCTCGGTCGCCTTCGGCCTCGGCGCCAAGACGAAGAACCCCCTCGAGATGTACCTCGCCGACATCTTCACGCTGCCGCCGAGCCTCGCAGGCCTGCCCGCGATCAGCGTGCCCTGTGGCCTCTCGGACGGCCTGCCCGTGGGCCTGCAGCTCACGGCGAAGGCCTTCGACGAGGGCACGCTCTTCCGCGTCGCGTCGGCGTTCGAGCACGCGACCGATCACCACGCGCATCGCGCGCCGGGCTTTGCCACGGCGTCGGTCGGAGGTGCAGCATGACCACGCGCTACGAGGCGGTCATCGGGCTGGAGGTGCACGGCCAGCTCCACACGAAGACGAAGATGTTCTGCGGTTGCTCGACGGCGTACGGGTTGCCGCCGAACACGGCGATCTGCCCCGTGTGCCTAGGCCTTCCGGGCGCGCTCCCGGTGCCGAATCGCCAGGCCATCGCGCTCGCGGTGCGCGCGGGGCTCGCGCTCGGCTGCACGGTGCGGCAGAGCTCGCGCTTCGCGCGCAAGAACTACTACTACCCCGATCTCTCCAAGGGCTATCAGATCTCGCAATTCGATCTGCCGCTCAACGAGAAGGGCCACCTCGACATCACGACGAGCGCGGGAACCAAGCGCGTCGGCATCACGCGCATCCACGTGGAAGAGGACGCGGCCAAGAACCTCCACGGCGCGGGCGCCGGCACCGACACGCTCGTCGACTTCAACCGAGCGGGCACGCCGCTCATCGAGATCGTGGGCGAGCCCGACCTCCGCTCCGCCGAGGAGGCCGAGGCCTACCTGCGCGCGCTCCGTGACGTGCTGATGTTCACCGGAGTCAACGACGGCAACCTCGAGGAGGGCTCCTTCCGCTGCGACGCGAACGTGTCGATCCGCCCCGTGGGTCAGGAGAAGTTCGGCACGCGCTGCGAGCTCAAGAACATCAACTCGTTCAAGTTCGTGCGGAAGGCGATCGAGTTCGAGATCGCGAGACAAGAGGCGCTCGTGTCCTCTGGCGGCAAGGTCGTGCAGGAGACACGCACCTGGTCCTCCACGCAGGAGAAGACGCTCTCGCTCCGCTCGAAGGAAGAGGCACAGGACTATCGCTACTTCGCCGATCCGGATCTGCCGCCACTCGTCGTGGACGACGCGTGGCTCGCCGAGATCCGCGTGAGTGTGCCCGAGCCCGTGGTGGCGCGTCGCGAGCGCTGGCAGCGCGAGCTCGGCCTCACGGCGTACGACGCGCAGGTGCTCACGTCGCACCCGCGCATCGCCGAGTACTTCGAGGCGGCGAGCGCGTCGCTCGAGCGCGCGCTCGGCGGCAAGCTCTCGCGCGACAAGGCGGGCAAGCGGGTGGCGAATTTCATCCAGGCCGAGGCGCTGCGCGTGGTGTCGACGAGTGGGCTCGACGCGTCGTTTCCCTGCTCGGCGGAGCGCATCGCGGAGCTCCTGGCGCTCGTCGAGGACGAGACGATCAACGGCAAGATCGCCAAGGACGTCTTCGTCGACATGGTCGCGACAGGCAAGGCCCCCAAGGACATCGTCGCGCAGAAGGGCCTCGCGCAGGTCAAGGACAGCTCGGCCATCGAGCAGACCGTGCGCGACGTCGTGGCCAAGCACCCGAAGGAGCTCGCGAGCTTCAAGGCGGGCAAGGCGGCGGTGAAGGGCTTCTTCGTCGGGCAGATCATGCGCGCGCTCAAGGGAGCGAACCCGGCCCTCGTGAACGACGTGCTCGAGCGCGTGCTGGCCGAGGGCTGATGCGGCGCGGATCGCGCGGCGACGGGTCTCTCTGGGCGCTCCTCGTGGGCCTCTCGGCGAGCGGTCTCGGGTGCGGCGGTGGAGGTGGCCGCGCCCAGACCCCGAGCCCCGAGATCGTCGGCAACGAGGCTGTGCGGGCGCGGCTCACCGCGCTCCCCGCGCTGCCGATCGCGCCCTCGCTCGAGGTGCGACGCGCGAGCGCGAGCGAGCTGCACGACTACTGCGTGTGGGAAGCGCGGGCGATCGGCGGCTACGACGTGGAGGCCGAGTGTCGCGACGGGAGCACGGCGCACATCGCTGCTGCGTGCTCGGATGAGGACATGGCGGCGATGCGTGAGGGCCTGCTCGAGTGCCCCATGACGGTGGGCGAGTGGGCGGCGTGCGTCGCCGCGCGGCGCGGGGCGCCGTGCGATGGCGGGACCTTCGGCGAGCGCCTCTCGGAGTGCGAGGCGTTCGCGTCGTGCATCGCCGCCGCCATGGCGGCCTCCGAGGCGCCCGGGTCGGCCGAGGTACCCCCCGAGTCGAAGGAACCTTCTCGCCAACCCACGAGATGATCCTCGTGGCGGACCTCGAGGGGTCTCGTGGGACGGTTCGGCGGTCGTCTTGCGGCTCCCCTCGGGCCTACCGGGCGCATTCGCGGACCGCCGATCGCGAGCAGCGAGGCGGGTGTGCTCGGAGGCGGTGCTCGGCGCGGCGCGCGACTCGGGGCATGGCCATCCGCGTCCTCTCGACCCGCGAGATGCGTCAGGAGAACGATGCTGAAGTGGAGCGAGGCGGGTGGCGCATTGCCGGGACACCTCCGCTCACCTACAACCGCGCGCGTGAAGCGACCGCTTCGTCTCCTCCTCGTCTCGAGCGTGGCGTTCGGCGCCGCGCTGCCGCTCGCGGCGCTCGCAGACGATCCGACCGAGGCGGCCGGCGAGGCGAGCGCGAGCGCTGACGCGGACGAGGGTGGGGACAGCTCCGGCGCGGGCACTGCTTCGGAGCCCGAGGCGCCGCTCATGGATCTCGCGGCCTTCGATCGCGCGGCCGAGCGTGCGTACCCGGGCATGCGCGCCGCCGACGCGCGCATCCGCGCGGCGCAGGCGCAGCTCGACGAGATCTGGGTCTCGCCGTTCTTCCAGGGGCAGGTCACCGCCGGCTTCACGTTCGCGCCGGAGCAGCACGGGAGCCCGATCTTCTCGCCGGACTCGCAGGTGCCGGTCGAGAACCCGTGGCAGCCCGTGCTCCAGTTCGGCATCGAGGGCGTCGTGCCGCTCTGGACCTTCGGCAAGCTCGGCGCTGCGCGCGAGGCAGGGCGCGCGGGCGTGCGTGCGGCCGAGGCCGATCGACATCGCGTGCGGCAGCAGCTCACGTTCGACGTGCGCCGCGCCTACTTCGCGCTCCAGCTCGCGCTCGATCTCCAGCAGATGCTCCGCGAGACGATGCCGCGTCTGCGCGAGGCGATGGAGCACGTGGAGGATCAGCTCGCCGAGGGCGATCCCGAGGTCGACGAGACCGATCGCTATCGCCTCGCGGCCGCGCTCGCCGAGGTGGAGGCACGCGCCGCGCAGATCGAGCACCTCGAGCAGAGCTCGCGCGCAGCGCTGCGGCTGCTCACCGGCGTGCGCCGCTTCCGCGTGCCGGACTGTCCGATCACGCGCGTGGACGCGCGCCTCTTGCCGGTGGAGCGCTACGTGGAGAGCGCGCTCTCGGAGCGCCCCGAGATCCGCATGCTCGAGGCCGCCGTGCGTGCGCGCGAGTCGAGCCTCGACATCCAGCGCGCGGGCTTCCTCCCCGACATCGGCCTCGCGTATCTCTTCCGCACGAGCTACGCGCCCGGCATCACCGATCAGACGAACCCCTTCGTCATCGACTACGCGAACTACATGCAGATCGGCGCGGGGCTCGTGATGCGCTGGTCGATCGACTTGTGGGGCAACGCGTACCGCGTCGACCGCGAGTCGGCGCTCGTCGACGATGTGCGCGCTCGCTCGCTCGAGGCGCGGATCGGGATCGAGCTCGAGGTGACCGAGGCCTACAACGCCGCCATGGAGGCGCGTCAGCGCGAGGAGGCGTACGACCGCGGGCGCCGCGAGACCCGTGCGTGGTTCATCGCGTCCGCGCAAGGCGTGGAGCTCGGCACGGCGGAGCTCGACGACATGGTCGATGCGTCGCGGCAGTACCTCATGGCGCGCTACTCGCACCTCCAGGCCATCCACGACACCAACTCGGCGTTCGCGAACCTCGAGCGCGTCTCGACCGTGCGTGTGACCGAGCGCTGGGAGCCTTCCTGCGATTGAGCCGGAGGCCTCTGGCTGCCGACGATTGCCTCGCGCTGCCGACGTGCGAATAACTCCCCGCCGCGGCCGTCCTAGGCCACGTACCGAGGAGCCTTCATGCGTCGCCTGCTCGTCGTCCTCTCCCTCGCCCTGGGCCTGCTCGCGCCGCTCGGCGCCCTCGCGCTGTGGGCCGCGCCCGTCGAGGCGCAGGCGGGCGGTCCGGCCACGCGCTACCTCCGGCAGCGCAACGACGAGGTGAACCGGCTCCTCCGCCGCGAGGCCGCGACCGACGCAGCGCGCACGCAGCGAAGCCAGGAGGTCACGCGGATCCTCTCGGATCTCCTCGACTACGAGGAGCTGTCGCGCCGCGCGCTCGGCACGCACTGGGACGAGCACACCGAGGCCGAGCGACGCGAGTTCGTCGACCTCCTGCGCCAGCTCGTCGAGCGCAACTACGAGTCGAACCTCGAGCGCGTGCTCGACTTCGAGGTCAGCTACACGGGCGAGAGCACCACGTCCGAGGGCGTCGTGGTCCGGACGGAGGCGCGCTCGCGCACCGAGCGCCGACAGCCGCCCGTCGAGATCACGTACACGCTGCACCTCCAGGGCACGACGTGGCGGGTCTTCGACGTGGTCACCGACGGCGTGAGCCTCGTGCGCAACTACCGCAACCAGTTCAACCGCATCATCACGGAGAACGGCTGGCCGGAGCTGATCCGTCGCATGCGCGATCGCCTCACGCGCGGGGGCTGAGCAGCGCGCGCACGTTGCGGTCTCGGGTCCCGCGGCATCTCGCACGGCGCGGGTGGATCTTTGGGCTCGGCGCGCATACCCTGCGCGCCGCATGCGCCTCTTCAGTGGAAAAGTGCCCGTCATCGCGGCCGAGATCGTCCAGGCCCTCACACAGGGCAACGACATCGAGACCGAGGTCCCGAACGAGGTGCAGCTCGACGTGGAGTCGGTGCTCAAGGAGTACCTCCGACAAGAGCGCCGCGTCGTGGACGAGGCCAAGACGCGCATGGAGACGCGCGGCACGCCCTACGCCGAGCTCGGCAAGGTCAAGAGCCAGGTCGCGCGTGATCAGCGTCTGCCGGTGGGCGAAGATCTCTTGCCGTACCTGCTCGAGCAGATCCTCGAGATGCTCTTCCACAGCCAGAACGTGGAGGAGGTCTTCGCCGAGGACACCGTGCTCCGCAAGAAGGTCACCGCGATCCTGCGCCGTCACATGGACGTCGAGCAGGAGCTCGATCGCGAGGTGCGCGGCAAGATCAAGAACCTCGAGGAAGGCACCGCTGCCTTCGAGACCGAGTACGCGCGCGTGATGGACCAGATCAAGCGCAACAAGAAGCTGAGCTGATCGGGGCGCATTGGTCGATCGGGCGCACGTGGTCGATCGCGCGGAGGTCCGCACGGAGGGCGCGGAGCGCTCGCGGCTCGCGTCGATGACAGGGCAGGGCGTCGGTCACGCCGAGGTCGAGGAGCGCCCGGGCGTGCGCGTGACGGCCGAGATCCGCTGCGTGAACCATCGCTACTTCGATGTGCGGGTGCGGGCCTCGGGCGCGGCCGCCGAGCATGCCCACGTCGCAGAGGACGTGATGCGCAAGCTCCTCGCGCGCGGTCGGATCGAGCTCGCGCTCTCGGTGGAAGGGGAGCGCACGGTCCCGAGGCTCGATCAGGAGCGTGCGGCGGCTGCGTTCGCCGAGCTCGTGGCGCTCCGCGATCGGATCGCGCCGGGCGAGCCCGTGCCGCTGGCGCTCCTCTCGCAGGTGCCCGAGCTGTTCGGGAGCGCTCAGGCGGGCGTGCCCGCGGAGGCGATGCGCGCCGCGGTCGCGGAGGCCACGGAGAGGGCGTGCGCCGAGGTGAAAGCGATGCGCCTGCGCGAGGGCGAGGCGCTCGTGCGCGACCTCGAGGCGCGCCTCGAGACGGTGCTCGGGCTGGTGGGGCTGATCGAGAGCAAGCTGCCCGACGTGGTCGCGAGCGTGCGTGCTCGCCTCCAGACGCGGATCGGCAAGCTGATGGAGCCGGGCGTGGTCCTCGATCCGGGGCGTCTCGAGCACGAGGTCGCGGTCTTCGCGGATCGGAGCGACGTGGCCGAGGAGCTCACGCGGCTCCGCGCCCACGTGGACGAGGTGCGTCGCGTGCTGCGCGAGCCGATGGACGGGCGGGGCAAGCGACTCGACTTCCTCTGTCAGGAGCTCGGTCGCGAGGCGAACACGCTCGGACAGAAGAGCGCCGACGCCGACATCGGCGCGCGCGTCATCGACGTGAAGTGCGAGATCGAGCGCATGCGCGAGCAAGCGCAGAACGTGCTCTGACGGGCAGATCTCGCTTCGCGAGTGCGAAGCCGTCGCTGGCCGCGACGCGCGTTCGTCGGCTGCTCTCCAAGCGATGCCGCCTTGCGCGAGCGCCGGGCCGGGGTCAAGGGTTGGCCTTTCCTAAGGGAGGCTTCGATGAAGGTGTTGCGTCCGCTCCTCGTGCTTGGTCTCACGCTGCCCGTGGTGGCGTGTGGTCCTTCCAACCCGACCGCCGACAGCGGCCCGCAGAACGACGCGGGCCCCGCCGGCGACGACGCCGGGCGCACGGACGCGGCGATGCGTCCCGACGCGGGCCCCACGAACGACTCGTTCGAGGGCGCGCGCGCGGTCACCACGGACGGCACGGCCGTCACGGACGCCATCGAGGCGCCGAACGATGTCGACTACTGGCGCTTCGAGGGCACCGCGGGCGACTGGATCGCCATCAACACGACGGCCAACCCCGACGACGATCCGGAGATGGTCGACACCGTCATCACGCTCTTCGACTCCACGCGCACGCAGATCGCGGAGAACGACGACGGCCTGCCGCGCGCGAGCACGGACTCCGAGATCGTGATCCGCCTCCCGTCCACGGGCACCTACTACATCGAGGTGCAGGAGTTCAGCACCTGGATGCCGGCCGATCCGCCGGCGCCCGAGGGCCGCGGCAGCTTCACGTACGAGCTCGCGGTCGGCACCCTCACCAACACCGGCGCGGTCAACATCGACCAGGAGCCGGGCGATGACGCGGCGACGGCGCGCGCGCTGACCTTCGGCGGCACCTCGGGCGGCCTCGCGTTCGCGATGGGCTCCTTCAACGACGCGACGGACGTGGACGTGTACTCGTTCAGCGTGGCCACGATGCAGCAGATCCTCAGCATCGACATCATGCCGGCGGGCGCCGACGGCTACGGCTCCACGCGGGCCGCCGGCCGCATCTGGGTGACGGACATGGCCGGCACCGAGATCCTCGCGCGCGTCGAGCCGCGCGGCATGCTGCAGAACGACCTCTCGCCGACGCTCGTCCCCGGCGACTACCTCCTCTGGGTGGACGCGGGCGGCGGCACGGCGGGCACGAACGACCACTACGTCCTCAAGGCGCTCCTCGGCACCGAGAACCCGCTCGAGAACGAGACGGTGGCGAACTCCAACGACATGACGGCGACCGCGACCGCGCTGACGATGGAGGACGACGGAATGGGCACGAGCCGCGGCTTCATCATCGCGACGCTCGGCGCCGGTGACGTGGACGTGTTCTCGTTCGCCGTCCCCGCGGGCCGTCACATCAACGCGTACTGCGGCAGTCAGTCGGTCGGCAGCGGCGTCCGCGGCCTCCAGGGCGTGCTCCTCGACAGCTCGTCGGCCTCGGTGGGCATGGGCACCGAGACCGCGACCGATGGCGTGGCCATCACGGACATCACGCCGGCCGCGGCGGGCACGTACTACCTGCGCCTCACGCCCGGCACGCACGACCCGGAGGTCACCAGCAGCTTCGTCCGCTGCGGCGTGGCCCTGACGACGCCCGCTCCCTGAGCGAGAGCGACAAGGGCGCGCGGCGAGCGCGCCCCCGACGACGAGACGCGGAGGTCACCGACGGTGGCCTCCGCGTTCGTCTTTGCGCCCCGGGAACCCACGCGTCTCGGTTCGAGCTGGGTCTGCGGCCGCGCGTGTCGAGGGCGCGTGTCGTCGATCAGCGTCGACGCAGCCGTCGATCACCGCCGCGCTCGACGTACGGCTCGATCTTCACGCGGCGGTCGCGGGGGTCCGGCTGGCCCGCGCGCTGCGCGAAGTGATCGGCCGCCTCGCGCACGACCTCCACCACGGTGTGCCCCGGGAAGATGTGGATGCCGCCGATCTCGCGGCGCGTGATGTCGCCGCGGCGACATACCATCGCGAGCACACGACGCGGGTCGGCCCCGTCGCGCCCGCCCCACGTGACCACGAACGGCACGATCTCGTCCTTGCCCGGGCGTCGCGACGGAGGCGCGTCGTCGAAGGGGCGACGCTGCGGCTCGCTGCGCTGCGCGCGCGGCGGCGGCGGTCGGATCACCCGCACGTCGCGCGGCATCGGGCCGAGCAGGTCGAGCGAACGATCCACGAGCGACGCGACGATGCGGCGGAAGTCCGCGTCGGCGGGGATGCGGTCGGCGAGCGAGCGTGCGCGATCGGACGGCTCGCGCGTGCTCGCGCCGAGCGCCTCGATCGCGCGGTCCTCGGCGAGGCGCACGAGCGAGGCCGCGTCGGGGAGCGGCTCGAGGCGGAACGCGATGCGGGCGCGCTGCATCACGCGGCTCACGCCGTTGAGCTCGCGAGGGGCCGCGAGGATCGCGCTCGTCCCGCGCTTGCCCGCGCGACCCGTTCGACCCGAGCGGTGCGTGTAGGCTTCGGGGCTCGTGGGGGCCTCCACGTGGATGACGAGGCCCACATCGGACACGTCGATGCCGCGGGCGGCGACGTCGGTCGCGACGAGCGCGCGGATCGAGCCGTCCTTGAAGGCCGCGAGCGTGCGCGTGCGCTCTCTCTGTGCGAGCTCGCCGGAGAGGTGCGCCACGCGGAAGCCCGTGTCGTGGAGCAGCTCGGCGATCTCCTGCGCCCCGGCGCGCGTGCGCGTGAACACGAGCGTGCGCGCATCGCCGTGGGCGAGGAGCACGTTCACGAGCGCATCGACACGCTCGTGCGGATCGACGAGGTGCACGACGTGCTCGATGTCGGCGTTCGCGACGCCCAGGCGCGTGCCCTGCACCGCGACCGGCTCGCGCTGCACGCGGTCGGCGAGCGCGAGCACCTCGGGCGGAAAGGTCGCCGACACGAGGTGCGTGCGCCGCTCGTCGGGCAAGCGCGAGAGGATCTGGTCGAGCTCGTCGGCGAAGCCGAGATCGAGCATCTGGTCGGCCTCGTCGAGTACGACGGCCTCGATGGCGCTCGGATCGAACGAGCCCTGGCCGAGGTGATCGAGGAGGCGCCCCGGCGTGCCCACGATCACGGCGGGGCCGCGCGCGAGGGCGCGGTGCTCGTCGCGGTAGCTCGCACCGCCCGAGAGCACGGCCACGCGCGCGCCGAGGTGCTGGTAGAGCCAGCTCAGCTCTTCTTCGAGCTGTCGCGCGAGCTCGCGTGTGGGCGCGAGCACGAGCGCCCGCGGACCCTTCGCGCGCGGTCCTGCCTCGCGCGGTCCGGTCAT
Source organism: Sandaracinaceae bacterium (assembly GCA_019694315.1). GTDB lineage: Bacteria > Myxococcota_A > Polyangia > Polyangiales > Sandaracinaceae > JAFLCL01. The sequence goes on from JAIBCE010000017.1 coordinate 36,454, forward strand.
GTGCGCGCGTCCGCCCTGACCTTCTGCGGGGGGCAGCTCGCTCGGTCGGCTCGGCGCACCTTCGCTCACGAGCGGAAGGAGCACGAGGCCGAGCGCGGCGGTCTTGCCCGAGCCCGTCTGCGACGAGATGCGGAGGTCGCGCTCGGCGAGCGCGGGGTCGAGCACCGCGCGCTGCACGGCCGTGAGGCTCGTGTAGCGACGCTCGAGGAAGGCTCGCGCGACGGGCGCGGGCAGGGCGTGGATCGCGGGATCGATCTCCGGCTCCGACGGCTCTTCGTCGTCCGTCTCGGTGTCGGCGTCGAGCTCGTCCTCGAGCTCTTCGATCTCGTCTTCGCGTGTCATCGGCGGCCGCCCTTACCGCACCTCGGACGAGAGTCGAGGACTACGTGGTGGACCCACGAAGGTCGGTCACGCGTCGAGGAACGCGAGCACGCGCGCCAGGACCTCGTCGCGACGGGCGATGGGGAGATCGTGGCCCGCGCCCGAGACGAGCTCGGCCTGCACTGCCGGCGCCACGGCGCGCACACGCTCGACCGCCTCGGGCGCCGAGCCCACGGTCTCGTGCTCGCCCACGAGCAGGAGGCTCGGCACGCGGATGGCGCCGAGCTCGGCGTCGCTCATCGTGCTCGGCGTGACGATGGGGCGTCGCTCGTAGCAGCGGATCATCACCTGCGTGTCGACGATCAGCTCCTCCGCGATGCGCCTGCCCTCGGGCGTCTTCACCGCGTCGGCGAACATCCACTCGGTGAAGCGCCGGTGGAGCGACGGGCTCAGCCCCGACGCGAGCGCACCGACCACCCACAGCCACGAGAGGCGCGCGGCCACGGCAGCGGGCGCGAGCCACACGCTGCGGCGCAGGCGCTCGGGGCGGCGGAGCGCGACGTGCGCGGTGATGAAGGATCCGTAGGACATGCCGACCAGGTCCACGCCCTCGAGGGCCAGCCCCGCGAGCACCTCGTCCACCCACTGCGCGAGCTCCGCCGCAGAGCTCGCCTCGCGGGAGGGAGTGCTGCGCCCCACGTCGAACACGCTGTCCACGGCGATCGTGCGATGGCGCTCGGCGAGCGGCGCCACGAGCGTCTCCCACATGAGCGAGCTCGCCGACATGCCTGGCAGGAGCACGAGCGGTCGGCCGTCGCTCGGACCGCTCTCGCGCACGAAGGTCTCGCCGAAGCTCGTCGACACCATCCGCGTACGCGAGGGCACGGGCCAGCGCGCCGCGCGTGCGTCGTAGAAGGCCAGGTACTCCGCGCGCGCCGCCTCGGAGCGGAACGGATAGGGGGGCGGTCTCATGGGGACCTCGACAGAACGGAACCACGTCGGTTCCCCGCCTGCCGTGAGTTCGCGCCGTTCAGGGCTCAGGTGCAGGGGCCGTCGTACGCCACGCTCACGCCGAGGATCTGCGCCGCGCACGCGCTGTCGTAGGTGAGGCCGTCGCAGGCGCACACGCGTCGATCGGCACCATCGACGTAGGTCGGGCACTCGGTCGGCCGGAGCGAGCACATGCCGCGGATGCCCATGTTGCAGGCCACCGCGCTGCGATCGCAGAACTCCGTGAGCGCGCACTCGTCGTTCGCCGCGCACTCGACGGGCGCTGCGCAGTCGAGCACCTCCCAGCCGCAGCTGCCCGTGGCGTCCGAGCGCACGCAGCGGCCGGTGTTGCCTGCCGCCGTGCCGTCCGCGCAAGCGATGCGCGCATCGGGAGGTTGCTGACCGCACTCCTCGAGCGAGCAGGCTGCGTCGGTGACGCCGCCCAGGGGCTCGGGGCACGTGGCCACCTCCCACACGCAGTCGCCCGCGGGGCCCACGATGCACTGGCCGGTGAAGCCGCCGAGCTCGCCCCCTGGACAGATCATGGCCGCCGCCGCCTCGGGCGCCGGCCCACAGTCGGCGGGCTCGCAGCCAGGCAGCTCCATCACCGTCCAGTGGCACCCGCCGTCGGCCTCGCGTCGGCACTCGACGGCCTCGTCGGCGCTGGCCGTGTACGCGGTGGGGAACGTGCCGCAGTCCGCCGGCTGGCACTCGGGAGCCGGCGGGCAGTCGACGATCTCCCAGTGGCAGGCGGTCACCGCCTCGTCGCGCATGCAGCGCCCCGTATAGCCACCTGTCGTGCCATCGACACAGGAGCGCGACGGAACCGCGAGCTCGGAGCCGCAGTCGCTGGCCGCGCAGAGATCCGCCCCGAGGAGCACGGTCTCCTCCTCGCACGCCACCAGCGAGGGCGCGGCGAGCGAGAGCGCGAGCAGGAGGAAGGGGGCGCGGCGGGTCACGTCAGCTCCGGTCGGTCGGCATCGTGGTCATCGGCGCAGTGGCCAGCGACCTCGAGGATCATCACCGAACCAGCCGTTGCGTGCCATGATGCCCTCGCTTGGGTCCGCACGCCCAGCGTCGCTGTCGATCCGTGCGCGCCGAGGGGCCGCGCGGCCGCATACGTGCGTTCTGGCACGGTATCCGGGGCGTCGCGGTCGTCGCGTGCCTCGCCCTCGCCCTTCCCGCGCAGGCCCAGGACAGCCCCGCCGACGTGCCGCTCGTGGCGTGGGAGGCGCCGCCGACCTGCCCGTCACGGGCCGTCTTCGAGGCGGAGGTGGAGCGCATCCTCGGGCGGCGTCCTTCTGGCGGGCCGTACGCCGACATCACGGTCGTCGCGCACGGCGAACGTCACACCGCGGTGCTCGTGCTGGGCGCCCGGCGCCGACGCATCGAGGGCGCCTCGTGTGAGGCCATCGTGCGCGCCTCGGCGCTGATCGTAGCGCTCGAGATCGATCCCGACGCGCTCTCGATCGGCGACGAGCCGGAGCCTCCTCCTCCTCCTCCCGAGCCTCCACTCGCCGAGCTCGAAGGAGGCGTGGAGCTCGACCGCGCGGTGGGGCCCGATCCCGCGCGCCGCCTCGCCAGCCCGTTTCCGCCCGGGAGCACGCGTGGCCCGACCGAGCCTCCGTTTCGCTTCCTCGGCGGGGCGGGGCTCGCGCTCGACTCCGGGGCCATGCCAGGCCTCGCACCCGGCGTGTGGCTCGGCGCGAGCGGGCGCGTGGCGGGGCTGCTCGAGCTCGGCCTCGAGGTCCGCATCCTGCCCGAGCAGCGCGCGCGCCTCGCGCCTCGGCCGCAGGTGGGCGCCGACGTGTCGCTCGTGGCCGGTCGGGTGCGCGTGGGCCTGGGCATCGTGGTCGCGCGTCTCGGCGTGGCGAGCTTCGAGGTCGCGCCGCTCGTGGCGCTCGAGCTCGGCAGCGTCTCGGGCACGGCGGTCGGGCTCATGACGCCGCTCTCGGCCTCGTCGCTCTGGCTCGCGGCGGACGCGGGCATGGAGCTCCGCGCCTTCTTCTGGGACGCGCTCGGCGTGTTCGTGCGCGGCGAGCTCGAGATCACGCTCAAGCGCTCGTCGTTCGTGGTCGAGGGCTACTCGACGCCCGTCTTCCGCGCAGACGACGCAGGCTTCGTCGGCATCGCGGGGATCCTGCTGCGCACGTCGTAGAGCACCGATCCGTTCGACCCGTCAGGCGCTGCTCGCCGCCGCTTCGTCTCGCGCGCGGGCGCTCGCGCGGGGCAGGAAGCGCACGCGCACGCCGCCGTCCTTGGGCTGGAGCGTGATCGAGGGCTGGAAGCGCAGCGTCTCGTGCGGCAGCAGCTCCACCTCGAAGCGGCTCACGATGAGCGACAGCATGAGCACCGCCTCCATCATCGCGAAGTGGCTGCCGATGCAGACGCGCGGTCCGCCGCCGAAGGGGAAGTAGGCGAATCGCGGGCGCGACCTGGCCACGTCGGGGAGGAAGCGATCGGGATCGAAGGCCTCGGGCCGCGGCCACCAGCGCGGATCGCGATGGGTCAGCCACTGGCTGACGAGCGCCTGCGTGCCCACGGGGACGGTGCGGCCACCGATCTCGATCGGCGTGGCCACCTCGCGCCCCACGACCCACGCCGGCGGGTAGAGGCGCATCGCCTCTTTGATCACGCGCTCCGTGAGCGCGAGCCTGGGCACGTCGTCGGCCGTGGGCAGCCGTCCGCCGAGCACGTCGTCCGCCTCGGCCATCACGCGACCGAGCACGTCGGGATGACGCCCGAGGAGATAGAGCGCGTGCGTGAGCGCGAGCGAGGTCGTCTCGTGACCCGCGAGGAAGAGCGTGAGCGTCTCGTCGCGCAGCTGCTGATCGCTCATGCGCGAGCCGTCGTCGTCCACCGCGGAGAGGAGCGCGGAGAGCAAGTCGTCGCGTGTCTCGCCGCTCCGGCGGCGAGCGTCGATGATCCGATGGATGACGGCATCGACGTTCGCGAGGGCCCTCGCTGCGGCGCGGTGGTTGGGCGTCGGTGCCCACGTCGGGATCCTCAGCGCGGCCTCGGGGCTGTTGGCCAGCAGGTGGTTGAGCAGGGTCATCGCGCGCGAGACCGTCTGCACGTCGGCCTCGGTGATGCCGGCGCCGAACAGCACCTCGGCGACCACCTCCATGGTGAGGCGCGCCATGACCTCGTGGAGGCGCACGGGGCGCCCCGCCTCGATGCGCGCGAGGCCTCGGTCGGTCACGGCCGACATCGCGGGCGCGTAGCCCTTGATGCGCTTCGGAGTGAAGGCGGTCGCCGAGAGACGGCGCTGCCGCTTCCACAGCTCGCCCTCCGAGGTGAGCAAGCCCTCGCCGAGCACCTGCCGCAAGTACACGGCGAACTCGTCGCGCACGAGGCTCGCGTGGTGGGTCACGAGCAAGGCCTCGACGTCGTCGGGGTGGGTGAGGATGAGCCAGCGCTGCGAGAGCATCGGCATGTCGATCACGTCGCCGTGCGCTTCGCTCACGCGCTGGAGGTGCTCGAGCGGTGTGCGCAGCATGGCGAGCACGTTGCGGACGCCGAGCGCGGAGCCCGGCGTTCGAGATCCGAGCGGGCCGCTTCGACGCTCCGTGGCCATGGCCCGCATCGTAGCGGTTCGTGTGGGCCGGATCGATGGCGCGCTACGATGGCGCATGCCCATGCGGACCTTGGAGCTCGGCGCGCTGCCCGAGGGCGCAGGCGACAGCGGCCCCTATGCGTTCGAGCTGGACGACGAGGCGCTGACGCTCTTCATCCCGCACGCGATCCGTGGGCCCGATCTGCGCGATCCGGATCGGCCCGAGCAGGAGGCGTGGATCCGTCGAGCGTTTCCGTCGCTCCGCGAGGCCTGGTACTGCGAGTGGCACTTCGCGAGCACCGACGAGCGCGAGGCCTTCGTGGCGCGCCTCGTCGCGCTCGGGGCCCGCGAGCTCACGAAGCCCTGAGCTTCGTCGTGCCTCGAGATGCGCGCGAAATCGCTCTGTTTCGAGGGCGATTCGTGATCGTCGTCAGCCGAAGAAGTGCAGCGCGGCCGCGCCGGCGCCGAGCACGACGAGGAGCACGATCACGAGGGCGACGAAGGGGAGGGCCGACGTCATCGGCTCGCGCTTCATCTGGGGCCGCAGGGGCGGGAGCGGGGCGCGCGGGATCACGCCCTCGGCCACGAGGCCCTGGATGCGCTCGGCCGCATTCACCGCGAGCGCCAGCAGCTGATCCACCGGCACGTCGTGCTCGGCCGTGCGGTGTCGGTACTTCGCCACGCGCACGCCCTGGCAGCAGTCGAGGCGACACCGGAGCTCGCGCACGCGCGCTCGGAGGGACGCATCGACGAGGCGACGCGCCGCCTCGGGGAGGTTCGAGGTGAGCGCCACCTCGGCATCGAAGGACGCATCGCCCGTCTCCACGCGGTTCGCGGCGTCGCCGAAGAACACCGCGCAGTCGAGCGCGCCGGTGTCGGTGAGCACGTAGGCCGCCCACACCTCCTCGGGCTCGTCGTGCCCATCGGCGTAGAGGCCGAAGCGCACGTCGTGCCCGCGGAGGCGGCCGATCACCTGCTCGCCCTCGACCTTCGTATCCGCGAGCAGACGGACCGCGCGTGTCAGGGGCTCCTTCATGCGTGCAGACGCTACACCCGATGCGCCTCGAGGCGCGCGAGCACGGCGTGCGGGTCGACGCGGCCCTTGAAGCGCACCAGGCGCGGGTCGTCGGACAGCTCGGCCTCGCGCGTGGCGAGCCGCTCGCTCACGGCCAGGATCAGGTTCGCGATCCCGGCCTCTCGGAGCGCGGAGAGCTTTCGCTCGAGAGACTCGGGCGTCCAGAACCCCACGATCTCGAGCCACGCCACCCGGTGCGGCGCGCGGCGCTCGATCAGGCGGAAGTCCGGAAAGACCAGCTCTCCCGAGCCGAGCAGGATCGGCTCCGGCTCTCGCTCGAGCGCCCAGCTCGGCGCGATGCGCGGAAAGCGCTTGGCGAAGGCAGCCTCGAGCTGGCGGTCCTCGCTCGCCGCGCGTCCCTCGAAGGCAGCGAGGAACGGGTCGTCGCTCGAGAGACGGAACGTCCAGTCGGCGAGCGGTCCCGGCACACGCACGCGCGCCTCGAAGCGCGCCTGCGCGAGCACGGGCACGAGCGAGCGTGTCGCCGCGGCGTAGAGGCGTGTGTGCCGGAAGAGCGCGAACGGCCCCGAGATCGTGAGCACCGTGCACGCCCGGTCGGGAGGCGAGAGCTCGGCGAGCGAGCGCTGCGCGCGAGCCCTCTCGTCCTCGCGACGCGCGCTCACGAGCAGGCCCCCTCGCTGCGCGGCGCGCACGACGGCGCGCGCCCCCTCCCACAGCCGCACCTCGATCTCGCGCGAGCGCGCGAAGAGCTGCTCCACGAGCACGCGGTTCGCTTCGCCCCGCAGGGCGGCGAGGCTCGGCGGCGCCCCGTCGAACGCGAGGATCCGCTCGAGCGGCAGGTCGGCGAAGAGCGCGTGATCGAGCGTCTCGACGCTCGTGCCGAGCGCCGCGGACACCGCGCCCACGACCTCGTCGCGCGACGCCGACGAGCGAGCGCGCTCCGCGAAGAGCGCCTCTCGCAGCGCGCGTGGCGGCACGCTCGCCTCCACGTGGGTGCGGAGGTGCCGATCGAGCCCGCGGATCACGAGCGCCGTGCGACGCGCGTCGAGCTCCGCCTGGCTGTGCTCCGGGCCCGGCTCGCTCCGCATCGTGGAGCGATCCCTCGCGAGCGCCTCGTCGAGCTCGCGCCGCGGTCGGCCCACGTGCGCGACGTAGAGCGCGAGGATGCGGCCGATCGCGGGCTCGTCTCGTGCCTCGAGCCAGCGCGGAGAGAGGACGCGCTCGGTGCGCGTCGTGCGCGTCGTGCGGAGTTCCTCGGCGCTCACGAGGCCTCCGAGAGCTCGTGCGGCGCGAGGCCTCGCCGACGCTCCCGCGAGAGCCAGCCCTCGCGTGTCCCCTCGCTCACGAGCTCGTAGATGGTGGCGCGCTTGCCCTCGCTCGGCCGCAGCACGCGTCCCACGCGCTGCACGTGCTCGCGCGCGCCGAGCACGCCGCCGAGCACGATCGCGACCTCGGCGTCGGGGACGTCGATCCCCTCGTTGAGCACGCGCGCCGACACGAGCACGCGCAGCGAGCCCTCGGCGAAGCGTGCGAGGGCCTTCGCGCGCTCGTCCCTGCCGATGTCGCAGGTGATCGGCATCACGAGGAAGCGCCGCGCCACGCGATACGCCGCCTCGTTCGTGCCGACGAACACGAGCGTCTTGCTCGTGCGGTGCTGGTGGAGGAGGCGCGCGAGCATCTGCTCCTTGGCCTCGGTGAGCGCGAGGACCGCGCGCGAGCGTCGGAGCGCCATCATCGCCGCGCGTCCCTCGGGGCTCGTCTGCGCCTCGCGTGCGAGCTCGTGGAAGGTGCGCTCTCGATCACCGACGAGCGACTCGACCCACCGCTTGAAGGTGGCCCGCGACGCGTCGTGCTCTCGGCGCTCCTCGCGCGTGAGCGGCAGGCGGAGCACGAGCTGATCGAACGGGGCGAGCCAGCGGCCCGCGAGGTCGTGCACCGACACATCGCACACGATCGGGCCCACGAGCTCCGAGAGGCGTACGGCCTCGGGACCCTCGGGCGGGGTCGCCGTCAGACCGAGCCGGAGGCTCGCCGTGCTCGTCTCGAGGATCTCGTCCATCGCGGCATCACCGAAGTGGTGAGCCTCGTCGACCACGAGCAGGCCGAAGCGCGGCGCGAGCGTCGAGGCGTGTCGCAGGGCCGACGCGTACGTCGCCACCGTGATCGGGCCGAGCTCGTGGGCTCCGTCTCCGAACCGAGCGATGGGTGTCTCGAGCCCCGCTCCGAGCGCGCGATGCCATTGCTCGAGGAGGGCGCGCGTGGGCACCACCACGAGGCTCGGCGCGGCGCCGCGCGCGATCGCGGCGAGGCCCACGCGTGTCTTTCCCGCGCCGGTAGGCAAGACCACCACGCCGCGTCGTGCCGCGAGCTCCCAGCCCGCGAGGGCCTGTCTCTGGTAGGGCCGGAGCGAGGCCTCGAGCGCGTCGCGGCAGCTCAGGCTGGGTGGCGCGAGGCGCGCGGCCGCCACGTCGTCGTGCTGGACGTCGATGCCGCTCGCTCGCGCCGTCTCGAGGACGGCGCCGTACGCGTGTCCCGGCGCGCGCAGGCGGCGCACGCGCGGATCGAGCCGCGCGCTGCGGAAGGCCTCGAGGTGCTCGCGCGGGAGGTCGTCGAGGAGGAGGGTGCCGTGGTCGTGCTGGATCTTCACGGCAAGGCCGTCGGCAGCTCGCGTCCGCCGTTGCGTGCCTCGGCCCGTGGGCCGCGTGATCAGGTCACGATCACGCCTCGTACGCGCAGCGCCTCGGCGACGCGGGCCTCGAGGGGGCAGCCCACCCATCGCAGTGTTCGGAGGCGTGGCAGCTCGAGCAGCGCGTCGTGCTCGAGCGTCCGGGTGCCGGCCACCGCGAGCGCTTCGAGCGTCGCGTGTCCCCGAAGCGGCGCGAGCGAGCGAGGACGCCGCGTGAACCCGTGGGCGTCGAGGGAGAGGCTGCGGAGCTGCGGGAGCGCGAGCACGCCGTCGATCTCGCGCACGGCGTAGTGCTCGCCTTCGCCTCCGGAGTCGGTCACCGAGCCGTCGAGCTCGAGCGCGCTCGCGAGGCCCACCTCGAGCTCCTCGTAGATCTCGTTGCCCCCATCGAAGTCGAGCGCGCGTAGGCGTGCGAGCTCGTCGGTCGTCACGTCGATCGCGCACAGGGCCCGCACCCCGTGCCGGAGGAGGCGCGCCAGGTCGGGACGCGTCGAGAGGCGTCCCTCGATCCAGAGCGCTGCATCCACGCGCACGGCCACGGCAGCCGACTCGAGGGCATCTTCGAGGCGCGAGCCGAGGAGGTCCTGGATCAGGAGCGACTGGAGCACACCGAGGCCGAGACCGGGATCGCGAAAGGTGGTGGAGACCTTCATGCCGCGGAGCCAACGCCGGCCTCACGATCGTCGCCACGATCCGATCGGGCCATGGCGCGGCCCTCCGCGAGCGCGCCCCGCGACGCGAGGACGGCCGGCCTCCGCGTGGTACCTTCACGGCCCTCTCGATCCCGAGGAGACCCGACAGATGAGCCTGAAAGGCAAGACGCTCTTCATCACCGGCGCGAGCCGCGGCATCGGACACGCGATCGGCCTCCGCGCCGCCAAGGACGGCGCGAACATCGTGATCGTCGCCAAGACGACGGAGCCGCACCCCAAGCTCCCGGGCACCATCTACACGGCCGCCGAGGACATGGAGAAGGCGGGCGGCAAGGCGCTCGCGATCCCCGTCGACATCCGCGACGACGCGGCCGTCTACGCGGCCGTCGCCAAGACGGTCGAGACCTTCGGTGGCATCGACATCCTCGTGAACAACGCCTCGGCCATCTCGCTCACCGGCACGCTCGAGACGCCGATGAAGCGCTACGACCTGATGCACCACATCAACACGCGCGGCACCTTCCTCTGCTCGCAGGCGTGCATTCCGCACCTCAAGAAGGCGGCCAACCCGCACATCCTGAACCTCTCGCCGCCGCTCTCGATGAAGCCGCACTGGTTCGGCGGTCACGTGGCCTACACGATGGCCAAGTACGGCATGAGCATGTGCGTGCTCGGCATGGCCGAGGAGTTCAAGGGCGCCGGTATCGCGGTGAACGCGCTCTGGCCGCGCACCGCCATCGCCACGGCCGCCGTGCAGAACCTCCTCGGCGGCGACGCCGCGATGAAGGGCTCGCGCACCGTCGACATCATGGCCGACGCCGCCTACGCGATCTTCAACCGCTCGAGCAAGGACGTGAAGAACACTGGCAACTTCTTCATCGACGACGATGTCCTGAAGAGCGAGGGCGTGACCAACTTCGACAAGTACGCAGTCGACCCCACGGCGGACCTCGTCCCCGACTTCTTCGTGGATTGAGGTTCGCCGAGTGGCCAGAGTCCCCTCTCCCGCTCGCGGGAGAGGGCCAGGGTGAGGGCCAGGCCACCGCGAGGAATCCAGAGAGACGCATGCGACTGACCATCACACTGACCACCTTCGCGCTCCTCACCCTGACCGCCTGCGGTGGCACGCCCCAGCGCGCTCCCATGCCCGACGTCGCGAGCACGGATCAGTCGGCCGACGACATGGGACTGCCTGCCGTGGAGCCCCAGAGTGGCGGTGAGGCGCCGACGTCAGAGGGGCAGTCCGAAGGCCAGTCTGGAGAGGGCGAATCGGCAGCGGCGGGCGGAACGTCGAGCTGAGTCGGTGATCGGCCGGCCTGCGCGCGTGAAGCGCCAGCGGCCGGTCACTACCAACGAACAGCGACGTGATCCGAAAAGGCGGCCAACGGAATCCCGACGGCGAGCGCGATGGCCAGCACCACGCCGCCACTGATGAAGTAGGGCACGCCGACCTCCAGCGAATTGCAGTCTCGCATGCCGATACATGCGCCCACACCGACGAATGCCCCAGCGATCGTCGTCGCAAAGCCGGCCAACCCTGGGCCGAAGAGAACGACCAAGCCGACGATTCTTTCGATCTCGCGACTGTCGATCTCGATGTGGAGGTTCCCGGAGCGCCCCACGGTCAGCGGGGGCCCGACACGGTGCGCGCGCGAGGTCCCACGCGCGACCCCCAGCTGATAGGTGCCCACAGGGACGCCCAGATCGCAGGGAACGTTGCAGAGGACCGCGAACTGATCGACCAGCGCGGTGCTCATCACACGCCCCGTCAGCGTGGGGACGGTGACTGTGCTGCTCAGGCGGTGGAGGGAGACTCCCGGCTCGTCCGCGGTGACGTGGAGCGTCACCTCTCCCGCGCCGCCGTTCGCCGCGTCAGGGGCGCCCGCCGCGTCTGAAGCCCTCGACGTGGATGCATGCGTCTCGGCCTCCAACGGTCGAATGGCAGCGATGTCGCTCCGGGTGACGAGCCGCGCCGTGCCGTCGTCGAGCGCGACGGTCACACCGCTCGGCGTGTCGGTGGAGACGTCACCGAAGAGCGCGGTCCCGTCGTGGAGCTGGACAAGGACACGGCGGCCCACGAGCGTGACAGGCTCAACCGCCTCGGTCGGCGCCGCAGATGCCTCGGTGGCGTGATCGCTCGACCGCAGCTCGGCGACGAGCCCACGATCGATCGTGCGTATCTCGCCCGTTGCGAGCTGGATCACGATCCGCGATGGCGTGGACTCCACGACCGAGGCGGATGCGATCCTGATCATGCGGCAAGCCTTGCCTCGCTCTGGTGTTTCGCCGCATGGGCGGACCATGCCGCATCCCACCGATCCGAGAGCACGAGTCCACGCGTGGACATGACGCCCTTG
>JAIBCE010000283.1 GCA_019694315.1 Sandaracinaceae bacterium
CCACCGAGCCGCGTCGCCACGGCCTGCATCTCGATCACCTCGAGCCGGTTGTGGAGCACGATGACGACGGGCGCGCCCTTGCCGATCGCGAGCGCCGCGCGGTCCGCCGCCAGCCGATCCACGCGCGCGTCCACCTCGCCGTAGGTGAGGCGATGACGCTCATCACTCAGCGCGAGCGCCTCGGGGCGCGCCGCACCGTGGATGCGAAAGACCGACGCGAGCCCGAGGCCTCCGCGAAGGCGCTGCTCCACGACCGCGCCGAGCGCGCGGGCGTTGCTGCGATACGCCAGCCCGGTCCGCGCCCCCACTCGGACGCCCAGGACGGACAGCTGCCTCGCCTCGTCAGCACGTCGCAGCGCCTCGAGCGCGGCGTCGCGCGCTCGCGCTCGCCAAGAGAACTTGTTGACCATCGCGGTCCGTTTTCACTACCATCGTTCCTCGTCAAGGAGGTGTCCATGGGTTTCTGGGAGGACGCGAGCCCGGCAGTGAAGGGCGCAATCATCGTCGGTGGAATCGCGATTCTGTACTTCGTGGTCGCCATGTTCGCGGGGCTCCCCCCGTACGGCGGTGGCGAGCCGGAGGTCCAGCAGACCCGGGGCATGCAGCGCTGACCGCTCTCCGGTGACGCTGCAGCGACCGGCTGCGAACGCACGCGACTGTCTGACTGCGGGCGTTCGCAGCCGTCATGCTCACGCATCGGAGGTAGTTTCATGAGACCCCGGGTCGCATTCGTCGGGTCTGGTGGTGCCACCAAGGGCATCGCTCACCTGGGCGTGCTCAAGGCGATGCAGGAGCTCGGGCTCGAGGCCGACGTGTTCGTCGGGGCCTCGTCCGGCGCGATCGCGGGCGCCTTCTTCGCCCAAGGATTCTCGGCCGACGAGATGGTCGACTGGTTCCGGCCGAGCTGGCGTCGAGAGGACCCTGCCGGCGCGATGAAAGGCCGCTACTTCCTGGGCGCGCCCACGCTCGAGCAGCTGCGCTCGCCAGGGTGGCTCACGAGCGGCCTGTTCTCGATCGATCGCTTCGAGCGCTTCCTCCGCGATCGACTCCCGACCAACGACTTCCGCAAGCTCGCCAAGCCGCTCCTCGTCACGGCGACGGATGTGGATGGCCGCGGACGCGTGGTGTTCGGACAGGGCTACGACGAAGAGGTGCCCATCAGCCAGGCCGTGGCGGCCTCGAGCTGTGTGCCGCTCCTCTTCCGCCCCTATCGCATCGGCGATCGCTACTACATCGACGGTGAGCTCGCGCGGACGCTGAGCATCGACCTCGCCGTGGAGGCGGGCGCCGACGTGGTGATCATCTCCAACGTCTACCGGCCGCACGTGACCCGCGCGAGCGAGCCTTCGCTCGCCCACGGCTCGATGTCGGCCCTCTTCCGTCAGACCGCGAACATCATCCTGTCCGAGAAGGAGAAGCGCGGGATCGACCTCATCCACCGCATCAACCCGCACCTCACGATCCTGAACGTGTCTGCGGATCTCGGCCGCTACGCCTTCCTCGATCGCGGCAATGCGCGCCAGTTGCTCACCCGCGGCTACCGCGAGGCGCTGCGCGTCCTGGCCTCCGCGAAGCAGCGCGGCGTCTTCGACGTACGCTCCAACGTGCGCGCGGTCGGCAAGGCCTGAGCATGTCGAGCACGCTCGAGTGCGTGGTGGTGCTCTGCACGGTGCCGCACGCCGACGTGGGCGACGCGCTCGCCCGGGGTCTCGTCGAGCAGCGCCTGGCTGCTTGCGTGAGTCGCATCGGCCCGATCCACTCGACGTATCGGTGGGAGGGCGAGGTGCACGCGCACGCGGAACACCAGCTCGTGATCAAGACCACGCGGGAGTCGCTCGAGGCCCTGCGCGACTTCATCCGCACCAGCCACCCCTACGAGGTGCCCGAGCTCGTCGCGCTCGACGCGCGGTGTCTCGACGAGGCCTACGCGCGGTGGCTTCGCGAGCAGGTCGGCTGAAGGCTCGAGCGGCCCTCAGCGATCGAGGCCCGCGAAGAAGCTCTTCATCGCGCCGATCATCTTCGGCACGTCCGCCGCCGCCGACATCTCGCGGATCGAGTGCATCGAGAGCATCGGATTGCCCACGTCGACCACGCGGAGGCCGACCATCGCGGCCGTGATGGGGCCGATCGTCGTGCCGCAAGCGAGATCGGTACGCGTGACGAATTTCTGTGGCGTCACACCGGCGTGCCCGCACCAGATCTCGAAGCGCGCCGCGCTCTCGGCGTCGGTCGCGTAGCGCTGGTTGGTGTTCGCCTTGATGACCGGACCGCCACCGAGGAGCGGCTGGTGCTGGGGCTCGTGCTTGTCGGCGTAGTTCGGGTGGAGCGCGTGCGCCATGTCCGCCGAGACGAGGAAGGATCGATGGAGGGTGCGGGCCAGCGCGTCGCCGCCCTCGCTCCTGGGGTGCGCCGCGACGATGCGCGCGCACACGTCGCGCAGGAACGGCGACTGCGCGCCCTGCGCGCTCTGGCTGCCGCACTCCTCGTGATCGTACAGCACGAGCCCGCGCGTGAGCTGCGGCGCGGGCGACGCCTCGAGCAGCGCCGAGATCGCGGCGTGGCACATGGCGAGGTTGTCGAGCCGTCCAGCCAAGACGTACTCGTCGCGCACGCCGCCGCGCGCACCGGCGACCGCGTCGTAGAAGCAGAGATCGAACGCGAGGATGTCGCCCACGCTCGCGGCGACACCGCTCCGCGCGAGCTCGGTGGCGAGCAGGCCGCGGAGATCGAAGGCCCCTCCCGACTCGAGCGCCAGCAGGGGCGGCAGGTGGCTCTGCGTGTTCAGCTTGAGCCCGTCGGTGTTCACGTTGCGGTCGAGGTGGATCGCGAGGCTCGGCACGCGCGCGATCGCGCGACGCGCATCGACGAGGTGTGAGACGAGCCCCTGCTCGCTACGGAGGAGCACGCGTCCGGCGAGCGACAGATCGCGGTCGAGCCACGTGTGCAGGAGCACGCCACCGTAGACCTCGACGCCGACCTGGTAGTGACCGGATCGCTTGAGGTCGGCGTTGGGCTTCGCGCGCAGGTTGGGCGAGTCCGTGTGAGCGCCCACCCAGCGAAGGCCGCTCGACGCCGGCGAGGCCTCTCCCACCTCGAAGGCCGCGATCGTGGTGCCCGCGCGGATCACGAAGACCTTGTCGCCTGCGCGGAGCGACCACGCCTCTCCCTCGTCGAGCTCGCGGTAGCCAGCGGCCGTGAGGCGCCGCGCCGCCTCGGACACGGCGTGCCACGGAGTGGGGGAGGAGTTCACGAAGGCGATGAGATCGTCGGCGGCGTCGAGGGCGTTCGCGGTCATGGCGGGCGTTGTACCGCAACCCGCTTGGGGCGCGACGTCGCGCACGCCTGCTCGTCGCGGGCGTTGACCGCGCGCGCGCTCGATCCGTACGATGTTCGTCGATGCGTGCGCTCTCTGCCGTCTGCGCCTTTCTCGCCGCGACCCTGGCGATGCAGCTCGCGCTCGCGCCCACCGAGCTCCACGCGCAGCGACGACGCGGCCGCGACACCGCGCGACAGCAGCCTGCGGCCCAGCCCACGCGCCTCGTCTTCGACATGCTGCCGGACGGTGCGGAGGTGCTCGTCGACGAGGCGACCGTGGGGGTCGGCCCGCTCGGTCCCGTCGACACGACACCGGGCGAGCACACGGTCCGCGTGCGCCTGCAGGGCTTCACCGAGTACACGGACGTCGTCAACATCGAACGCGGGCAGGAGCTGCACGTCCCGGTCGATCTCATCCCTCTCGCGCACGTCTTGGCGGTGACCACGACGCCCACGGGGGCGCGCCTCTTCGTGGACGATCGCTTCGCGGGCGAGACGCCCACCGACGTGGAGCTCATCGACGGCGAGCACGCGCTGCGCCTGCAGCTCCGAGGCTACGAGGACGCGCTCCGCACCATCCAGGCCGTCGCGGGACAGCGCGACACGTGGAGCGTCGACCTCGTCGCGCTGCCGGAGCAGGCGCCGCCGCAGTGGTTCGAGGACCCGATCGTGTGGATCGTGGCGGGCGCGAGCGTGGTGGCCGTCACGGTGCTCATCATCGTGATCGCGGTCGTGGCGCAGCCGAGCCCCTCGCAGCTCGACGAGTTCTGCCAGCCCGAGGGACGCTGCATCCGCTTCGACCCGACGTTCATGTGAGGGCGACGCGGTCGTGCGTGATAGATCGCGCGCATGACCACCACGACCCAGCGTGAGATCGAGGCAGCAGGCGGCAGCAACGGCGTGAGCACCGAGCGCAAGGGTGCGCTGGCGGTGTGGACCATCGACCGCCCCGATCGACGCAACGCGCTGGCACGCGCGACCGTGCGAGAGCTCGGGCGACTCGCGCGGGAGGCGGCGTCGGACCGCAGCCTCCGCGCGGTCATCCTCACGGGAGCGGGCGGCCAGGCCTTCTGCGCGGGCGCCGATCTGAAGGAGCGCCAGAGCATGGACGAGGCCGAGGTGCGCGACTTCCTCGCGCTGTACCGCGCTTCGTTCGGAGCGATCGACCGCCTGCCTGTCCCGGTGATCGCGGCGATCGAGGGTGTGGCGTTCGGCGGCGGGCTCGAGCTGGCGCTCGCGTGTGACTTCCGCGTGGCCTCGCGGGGCGCGACGCTGGGGCTCACCGAGACCTCGCTCGCCATCATCCCGGGCGCGGGCGGAACGCAGCGGCTCGTGCGCGCGATCGGCGGCGCGCGGGCGAAAGAGCTCATCGTCTTCGGGCGTCGTCTCACGGCCATGGAGGCTCACGCGATCGGCCTCGTCAACGCGGTCGCGGGGGAGGGCGAGAGCGCGCTTTCCGCCGCCGAGCGCTTCGCCACACCGCTGCTCGATGCCGCGCCGATCGCCATCGCCGCTGCCCTCGACGCAGTGGACGCCGCCGACGATCGCAGCCTCGAGGACGGCCTCTCCTACGAGCGCGTCTGCTACGAGCGCACGCTCGCCTCGAAGGATCGCCTCGAGGCCCTCGCCGCCTTCGCGGCGAAGCGAAAGCCCACCTACCGCGGAGAGTGATCGGGGAGGGCGTCGGGCTCGATCGCCTCGGGCGTGGGCCCGGGCGACTCGACTCCTTGCGTTCGATCGTGGGCCGCACGCTCGCGCTGCCAGAACGTGTTCACGAGCGGCGAGAGCGGTCGGCTCGTCATGCGCGACAGGTAGAAGCGCGCGAGCCAGAGGTTTCCGTTCTCGAGCTGCACCGCGATCGCGTGCTCGAGCTGATCGTCGCGCACCGGCTCGAGATCGAGCGCGCGAGAGAGCACGTAGGTCATCGCGTTGCGGTAGCCCTGTTCGGACATGTCCGAGGCGAGATCGCGAAGGCCCTGCGCGTCGTCCATCTGGCGCATGAAGCGCTCGGAGTGCTCGAGGGCGTGGCTCGGCGAGAGGTGGAAGCGCTGCTCGTCTCGCAAGCCCAGCGTGTACACGAACGCGGCGTGTCCCACGCGCAGATCCGGCGCGATCTCGATCGCCTGGGCATACGCATCGAGCGCGGGCCCGTACTCTCGCGCGTCGCGGCGCACCTCGCCGAGCTTGATCCACGCGTAGTAGGCGCGGGGCTCGACGCTCACGGCGTGGCTCCAGAGGCGCAGGTCGCTCGACCACACCTCCGAGTACTGGATGCTCCGAGCCGTGAGCGGCGCGACCAGCACGAGGCCGAGCACGCCGATGCGGAGCTGCCCCGCGGTGGAGGGGAACAGGAGATCGAGCGCGGCGCCGAGTGACATCACGAGCCCGAGAGACATCCACACGAGGTAGCGATCGGCCCACTGGAAGTAGAGGGGAACGAGGTTCGACACCGGCGCCAGGTAGAGCAGGAACACCACGAGCCCCGCGCCGACGAGCGCGTGCGTGGGACCGTCCTTGCGCACCCTCCACGCCCACGCGAGCGCTAGAGCGACGAGCAGCGGCCCGAGCCACACCTGCCAGGCGGGCGTGGGGTCGTCTCGCTCGAACGCGTACATCGGCGTGAGCGAGTCGGGAAACGCGAAGACCGCGAGATAGTGCGTGATCGTCGCGGGAACGAGGGACCAATCGACGCTCGTCCGATCCGATCCGATCCCGCGGATCATGTCGTTGCCGATCCAGATGCGGAGCACGAGCGCGCCGAGCGCCGCGGCGACGGCGAGCATCGGGAGCTGATGGAGAACCGCGTCGCGGAGCGACCGCCGCGAGCGCCACGCGTCGAGCGCCACGAGCACCAGCGGGAGCGACACGGACGCGGTCTTGCTCAGCATCGCGCAGAGGAACCACGCGCGGCTCGTCCAGGCCGCGCGGTCCCAACGACTCTCGGAGTCGAGGTGCGCGTGCAGCGCGGCGAGCGCGAAGAGCAGGGCGACCAGGTCCTTGCGTCCCGTGCCCCAGCCCACCACCTCCATCGCGGTCGGATGCACCGCGAAGACGGCAGCGGCGACGGTCGCGGACACACGAGAGAGACCGAGCCTCTCGAGGGCGCTCGCGAGCAGCCATGTCACTCCTATCCACAGCACGAGGTTCGTGCCGTGGACCACGGGCCCGGTCGCGCCGAGCCAGGGGACGTCGATCCAGTAGGAGAGCAGGTGGAGGGGCTGGTACGACTCGACGCGGATCTCGGTCCACACCGACACGAACGCGTCCCACGAGGGGATGAGCGTGGGGTTGACGTCTGGGTCGAGGAACTTGCCATCGTCCCAGCTCGGCACGAGCGGCTGCGTGAGCGTGCGGGCCCACGCGAGGCACGAGACCAGCGCGAGGACGAGCCTCGGCGGCCAAGCACCGACGGTCGCAGGCGTGCCCTCGGCCTCGGGCCGCGCAGGGGTCGATGTCGGCGCGGCCCCGCTCGGCGTCACGTCGTCCGTGGCCACCTTCACTCCAGCGTGATCGGGTAGCGGGCGACCATCTCGGGCCCATCGAAGCTCGGGAAGCGGATCCCTCGAGCCGCGGTGCGAAGGCAGTCGCCGCAGTCGCCGGTCGTCACGGCCGCGGGGCCCGACAGGTTCACCGCAGAGACCTCGCCGGAGCCGCGAATTCGGAGGCCGAACGTCAGCCGACCCGTCACGGGCTCGTCGCCTGCGGCCAGCACGAAGCAACGGCGGATGCGAGGCATCGCTCCGTCGAAGCCGGCCTCGATCTGCCCGCCCGAGAGCTGCGCCTCACCGCCAGTGCCCTCGCCATCGATCGTGCGCATCTCGCCTTCGCGGAGGTCGTCGCCCGTCGTCGCCTCGCCGGTCGGCGCCTCGCTGCCCTCACTGGCGCTCGCCCCATCGCGACGGGGCCGGCGGCGGCGCCGTGTGGGCTGCTCGGGAGCGGGGGTCTCGGTCTCGGCGACGACGACCTCGTCCGTGTCCTCGGCGGGCTCCTCGGGAGGCGGGCCCCAGCCGAGCCCGAGGACGAGACCTGCACCCACCAGCGCCCAGAGGACCGTCGCAGCACCGAAGCCGGAGAGGAACTTCGCCACGGCGCCGCTTATATCACCAGCGACCGATCCGCGACGACGTCCAAGCTTGACCCCGCGGGAGGGGTCCTCTAGCTTCGCCGACCGTGAATCGCCTCTCTTCTCGAACGAATCCAGGAGCGTCCGCGACCGCGCGTTGCGCTCCGTGGCTCGCCTCGGCGCTGCTCGCGCTCGCCATGCTGTGGTCGCCGCTTCGGGTGGCTGCACAGGTCGACGAGAGCGTCGACGACGAGGCCGTGCCCACCCAGGGACGCTATGCGTGGGGCCAGGGCGGCCCATCCGAGGCCGCGTCGTCGGGGCCCGCGGTGCACCGCTTCGCTCGGATCTTCGGCTCGCTCGGTGCGGGTGGATCGCTGCGGCTCTTCTACGATCCCGACACGCTGCACCAGGACCTCGCCGCGCCGGCGTACCTCCAGCTGCGGGCTGGCTACTTCTTCGAGGGCGACGGCGATCTCCAGCACGGCGTCGGGCTCGGCGTGGCCACGAACGTCACGCCCGATCCGACGGATCTCGCGTACGCCGACGGCTTCCTCGAGCTCGGCCAGTGGACCCTGGCGCCCACCTACTTCCTGCGCATCTGGGTGAGCGACGATCTCCAGGTCCTCGGCTCCTTCGGTGTGCCGATCGGCCTCTCGGGCACCTACCAGACGGTGGGCCTCGAGCTCGCAGGCGGCGTCGTCTACAAGTTCCTCGCGGGCTTCGGCATCTACGCGCACATCACGTTCTCCACGTACTTCGCTTCCTTCGTGCAGCCGATGCTCAGCGGTGACGCGGGCTTGGTGCTCGACTACGAGGTTCTTCCATGACGTCCACCGGTCGTAGTGAGTCCAAGGGCCGAGCCCGCATGATCCCGCGGGTCCTGGCCGGCATCATTGCGGTGCTCGCGCTCGGAGGCCCGAGCCCCGGCCACGTCGGGAGCTGCGATGGAAGCGGCGAGCAGGCCGATGCGGCGATGTTCTGCGAGGCGTACCGCACGTACCACTGCGCGAGAGAGCTGAGCGGCGGGCGCCTGCCCCCCGAGCAGTACGGAGACTGCACGCGCCGCACGGGCGCCGGCGGTCCCTACGCGTTCTGCACGGGCTTCGCGTTCACGCCCGGCTGCGAGCCCACGCAGCGCTCGGCCGACGCGTGCATCCACGCGCTCGACGTGACCCCGGTCGCGGTGCCGACCGCGGACGTGGCCCAGTGCGACTTCTGCGGTGGAGGCGTGTGATGAGCATCCTGTCGCGTTGTCCTCGTCTGGTTCGCGTGGCGGCCTTCGGCCTCGGCGTGGGCGTCCTCTCGAGCATGCCGGGCTGCTCGATGTTCGTGTCGCACAACGAAGCGGCGCTCTATCGCCGCATCCGCACGACCACGGACGCCAACCAGCGCCTGGTCGCGATGGCCGAGTACGCTACGCAGTACGGCACGGGCGCGTGGATCGACAACGTCCGCGCGGAGCGCGAGGCGAACGAGGGGCAGATCTGGGCCTCGAACAACGCCTCGGCCGACGGCCTCGCGTTCTACCTCCAGGCCTATCCCGACGGCACCTACGTGGAGCAGGCGCGCGCTCGACAGGCCGCGCTCCAGACGGTGAGCACGGGCCGCGAGGAGACCGAGGCCCACCAGGCCGAGCTCGATCAGCAGCGCGCCACGCAGCAGGCCGAGGAGCGCCGACAGTGGGTCACCCGCGCCGCGCAATTCTGGGTGCGGACGCTCGTCGGCGTGCGGAACTACGGCTCGCCGATCGCGCAGGTCGCGCGCTTGAACCCCGAGTTCTCGCGAGCGTTCGGGGCGGCCCCGGCGCCGCAGTGCACACCGCTACGCTGCATCAAGCACTACCACGCGCACTACGCGATCCCCGTCCCGGGCGGCAACCGACTCGAGCGCGAGATGCACCTGGTCTTGCGCGTGGGCCTCGACGAAGGACGCGTCGAGCGCATCGAGGTCCTCCTGCCGAACCACGGCTTCTCGCGCTGGTTCGAGCTCGAGAATCGCACCGTGGTGATCGACGAGGATCCCGAGGCCCGCATGGCCGCGATCGAGTGGGCGCTCCAGCGCATCGAGCCGACGCTGATCGAGGTCGCGAACGGCTCGCGGGCGATCGACTACATCCCGGAGCCGATCACGCCGGTGGGCGAGTCCTCGCCAATCGAGAGCGAGGAGGCCGACACGGCAGTGTCGATGGACGGAAGCGACGTTGCGGCACAGCCCGCGCCCGGCACGCCTCCCGCCGAGGGCACGCCCCCTGTCCAAGGCGGCGGCGAGGGATCGGGTGACCCCACGCTCGAGCAGCTCATGACGGGCGCCGTGGGTGAGGAGCAGGGGCAGAGCGTCGAGCAGCAGGGCGAGTCCGTCGAGGAGACGCAGACCGTCGTGTACCCGCTCGGTCTGCGCGCGCTCCAGCGCGGCAACACCCGCATCGTGATCTTCGCGGCGGGCGATGGCGACTACGGCGACGCGTACGACGGCTTCTTCGTCGAGCGGGTCCGGGATGGCCAGTGAGCACGCCCGGGATGTGAGGCTGGCGCCGAGGGCGCCCTCGATGCTGGACGTGGGCTCTCTGGGCTCTCTGGGCTCTCTGGGCTCTCTGGGTGTGGCTTCTCTGGTCGTGCTGGGCTGCGGTGGTGGCGGCCCGCCACCGCCCAACGATGCCGGGCCTCCGCCGCCCGATCCCGCGTCCGTCCAGAACATCGCGGCGTACGAGGGACAGGCCGCCTTCGTGACGGTCCTCGAGTCGCCCGGCGACGACTGGACGAGCGCCTCGGTGGCCGCCTCGAGCCCTGGCCTCGAGGTGCTGTCGCAGGCGTGCAACGCGAGCCTCTGTGGGGTCGTGGCACGGGTCCCTGATCTGGCGCGCAACACGGGCCAGACCATCCCCGCCCCGATCGACGCGATGAGGCACTTCCTCGTCGTCACCGCACCTGCAGGCCAATCCCAGGGGCTCATCCAGGTGTTTCCGACCGACTCCCTCTCACCCACGGGCGAGACGAACGCCAGCGGCGCCTACTTCGCGGCCTCGGTGAGCGCGACCCCCGGCAGCATCCTCCACGCGATGGGCACGGAGCCCATGCGATGGGTGGTGTTCGGAGACGCCACGCTCGACACGCTCGATCTCGCCGCGAGCGG
>JAIBCE010000284.1 GCA_019694315.1 Sandaracinaceae bacterium
CTGGGAAATCGCCATAGACGGACCGGAATCCGGGTCTCCCCAACGGCCGGAGCCGGCCAGCCCGGCCCGGACAGCCTACGCCTCATTTCCCCTGCAGTTTTCCCTCTGAGCGATTTGCGTCCCCTGCAGTTTTCCGGAGGCTGGGAAATCGCCATAGACGGACCGGAATCCGGGTCTCCCCAACGGCCGGAGCCGGCCAGCCCGGCCCGGACAGCCTACGCCTCATTTCCCCTGCAGTTTTCCCTCTGAGCGATTTGCGTCCCCTGCCGGCGAGGGCCACGCGGGGGACGAGCCCCCGCCCCACGCGGAGAACGGACGTGTGCCGTCCGACCACTTCGCGTCATGGCGTCGGGCGGAACTCGATGCGGTTCGGCTCGAACACGAACGGAAACGTGTAGCTGATCGATCCGCCGAGAGGCGCGGGGTCGAATCGAAAGTCGTCGACCACTCTCACGACGCATTCGCCGAGCGACGGGGTCGGGATGTTGAGCGTGTCGCCTGCCACGTGGACGTGCTCGCTCTCGCCGGAGGTCGCGATGGTCATGGTGATGGTGACGCGGCCGGTCAACGTGGGCTCGTGCTGCAGCTCGGCCTCAAAGCACCTTAGGATCTCCGCGCGGTGCGACGTGATCATCCGCACCACCTCGCGTTGATCCAACGGCCGCCTCCAACGTGCAGTCCACGGGATGGGGATCCGTCGCCTTCTGTCGTGCACCTCGACGATGCCGACGGCGCGGTCACCTGGGACGCGGTGGAATACCAGCACCTCCTCCGTGCCCTGCAGTGCGAAGTAGAGCGCTGCGCGCTCTCCGATCACACGGCTCGCGTACGCCCGAACGGACGGTCTGCTCCCTCGCGGCAGTGGTCGCATCCCGCTCGCCCGAGGGCGCGCGCCGATCTCGACATCCATGCGCGTGCCGCCCTCGTAGAAGGCCTCGAACGACTGGAGATCCGCTTGTTCGCGCCAGGCGTGCACCTCCATCCCCCGGTTTCCGAGCTGCACCCGCCCGTCGTCGTTGGGTAGGGCTCCCACACCCATGGGAGTGAGTCGTTCACTCGCGACTCCCTGTTGCACGAGCGCGTCGCACACCGCACGCGCTCGACGCCGCGACACATCGTGGTTGGCCTGGCCATCCCCGGCCTCGTCAGCGCGCCCGACCACCTCCACGTGCGAGAGCTCCGGGTGCTCGCGGAGGATGGACGCGAGCCGCTGGATGGCCGCAAGCGCGTCGTAGCCGAGATCGCTGGCGCCCCTCACGAAGAGCACACGCGCGCCGAGCTCGTGAATCTCGGCGCCTTCGGTGTCGGGACATCCGTCGGCATCCTCGAAGCCGTTCACGGTCTCGGCGATGTCGGGACACACGTCGTAGTCGTCGACGATGCGGTCCCCATCGGTGTCCGCGTCCGGACACCCGTCGCCCGGGAAGAGCTGCGCAGGGCCCTCGGGGATCTCGGGGCAGAGATCGCGCTCGTCGAGCACGCCGTCGGCATCGCGGTCCTGGGCGCGTCCCACCGACGTGGAGAGCATCCAGAGCATCGACACCGCGAGCCAGGCTCCAACCCCTCGCGCCGTGGTCCGCAGCAGCACGCCGAGGCAGCCCCGAGGCGAGAGGCAAGCACGGCGACGTCGGGGCCTGCCCAAAAGGGGGGTCGCGTCAAAGTGCCCGCAGGAACCCAGTGTTCTCGGGGAGTTGCAAGCCATGGAGTGACCCCGGATCAGAGCAGCGGAGAGAAGAGGCGGGCGCCGCTCTCGCCAAGGCGCTCGAAGAAGCCCTTGTCCTTGATCTCGCGGATGCGGACCGGGGCCGCCTTGGTGAGATCGTCCTCGAACGCGCTCGCGAGCGTGGTCGTGGTGGCGTCGTCGTCGATCGCCGCGACGACCTCGAAATTCAGGCGGAAGCTGCGGTTGTCGAAGTTCGCGGTGCCGACGATCGCGAGCGTGTCGTCGATGACCATCGTCTTGGCGTGCAGCATGCGGCCCTGGTACTCGTGGATCTGCACACGCGCGCGCACCAGCTCGGGGAAGTACGAGCGCGCGGCGTAGTCGACGATCGTGTTGTCGCTCGAGCGCGGCACGAGGATGCGCACGTCGACGCCGCGCAGGCCCGCCGCGACGAGCGCGTCGAGCGTCGTGTCGTCGGGCACGAAGTAGGGAGTGGTGATCCACACCCGCTTCTGCGCCTGCGTGATCGCGCCGAAGAAGAGCTGGTGGATCGCGTAGAGATCGCGGTCGGGGCCCGAGGAGACGATCTGGACGAGCGCGTGCTCGCCCTCGTGCGAGACGCCCACGAAATAGGGCTCGCCGACGGGCGGCGTCTTGCCGCTCGCGAAGTACCAGTCCTCGAGGAAGACGCGCTGGAGGGCGCGCGTGGCGGGGCCGCGGAAGCGCACGTGCGTGTCGCGCCAGGCGCGTCCGCCCGAGCTCAGCACCGAGTGATCGCCCGTGATGTTCATCCCGCCGGTGAAGGCCACGGTGCCGTCGACGATCACGATCTTGCGGTGCGTCCGGAAATTCGCGAGGCGAGGCCGGAAGCCCGAGACCGGGTTGAACCACGCCACGTCGCCGCCGGCCTTGCGCAGGGGCTCGAGCGCGGCCGTGGACAGCGAGTAGGCGCCGATGCCGTCGAGCACCACGCGCACCTCGACGCCGGCCTTGGCGCGCTCGGCGAGCGCGTCGAGGATGCGGCGGCCCACGGCGTCACCGTCGAAGATGTAGTACTCGAGGTGGACGTGGTGCTTGGCGGCGCGGATCGCCTCGACGATGGCGTCGTAGAGCGCGTCACCCTCGAGGAAGAGCTGCACGTCGGTCGCGGGCAGCGGCGGCGACTCCCCCGCGGCGATCGCGAGGCGCGCGAGGCTCGTCCAGCGCGGATCGTCGAGCTCCTGATCGAGCTCGCGCATCGCGCGCAAGAGCAGGCGCGTGCCCTCTTGCCGCTTGAGCTTTCGTCGGCGCAGGCGGCGCGGGCCGAAGAAGTAGTAGATGGGGATGCCCACGAAGGGCAGCCACGCGAGGATGCCGATCCACGCGAGCGTGGCCACGGGCGAGCGCCGCTCGATCACGATGCCGATGGCGAGGGCGATGACCCACACCACCTCGAGCACCGAGAGGAGCGACCAGAACGTCATCGACGGCGCTCCCCGAGGGCCGAGCTCAGGACACGCCGAGCAGCTCGACCTCGAACACGAGCGTCGAGTTCGGCGGGATCACCGGAGGAAAGCCGCGCGCGCCGTAGCCCATGTCGGCCGGGACCACGAGCTTGCGCTTGCCGCCCACTCGCATGCCGACCACGCCCTCGTCCCAGCCGCGGATCACCTGGCCGCGGCCGAGCGTGAAGGAGAAGGGCTCGCCGTGATCGCGCGAGGCGTCGAACTTCGAGCCGTTGGTGAGCGTGCCCACGTAGTGGACGCTGATCTTCTTGCCGGCCACGGCCTCTGCGCCGGTGCCCACGACGAGGTCGGTCTTCTCGAGCATGCGGGCTTCGTAGTCCGTTTCGACGCCGCGCGGAAGGGGGCACGCAACGAGCGCGCGCGAGGCGCGATGAGCGGCGCCATGTCGAGCCCTACCCATCGCGCGGCACCGATCGCGCGGACGCTGTCGCGCGGCGAGCCAAGCTATCCCGTCGAGCTCGAGCGACTCCCCGATCCACCGCAGTGCCTGCGCACACGAGGCGCGTGGCCCTCGTGGTCGCGCGCCGTCGCGATCGTGGGCACGCGCGCGCCGACGGAGCGAGGGCTCCACGTGGCGCGGGCGCTGGCGCGCGAGCTCGCGCAGGCAGGCTGCGTGATCGTGTCGGGTGGGGCGGCGGGGATCGATCGCGCCGCGCACCTCGGGGCGCTCGACGCCTCGGCGCCCACGGTCGTGGTGCACGCGGCCGGGCTCGCGTGCCCATTTCCTGCGGAGAACGTGCCGCTCTTCGCGCGCATCGTGGCGACGGGCGGGCTCGAGCTGAGCGAGCAGGAAGACGCCGTGTCGCCTCGATCGTGGCTCTTTCTCGCGCGCAATCGCCTGGTGGCGGCGCTCGCCCGCGTGGTGGTCGTGGTGGAGGCGCCCGCGCGCTCGGGGGCGCTCTCGACGGCCGCGCACGCACGCGGTCTCGACGTGCCGGTGCTCGCCGTGCCTCGCGTGCCCGAGGTGGGGGAGGCGCTCGGCTCGAACGCGCTGATCCGCGCGGGCGCCGGCGTCTGCATGAGCGCGAGCGACGTGCTCCGCGTGGTCGAAGGCACGCCGCCGCTGCCGTTCGCGTCGGGCGTGACGCGAGCGCGGCGCGAGCGACGACGCCAGGCGCGGCCCGCGGTGGCGGCACCGCTCCGCGGCGCGCTCGGTGGGCTCGAGGGATCGATCGTGCAGGCGATCGAGGACGGCGCCACCGATCTCGACGTGATCGTCGCGCGACTGAGCGCGGAGGGCGGCGTGGCGGTGGCCACGGTGCTCGCGGCCCTCGCGTCGCTCGAGCTCGCGGGCATCGTCGCGCAGGGGCCCGCGGGGCGGCTCGAGGTGATCGGTTGACCGACACGGGGCTGGCGCTACCCCTCGGCCCGCCATGACTCAGCTTCGTGTCTTCTCGGGTTCTCGAACAAGGTGGATCGCGCCGTCCGTAGGCGCGCTCGCGAGCCTCGCCGTCGCCTGTGGCGGTGGCGAGATGCCGACCGACGGCGGCACGCAGAACGACGCGTTCGACCCCGCGGATGCGCGCGCCATCGACGCCGGCGCTGGCGGTCTCGGCACGTGCACCGCGCCGCGCACGGTGTCGCTCACGCTCGGAGAGACCGCGATGGTCACGGGCGACACGAGCGATGGCCCCGAGGGACCGCTCACGCTGAGCGATCCGTGCGCCAACCCCGATGCGACCGCGCGTCCGCCGCAAGAGGTGATCGCTGTCGAGGTGCCGGGCACCGGCGACATCGGCGTGGCGTTCGATCTGACCGAGGGGACGGCGGCCACGTTCGACACGGTCGTCGAGCTGCGCACGGCGTGCGAGACGACGCCGACCGGCCTCGACAATTGCTTCGACGATCCGTCCCAGGACGAGCACCGCAGCGCGGGCACGTTCATGACGACGGGCGGATCGACGATCTACCTCGTGGTGAGCGGCTTCGAGATGGGGGCGATGGGCACGGTGTCGTCGGGCGCGTACACGATGCGCCTCTCGGCCGAGGCCAACACCGCGCCGACCCTCACCGCGGCCTCCGCGCGCCGCGTGGACGACGATCGCCTCGAGATCTTCGCGACGGGCATGGACGCCGAGACCAACGTCGAGGGCGTGGGCCTGCAGCTGCTCGCGGCCGACGGCACCGCGCTGCCGCTCGACGCGGCCGTGCCCGACGACGTCGGTCCGTACTACTACGCGTTCGACACGGCGGTCACGACTGCGTCGTTCGCGATGCAGCTCGCCACGGCGCCGGGTAGCGCGGACTTCGACGGAATCGGCGCGGCGGTGAGCCTGCGGCTCTTCTCGTACGACGCGTACGGCGCGCGCTCGGCCACGCGCGACGTGACCATCGACATGGTCACCGAGGTGGGCTTCGGCGGCAGCTGCGACGCGACGCACCTCTGTCGCGCGCCCAACCTCTGCGAGGCCGGAACGTGCATCGCGTCTCCCGAGACGATCGCCCTCTGCGGCATGGCCGCGCCGGTGACGCTCACCGCGCCCACGGGCTCGGAGCCCACGGTGAGCACGCAGTCGGTGATGCTCGCGGCGGGCGGGGGCGCGGCCTCCGGCGTCACCTGCGACTACGCCGCGCTCGCGAGCGAGAAGGTGCTCGCGCTCACCGTGCCGGCGGGCAGCTTCGATCTGATCGCGACCACGAACGTGGCCGCGAACCCCGCGGCGCTCGACACGATCCTCTACGTGCGCAGCGAGTGCGTGAACGACACGACCGAGCTCGTCTGTGACGACGACTACGCGGGCGCCCCCGACGGCGACTATCGCTCGTACGCCCTCGTCGAGAACGTGCCCGCGGGCACGCAGTACCTCTTCGTCGACGGCTACGCGCCCTTCGACGCGACGACCACCGTGGCGCTCGAGCTCCGCCTGCGTCCGGTGCTGGCGACGGGGGCGGCGTGCGATCCGATGGGCATCGCGAACCGCTGCGCCGCTGCCGCCTGCCCCGCCACGGGCGCGGCCGTGTGCCCGTGACCGGCGCATGACGGTGCTCGTCGTCGGCGGCGGCCTCGCGGGCTGCGAGTGCGCGTTCCAGCTCGCGGAGCGCGGCATCGACGTGCGCCTCGTCGAGCAGAAGCCCGACAAGCGCACGCCTGCGCAGGTGGGTGACGGCCTCGCGGAGCTCGTGTGCTCGAACTCGTTTCGAGGCGCGGCGCTCACGAACGCGGTGGGCCTGCTCAAGGAGGAGATGCGGCGCGCCGGCTCGCTCGTGATGGCCGTGGGCGACGAGGTGCGCGTGCCCGCGGGCGGCGCATTCGCGGTGGATCGCGAGGCCTTCTCGCGGGCGATGACGGCGCGCATCACGGCGCACCCGCGCATCCGGCGCGAGAGCGGCGAGATCACCGAGATCCCGAGCGATCGACCGGTGGTGATCGCCACGGGCCCCCTCACGGGCGATGCCCTCGCGGCCTCGATCGCGAGCATCGTCGGCGCCGAGCACCTCGCGTACTACGACGCGATCGCGCCGATCCTCAGCGCCGCCTCGATCGACGAGAGCAAGGTCTTCCGCGCCAGCCGCTACGACAAGGGGCAGGACGACGCCTACGTGAACTGTCCGCTCGACAAGGCGCAGTACGCGGCCTTCGTCGAGGCGCTGCGCGGCGCGGAGAAGGTCGCGCCGCGCGAGTTCGAGAAGGTGCGCTACTTCGAGGGCTGTCTGCCCGTCGAGGTCATGGCCGAGCGCGGCGAGCGCACGCTCGCGTTCGGGCCGATGAAGCCCGTGGGCCTCACCGATCCGCGAACGGGCCGCTGGCCCTACGCCGTCGTGCAGCTCCGCCCCGAGGACGAGGACCGCACGGCGTTCAACATGGTCGGCTTCCAGACGCGCATGAAGTGGCCCGAGCAGAAGCGCGTGTTCTCGATGATCCCCGGCCTCGAGAACGTGGAGTTCCTCCGCTACGGCAGCGTGCACCGCAACACCTTCGTCGATGCGCCGCGTGTGCTCGCCGACGACCTCTCGCTCGTGCGCGCACCTGGCGTGCACCTCGCGGGGCAGGTCGCGGGTGTGGAGGGCTACGTGGAGAGCGCGGCCTGCGGCCTCGTCGTGGGCATCGCGCTCGCGCGATCGCTCGCGGGCGAGCCGTTCACCGCGAGCCTGCCGCCGCGCGAGACCGCGCTCGGATCGCTCTGGTCGCACCTCCGCACGCCGACCGATCGCTACCAGCCCTCGAACGTGATCTTCAGCATGTTCCCGCCGCTCGAAGGCGCGGGGAAGCAGCTCCGCAAGCGCGCGCGCTACGCCGTGCTCGCCGAGCGTGCCCTCGCGGCGCTCTTGCCCTGGCTCGAGGCGGTCGGCGCGACCAAGCTCGCCACGGCGCGCACCCTCGAGCGCGTGATCGACGACGAGACCTCCGAGCCGGGACCGCCCCCGGCGATGTGAGCGAGGACGATGTGACCCAAGCCCCCGAGCGCGAAGCCCCCAAGACCGACCCGAAGACGAGCGACAAGAAGTCGCCGTGGTGGCTTCCCATCGTGGTCGTGGTGGGTGCCGCGCCGGCGGTCTTCGCGATCTACATCCTCTACTTCATCACCAGCTACTCGATGGCCCACGACGAGCGCCGCTGTCCGTACTCGCACGTCGAGACCCGACCGGTGGGCGATGGCGTGCGCGTCCGCGAGGAGAGCCGTCGCTGCATCGACGAGGTCGAGGAACATCGCTGGCTCGTCGAGCGAGGCACGGCGCCGCCGAACGAGCTCGGCCGCTATCCGCTCGAGGCCGAGCAGATCCCCCAAGGCTTCCCTTGGACGGCGACGATCGAGGACGCGCGCGTGGTGATCACGATCCAGAACCAGGGACGCGGCGAGATCGTCCTGCGTGAGCCCCGCCCCGGCGAGGGGCCGCAGTGAGAGCTCGTGTCACTCGCACGGATCGATGCGAGTGACGCGGGCTCGACTCGGCGGGACGGAGGCTCTCGCCGATTCGCTCGGCGAGAGGGAGGGCGCCCTCCGGAAGAAAAGGAAGCGCATGAGCCCATGCAACGGACGCATGCGCCTCGGGCTGCGCTCCCACGCAGGTCGCGAACGTTCCGCAGCACGGCGTTCCGGGTATTCTCGCCGTCGCGATGTGGAAAGACGTCGTCGGTCTCGTGCTCGTGCTGCTGGCCCTGATCGGGCTCGGCTACGGCGTGCGTGAGGTGACCGTGCGCGACTACGTGGCCGCGGGCCTCATGCTGTTCGCGGGCGTCGCGACGCTCCGCGCGGGGGTCGGGCTCCTGCGGCCGACCGTGGGGGAGTGATGCGACGCGCGACGCGAGGGAAAGCGATCGTCGCGCTCGGGCTGGGCCTCGTGTCGGGCTGCGGCCCGGCCGCGTCCGATCCGTCTTCTCGCGCGGAGGCGCCGGTCGCCGCGCCGGACGATCGTGGCAGCACGTCCGGGCCCGCCGCGCAGGTCGGCGGTGACGTCGTCGCCACGGTCGATGGCGTGCCGATCACGCTCCACGAGGTCGAGACCCTGGCGCGCACCGCGCACCTCACGCCGGCTCTCGCGCTCGAGCGGCTCGAGGACGAGCTGGTGCTGGGCGGGCTCGCGGAGCGGACTGAGCTGGCGAGGGATCCCGAGGTGGAGAGCGCCGCGCGACGCGCTGCGGTGCGCGAGCTCCTCGTGCGCGTGGTGGAGCCCACGATCACGCCCGAGACCGTGAGCAGCGAAGATCTCGACGCGCGCCGCGCGCAGATCAGCGGAGGCCTCTCCATGCCCGAGACGCGCCGCGCGGTGCACGTGCTCGTCACGCTCGAGGCGGACGCCGACGAGGCGCGGCTCGACGCGGCGTTCCGCCTCGCGCGAAGCCTCCGCGACGAGCTGGCGGGCGCGCCCGATCTCGTGGCCGCGATGGATGCGATGGCGGGGCGTCGAGGCGCCTTCGAGATCGTCGTCGAGCACCTCGATCCGATGGCGCGCGCGGATCTCGAGGCGCCGTTCGGCGACGCGCTCTTCGCCGCGACGGAGCCCGGTCTCTTGCCCGAGGTGGTGCGCACCTCGTACGGCGTGCACGTGATCGATCTGGTCGCGGTCGTGCCTGCGTGGGAGGTGCCGCGCGAGGAGTGGGAGCCCGTCCTGCGTCGACAGATCGCGGCGGAGGGCCGCGCCGCCGCGCTCGAGGAGCTCGCCGCGACGCTGGCGTCGCGCACGCGCGTCGAGATCGATCCGCGCGCGCAGGCGCTGGCGGAGTCGGCGCCGCTCGAGCCGAGCGCGGGGGGGAGCTGACGTGGCCAACGAACGCCTCGTCCGTGTCTCGCGCGCCGAGACGCCCCGCGACATGGAGGAGACGGGCTTCACGCCGATCCTCCGTCGGCTCAGCGCGAGCGTGCCCGAGCTGCAGGTCGCCGTGTTCGTCGACGAAGAGGGCGAGTGCGTGGACTACTCCGCGCGGATCGGCCTCTTCGACGCGAAGGTCGCGGGCGCGCAGATCCACGTGCTCACCCACACGATCGTCGATCTCGGGAGCCGCTTCCTCGGCGCGCCGCACGCGTATCACGTGGTCGCCGACGAGCGAGAGATCCTCGTGCGACGCGTGAGCGACGAGTACACGCTCGTGCTCGTGTGCGATCCGCCCGCGCCTCTCGGCGCGCTCAACGGGCTGGTGGACGCGGCGGTGCGCGAGCTGCGCCTCGAGGGCGGGATCGCGCCGCCGCTCTGGGAGCCCCACCGCGAGACGCTCAAGGTGGAGCTGCGCGCGTCGGCGGGCTGGGGCTACGCGCCGACGGCGTTCTCCGAGCGCGGCCACCGCTTCGAGCTCACCGCCGTGGTGGGGCGCTGGATCGACCACGAAGATCAGGGATCCGTGTGCTTTCTCGTGCGGACGAGCTCGGGCGAAGAGACCGTGCTCGTGCACCGAGCGCGAGAGGGCCGCTGGCTCCGGAGGGTGGAAGAGTGAAGCTCGGCGCACGCATCGGTCGGAGCACGCGGGGCCTGTTCTTCGGGAGCGTGGCGCTTGTGTGCGCGTCGTGTGTCGGGTCGGTGGAGCTGCGGGTCGT
The DNA here is from genome assembly GCA_019694315.1 of Sandaracinaceae bacterium. Classification (GTDB taxonomy): domain Bacteria; phylum Myxococcota_A; class Polyangia; order Polyangiales; family Sandaracinaceae; genus JAFLCL01. The sequence goes on from JAIBCE010000284.1 coordinate 10,137, forward strand.
CGGTCCCGGTGAGGACTGTGCGCGCGACTTCGGCTCGAGCACGGCGGCCGCCAAGATCGAGACCTTCCTCGCCGCGAGCCGCGCCCTCGCCACCGAGACCGAGGCCCTCGCGAGCCGCACGCACGCGGCCTGTGCCGCCGGGCTCGCCACGTCCGAGGCGAGCGAGCCCACGTCGTGCACGGCGCTCGCGGCCTGGATCACCGACGAGCAGCGCGCGCTCACCGTGAGCGGTCTCCGCGCGAGCGAGCCGCGCTGCGCCCAGGACGAGGCTGCCTTCGGTGCGTGCGTGTCGCGCTGCGAGCTGCGCTATCGACCCGAGGACGTGAACGTGGTGGTCGATGCGAGCGGCCTCCTCACCGCGCCGCAGGCGAGCCCGCGCTGTCGAGCCTCGTGCGAGACGCTGGG
>JAIBCE010000285.1 GCA_019694315.1 Sandaracinaceae bacterium
ATCGCCCACCACCGCCGCCCGTTCCTTCGCCGAATGCCGGCTCGCCGGGCGCTTCGGAGGCCTCGCGGCCACGCGTGATCGTGGTCGGCGCGGGCATGGCAGGCCTCGCGGCGGCGCGTGCGCTCGTGGAGCGAGGCGCCTCGGTGCTCGTGCTCGAGCAGCGCGAACGTGTGGGCGGGCGCGTGTGGACCGATCGCTCGCTCGGCTTCCCGATGGAGCGCGGCGCGCACTGGATCGAGGGCACCGAGGGCAACCCGATCGTACCGCTCGCGCGCGAGGCGGGCGCGAGGACCGTCGAGGATCCGGAGGAGGTGCGCGCCTTCGACTTCGACGGACGCGAGCTCGAAGGCGAGGAGCTCGAGGCGGCCGACGAGGCAGAGTCGGAGGTCATCGAGGACATCGCCGCGGCGGCCGACGAGGAGAACGACGACGCGCCCGATCGGTCGATCGCGTCGGCGCTCCGAGCGCGCGCCGAGGGCGACGCGAGCCCGCTCGAGGCGAGGCTCCGCACGCTCGGGCTCGCCTCGCTCGAGACCGACACCGCCGGCTCGCTCGAGCGCCTCTCGCTCCAGAGCTACGACGATCCCGAGGCTGGCTACGACGGCGCGAGCCACTTCTTGCCCGATGGCTACGACGCGATCCCGCGCTTCCTGGCGCGCGGCCTCGACGTGCGCCTCGGCGTGACCGTACGCGCGATCCGCACCGCCGCCGACGCGATGATCGTGAACTCCGATCGGGGCGAGGAGCGCGCCGACGCGGTCGTGATCGCGATCCCGCTGGGCGCCCTGCGCGCGGAGGCGATCCGCTTCGATCCACCGCTGCCCGCCGAGAAGCGCGACGCGATCGCGGGCCTCGAGATGGGCACGCTCGACAAGGTGATCCTCCGCTTTGCCGAGCCCTTCTGGACGGGCGCGGGCAGCACGTTCCTCTACGCGTCGGAGACCCGCGGAGAGCTGCCGCTCTGGGTCGACTGGAACGCGATCTCGGGGCACCCGGCCCTCGTGCTCTTCGCGGGCGGCGACTACGCGCTCGCCATGGAGGCGCGCGAGGACCGCGCGATCGTCGGCGACGCGATGCGCATCCTCCGCACGTGTTTCGGTGCGAGCGCGCCGGATCCCACGGCCTTCCTCGTCCAGCGGTGGCAGCGCGATCCGATCACGCACGGCTCGTACTCGTTCGTGCCCGTGGGCTCGAGCAGCGAGGCGCGCCTGGCGCTGGCCGCGCCCATCGGGGAGCGCCTCTTCTTCGCGGGCGAGGCGACGAACCGCGTGAACCCCGCCACGGTGCACGGCGCCTACGAGTCGGGCCTCCGCGTGGCCGACGAGGTGGCCGAGTCGCTCGAGCTCACACCTCGCGGGTGAGCAGGAACACGAGGAACGAGAAGAGCGCGAGCAGCGACACGATCTCGATCCAGTTGAACTTGCCGTCGTCCTCGATGGCGCGAGAGAGGATCGAGTACGTCGGATAGATGAACAGCACCGAGAGCGTGGTGGCCGCGTTGATGGGGATCGTCGTGTGGTCGAGGATGCCCACCCAGTTGAACACCGCGATCATCAGGCAGCAGATCGCCATGGTGTTGAAGAGGTTCTGGGTGAGGCCGCCGAAGGTGTTCGAGAGCGCGATGAGCGACTGCTTCTTGAGGTGCGCGTTGCCCACGATCACGTACGTGGGCACGCCCGAGATGAGCGCGAGGATCAACGCGACCGTCATGCTCGAGAGGCTCGGGAAGGTCTCCACGATGAAGTCGCCCACGTCGCTCATCGCGTGACCGCCGAGGAACGAGCCCACGACGCCGATGGCGAGCAGACCGATCACACCGGCCATCGTGGTGGGCACGCCCGCGTGCTCGTCGTCGTGCGCGTCGTCCTTCTTGGCCTCCGCGTCGCCCGCGTGACCGTCCTTGGACGCGCCGTTTGTCGGAGGGCCGTGGGCCGCGTCGTCCTTGACGTGGCCCTGTGCCGCGTCGTCCTTGGAGCTCTTCACGAGCGAGACGAGGAAGGTGACGAACACGAGGAAGAGCGCGCCGCCCACGAACGCGAGCTCGGGCGCGCCCACGGTCGTGATGGGGCTGTCGAATTCGCGCAGCACGATCATCGCGCCCGCGAGCGCGAGGCAGAGCCCGCCGCCGAAGCTCAGGAGATCCGTGCCGGCCTTCACGATCGGCGCGGGGATCTTCGCAGCGCCGCGATCCTTGGGAAGGAGCACAGCGTAGAGCGCGAACGTCATGGAGTTCGTGTAGACGCTCATCATCCCGATCACGAACGCCATCGTCGGATCGTCGACGACGAAGAAGCCGAGGAGCGCGATCTCGGGGATGTTCGAGACGACGGCCGCGAAGGTGCCGCCCACGAACTTGCTCCAGCCGAGGAGCGCGCTGCCGCCCTCCACGCTGATGATGAGCGCCTCGCACGAGCCGCCGATGAGCAAGAGACCGGCGAGCATCTCGAGCACGGCCCCGAGCGCGCCGGCCACGTGCACCACGCGCAAGAGACCCGCGAGCGCGAGGCCCACCACGAGCACCCAGCCCCACATCGGCATGCGGAACGGCCGCGCGCCTTGCTTCGTCGTCGCCTCGCTCATCGCGCCGAGCATCGGGGTGAGCGGCCAGCCACCGCAAGGCCCAATGCGCGCCTCCCCGACGAGCGTCCTCGTGATGCGGATCACCCGCGCGGTGAGCGGCCACACGTCGCAAGCACGAACGACTTTGCAGCGAGGACCCGAGGGGCCACCCTCGTCCGATGTCCGGGTCGCTCCGCGTCGCGCTGTCGGTCGTGATCGCCACGGTCGCAGGCTGCGGCGAGATCGAGCCCGTGGAGCCTCCGGGCTTCGCCGACGCGATCGCGCTGCCGACGCCCGTCGATCTCTCTCCGGACCCGCACGTGCTCGAGCTCGACCTCGTCGCGCGCGAGACCTCGCTCGAGCTCGTGCCCGCGGGGCCCACCGCGATGTGGGGCTTCGATGGTCACGTGCCAGGCCCGCTCCTCGAGGCCGAGGTGGGCGATCGGCTCATCGTGCACTTCCACAACGAGCTGCCCGAGGAGACGACCGTGCACTGGCACGGCATCCGGGTGCCGAACGAGATGGACGGCGTGCCCGATCACACGCAGCACGCGGTGCAGCCGGGCGACTCGTTCGAGTACCGCTTCGAGCTGCCCGACGAGGGCCTCTACTGGTACCACCCTCACGTGCGCTCCGCGGGGCAGGCCGCCGCGGGCCTCTACGGCGCGATCGTGGTGCGCGCCCCCGACGAGCCCGTGGTCGACGAGGCCGTGCTCGTGCTCTCCGATGCCGCGGTCGGAGACGACGGCGCGCTCTTGCCCGCCGACTCGGGCGGCGAGCTCGCGACGCTCTTCGGTCGTGAGGGCAACGTCGTCCTCGTGAACGGCCGCGTGCGCCCCACGATCCGCGCGCGCGTCGGCGTGCCCCTTCGTCTGCGCATGGTGAACGCCGCCATCGCACGCTACTTCCAGCTCGCGCTCGGCACGCTCTCGTTCACCGTGATCGGCGGTGATCGTGGCCTCCACGACGGGCCTCGTGTGCTCACGCGGCCGGTGCTCACGCCGGGACAGCGCCTCGACGCCATCGTCGTGCCGCAGGGCAGCGTCGGGCAGACGATCGCGCTGCGCTGGATCCCGTACGACCGAGGCTTCGGCTCGACCGAATTCCGCGACCCGGAAGATCTCCTCTACGTCGAGCTCGAGCGCGGCCCCGATCGCGCGGTGCCGATGCCGACGATCCCCTCGCGCCCGTTCGAGCCGATCGTCGCGGCGACGCCCACCGACCTCCACGTGGAGCTCACGCGCAACGATCGCGACGGACACCTCGCGCTCGGCTTCGACGGAGTGCCCGGCTGGGAGGCGACGCCGTTTCCCGCGCGCTTCGGCGAGGTGCAGCGCTGGAGCTTCCGCAACACGCTCGAGTGGTCGCACCCGATCCACCTCCACGGCTTCTTCTTCCAGCCGCTCGACGCGATGGGGCGCCCCACGGGGATCTGGGCCGACACGATCGACGTGCCGGTCGACGGCAGCGCGAGCTTTCTCGTGCGCTTCGACGAGCGGCCGGGCCTGTGGATGATCCACTGCCACGTGCTCGACCACGGCGACGCCGGGATGATGGGGATGATCGAGCTCTCGCGCTGATGCGCGGCCGCTCCGGTCAGGCACCGTCGGATCAGAGAAACGTCGCCGACAGCCACGCTGCCATCGGCCGCGGCACGAAGCGGAGCATGAACATCGCGGCGCTGTTCCAGAAGCCGCTCACGATGTTGCGTCGCCCGCGGAACAGCGCCGAGAGGCCGATGCGCGCGCAGCGATCGGAGGACATGTACGCGACCTTCTTCCAGCTCGCGAGCTGGAGACCCGCGGTGTCCGCGAACTCGCTCTCGGTCGCGCCCGGACAGAGACAGCACACACGGACGCCCGTGTCCTTGAGCTCGTAGGCGAGGCCCTCGGAGAAGTTGCGCACGTAGGCCTTGCCCGCGCCATACGTCGACATGCTCGGCGTGGGCAGGTACGCGCCGATCGAGGCGACGTTGAGGATGTGGCCCGCCCCGCGCGCGAGCATCGCCTGCGAGAAGCGCTTGGTGAGCTCGGTGAGCGAGATCAGGTTGAGCTGCATCTCCTCGAAGGTCTTGTCCCAGGACTGCTCGACGAAGGGCTTCTTCGTGCCGAAGCCCGCGTTGTTCACGAGCACGTCGATGTGCGTGCCCTTGCCCTCGGTCGCGTCCCAGAGGGCCTTGGCGCCCTCGGGCTTTCCGAGGTCGCCCGCGATCACCTCGACCTCGACGCCGTGGTCCTTGCGCAGGGTCTCGGCGAGCGACTCCAGGCGATCCTTGCGACGCGCCGTGATGACGAGCGAGGCGCCCTGCTTCGCGAGCTCCTTGGCGAACGAGGTGCCGATGCCGCTCGAGGCGCCCGTGACGAGCGCGCGCTTTCCTCGGAGATCCATCGACGCACTCTACACGAGGCCACGGACGCGCTCGCGTGACGGGCCCGACGCCTCCCGGTCATGAGGCGTCGGGCCCGTGCGCTCGGATCCGTCGGAGCGGCGCTTCGCGATCAGTCGGCGCCGAGCCTCGCGAGCACGAGCAGGCCCACGAGCAGGAGCACGAAGATCACGATGCCCCCCGCAGGGCTCCGCGGGCTCTCGGTGATCTCTTCGGACGTTCCTCGGCGCTCGCCCGCCTCGGCGGGACGCGTTTCTTCTTCGGACATGACGACACCTCTGGCGGCCTCGGCCGCCTCGAACACGAGCTCTGGACGAGGGCTCCGCGGGGGAGCCCTGCACGCACGTCACGGCGGTCGCACGCGCGACCACCGCGACGTCACGCGTCGTCGTCCGAGCTCGGTGCGCGCTGGTGACGTCGAAGACGCGCACGACGAGACGAGGCCACGCGCGCGGACACCATGCTGCGCGGTCTCGCGAGAGGGCTCGGGCGCTGCGAGGCTCGGGGATCGGTCCAAGTGCGCGCGAGCCACGAGACGATCGTGGCCGAGGTGCCGCGCCCGAGGACGTGGACAGGCCCCCGGTCGCCCTCGACGCCGACCACACGCGCCTCGCTCCGCGCGACGCGATCGAGCGTGCCCTCGGGCGAGCTCCGGGCCACCACCGAGACCCGCGCGCCCTGCTCGGAGCGCGTGGGCGTGGTGGGGCTCGCCGCGGCTGCGACCACGACGGCCAAGGCCATCGCGACGCGGGCGAGCGCCCGTGCGAGGTCGGACGCTGCGTACCGGAGCCTCTGTGGCCGCGCGCTCAAGCGACGGCGAGCATGGGACGTCAGGCCCGCTCCGTCGAGAGGCGTCAGGGTCTCACGAGATCACGAGCGCCTCACGAGCCTCCGACCGAGATCACGTACGCGAACACGGTACGGCCCGACGTGTGGTGGAGCTGCATGCTGCTCACGGCCGAGACCACGCAGGTCCGAAACGCACCATCGAAGGGCCCCACGCTCTCGACGGCGGCCTCGCGGATGGTGCCATCGACCGCAGCGAAGCTGATCTCCACGTTGCCCTCACGCGCGCTCGCGCGATCGAGGAAGGTCTCGTAGCAGCGGTCGATCGCCGAGCCGGCCGCGCGGACCGCGCGACGCAGATCCTCGTGCGGCACGGTGCCCCGACCATCCACCCGCTCGCCGCTCACCACGCGCACGTGCGTGCCGATCGGCTCGGCCGAGTGCACCTCCTGCACGGTGCCTCCGGCCTCGCTCACGTGGGCCTCGGCGCTGCCGGCCGCTGGCCCCTCTCGCACCACGTGCGTCTCCGTGTCGGGGCCAGGGATCTGCGCCTCGCGGATGCACAGCTCGAGGTGCGCCCGCACGTCGTGCGCGCGATGGACGAGCGCGGTGATCGCCTCGCGCGCGTCGCGGGCCACGGCGGGGTCGCTGCTCGTCGTCCGAGCCTCCGCGTCGGCGATCAGGTGCACGAGCCGGTCGAGGTGCACGTGGTGCTCGTCGATGCAGCGACCGAGCTCGCGCACCTCGCGGACGGCCTCGGGATCCACGTCCTGCGCTCGCGCGAGGGCCGGACCGCCCGCGGCCGCGCCGAGGGCCACGAGGAGCAACCACGGAGCGAAGATGCGAGAGGCAGGGGGTGGATGGGTCGGCGTCATCGGGGCCTCACGGGCAGTGTCTCCCTGGGACGCGCGGCACGCGAGGGACATTCGCGCCGCAAGATCGTTGCGCGCGCAAACCTCGCTTCGCGTTACGATCGGGGCTTCGCACGGAGGTCACGTGCTCGCTCGTCTCACGGCTCTCGCGACGGTCGGTGTCGTCGGCTGCGCTTCCACCACGGCGGATCACACCGCGGCCCCGCTCGCCGAGCCACCGCGTGTCGTCGTCCAAGAGACGCTCGAGGCCGTGCCCGAAGGCGGCGACGGCCCCGACACGGTCTCGCTCGCGCTCGATGACGAGCGAGGCCGCACGCCCATCGAGGGGCGCGCGTTCGGAGGCGCCCCGTTCCTGGGAGGCGCGCTCGTGCTCCGCCCCGACCGCTCGCTCGAGATGGTGCGCGAGGGCGGCGGCGCGGTGATCGATCGCGACGTCGTGTTCGCGCCCGTGACCTCGAGCGACGGCGAGCACGCGGCGTGGGCGGCCGAGCACGGCCCCGAGCCGGTGCTGGTCGTGATCGATCGCGACGGCTCGCGCTTCGACGCGGTGCAGGGCCTCGTGTCGATCGGCGCGCTCGTGTTCGATCCCGCGACGCACGGGGCCTCGCGGCGCATCGCGTTCGTCGGCGCACGCAACGGCGGCATCGCGGGCGTGTGGGCCGCGCGCGTCGATGGGCGAGGCCTCAGCTGCCTCACGAATTGCGAGCTCCGCGTCGGGCAGCCGCTCGGCCCCGAGCACGTGCCCTTGCCCACGGCGCCGCTGCGCTTCGAGGGCGACGCGCTCGTCAGCACGATCGGCGCCGAGGCCCACACGCTGCCGCTGCCGGAGGTGCTGCGATGAGCGCGCGCGGCCATGTGCTCGCGACGCTCGTCCTCGTCCTCGTCGTCGGCGCGGCCACGCACTGGCTCGGACCGTCGCGCGCCTCCGCACAGCAATTCCGGAGGCCGACGGCCTGCGACGGCTGCATCGCGAACTGGTTCTACTTCGACGAGAACTCCGCCGATGGCGTGGACGACGACTGGAATTGCGCGGGCTCGAGCTACGACGGACATCGCGGCTCGGACTTCAGCCTCGCGGGCGGCAACGGCGCGATCGACACCGGCTACGACGTGGTCGCCGCGGCCGATGGCGTCGTCGAGACCGCGACCGACGGCTTCTACGATCACTGCACGAGCTGCCCCGCCGCGGGCGCGGACTCCATGTGCGGCCTCGGCTTCGGCAGCGGCTTCGGCAACCACGTGCGCATCCGCCACGGCTCGACCTACGTCGTGTACGCGCACATGCGCACCGGCTCGATCCGCGTCTCGCCCGGCGACACCGTCACGTGCGGGCAGGTCATCGGCCAGATCGGCTCGAGCGGCTGCACCACGGGCGCGCACCTCCACTTCGAGCCGCGCACGAGCACCGCGTACACCTCGGCCTTCGATCCGTTCCAGGGCCCGTGCTCGCCCACGAGCCCCTCGCGCTGGGTGAGCCAGGGCCCGCACCGCGGCATGCCCGCGCCGAGCTGCGACGGCTCCCCGCCACCGCCGACGTGCCCCTCCGGCTGGTACACGATCTGGACGTGCTCGGGATCGCAGCGCCGCCGCTGCATCGATGGCGTGCAGATGACCGACGAGTGCGGCCCGGGCACCTGCGAGTCGCGCCCCGTCGGCACCGACGACGTCTGCGACGCCGACAGCGACTCATACGCGACCGACGAGGGCGACTGCGACGATCACGACGGCGCGGTGCACCCCGGCGCGCGCGAGGTGTGCGGCAACGGCAAGGACGACGACTGCTCCGGCGGCGACGAGGCCTGTCCCATGATGCCGGATGCATCGGTGACGCCGATGATCGACGCCGCCGTCATCGGTGGAGCCGATGCCTGGTCGCTGCCTCCCGACGCCTACGTGCCCCCCGGCGTGGACGCAGGCCCGCTCGCCGACGCCGCGCGACCCGCCATGGACGCAGGCCGCCCGCGCGACACGGGGCCGGTCAGCGGCGGAGGCCACATCTCGGGCGGCTGCGGCTGCCGCGCGCCGCACGGAGGCGCTGGCGCACGGGGCGCCGTCCTCACGCTGCTGCTCGCGGCGCTCGCGCTGCGCCGTCGTCGCCGCTGAGGCGCCGCGTCGTCGCGGAGGCGGGCGGGGGCGCGGCCCCCCGCGCTCACACCTCGAAGTCGCCGTTCTGGAGGAGCTCGGTGACGCGGAAGAGGAAGTTGTTCGCCGCGACACCGTCGACGATGCGGTGATCGTAGCTGAGCGCCATGTACATCACCGGGTGGATCGCGATGACGTCCTCGCCGTCGCGCTCGACCACCACGGGGCGCTTCTTGATCTCGCCGATGCGGAGGATGCCCACGTTCGGCTGGCTGATGATCGCGCCGCCCACGAGGTTGCCCTTGCGGCCGGGGTTCGAGATCGTGAACGTCTTGCCCGCGAGGTCGTCGGGCGTGAGCGCGTCGGTGCGTGCGCGCTCGGCGATGCCGTCGATCGCACGCGCGAGGCCGCGCACGCGCAGCTCGTCGGCGCGGCGGACGACCGGCACCACGAGGCCCTTGGGCGTCTCCACCGCGATGCCGAGGTTCACGTCGCCGATGAGCGCGTACGCGTCGTCGAGCACCCGCGCGTTGAGCACCGGGTTCTCGCGCAGCGCGCGCGTCGTCGCGGCCGCGACGAAGGCGAGGAACGTGAGGTTCACGCCCTCCTTCTTGAGGGCATCCTTGTGCTTCTCGCGCAGGAGGTGCGTCTTGTTGAGGTCGCACTCCGAGAACGTCACCACGTGGGGCGACGTCATCTTCGAGTAGACCATGTGGTCCGCGATGATGCGGCGACGTCGATCGAAGGGGACGATCTTGTCGTTGGGCGCCTGCTGGTAGGCCGGCAGCTTGAAGTTGCCCTGGCCGCCCATGACCTTGAGGATCTCGGGCAGGTTTCCGCCGAGCGGCATGGGCGCCGGGGCCGCTGCGGGCAGAGGCGCGGGCGCAGGCGCCGCTCCCCGACCACTGCCGATCACGGTGCGCACATCGACGCCCATCTCACGCGCGCGCTGACGCTCCGCGGGCGTGCCGAGCGACGGTCCGCTCGAGGCCGGCGCGGCGGGCGCTGCGGCCACGGGCAGAGGCGCGTGAGCGGCAGGAGCCGCGGGCGCAGCGGGCGCGGGCGCTGCAGGCGCAGAGGCCGGCGCAGAGGCCGCGGCGGACGCTGTCTCGTCGATGACGAGCAGCTCACCGCCCACCGCGACGGCGGCTCCCTCGGCGGCGATCAGCTTCACCACGACGCCGGCGACGGGCGCAGGGATCTCGCTGTCGGTCTTGTCGGTGAGGATCTCGACGACGGCCTGCTCGCGCTCCACACGCTGTCCTTCGCGCACGAGCCACTTGCCCACCGTGCCTTCGAGAACGCTCTCTCCGAGGGGGGGCATCTTCACCGTCGTCGCCATGCTTCGTCCTCCGTGGGAAGGCCCGCGCCGATCTCGCGCGAGGGCGGGCCTACGTATCATCGGGGCAAGGTCGGATCAACGTCGCGAGCTGTGTCATCCTCGTCGCATGGCCGAGCTCGAAGACCATGCGATCCAGCGCGACAAGGGCTTCGTCGTGAAGCTCGTGGTCGCGCTCGTCCTCGGCGCGCTCGCGGGCAGCTGGGCCATGTACCACCTCACCTCGGATCGCACGGGCGAGGTCGGCGCGGAGATGTTCGGCTACACGAGCGGCAGCACGCCAGACTGAGAGACCGAGAAACAATCGTTTCTCGGGATCGAATGGTCGTACGGGGTTCGGGGGTGAAGCCCCCGACGCGCGGCGCCTGCGCCGCGCAGAAACTGAGTTTGTTGGGTCGAGGGACCTCCGGCCCCTCGAGCTCCCCGTCGCTCACTTCGTCGCGCCGCGACTCGCATCGCTCCCGCTCCAGGGGTGAGCTGCGCTCACCCCGCCGCGTGGCGCCCCGAA
>JAIBCE010000286.1 GCA_019694315.1 Sandaracinaceae bacterium
GACCCAGAGCAAGGGCCGGATCGATCCGACGACGAGCGGCAGCGCGACGAGCGCCGCGAGCTGACAGAAGAGGAGCCACGCCCGCGGGCGCCTCGGCAGGACGAGCACCGCGATGCCCGAGGCGAGCAGCGCCACGCCGACCACGCCGACCAGGATCCACGGCTCCACGAAGTCGAGTCCCGCCTCGGGCGCGATCGAGAGCTCCACCGCCTGCTGGAAGAGGATCTTCGGCAGCAGGCCCTCGGTGATCCACACGAGCGCCATGCCCGCGGCGAGGAAGCGCTCGAGCCGCTCGGCCTCGCCCTTGCGCTCGAGCTGCCACGCGGTGAGCGCGACGAACACGAACTGGAGGTTCTTCGAGAGCATCCCGAAGGGGCTCACGATCAACATCGGGTGCGCGATCGCGAGGATGAGCGTGAAGCTCGACACCATGCCCACCTGGAGCGCCGTGAGCGCGGTGCTCGAGGGGCCGCGAAGCACGATCGCGGCGAGCGCCAGCTCGGCCAGATCGGTCGCCCACATGAGCCACGCCGGGAGGCCGATCGCGGCGAGCTCGGCCTCACCCACCTCCCGGTAGTACGGGTGCGCGATGCTCACGGCCGTGAGCAGCCAGACCATCGCGAGCGAGGCGCGGAGGATCAGCGCATCGCGTCGCACCGCGTCGCTCACGGCGCCCGAGCTCACCATGGTCGCGAGCGTACGCGAAGCCCGCTCATCGAACGAACGCGATCGCCGTCACCCACCCTCCGACGCGGAAGGGGCCCTCGCTGACCAGGGCCCCCGTGGCGGGATCGAAGCGCCGAATGCGCGGATCGCGGTTGCGCCCGTCGTTCGTCGGGACCGCGAGGTAGCGGCCGTCGAAGCCGAGCGCGTAGGGCGCCTCGTAGACGCCGCGCGCCAGCTCCACCGCGTCGCCCGTGCGCGGATCGATCCGCATGATGCGATCGAGGTCGTCGTTCGCGAGGTAGTAGAGCGCACCGTTCGCCAGCGTGAGGTCCTCGATGAGCCAGGTCTCCGGGATGGGCACCACCGAGAGCTGCTCGTCGTCGTAGGTGATGTGCACGAGGCTCGGGCCGGCCTCGTCCGGGCGCGCACCTGCGTACCAGAGCGTGCCTGCGTCCACCGCGAGGCCTTGCGCCGCGATGCGTTCGAAGCGGCGCAGCGCGTGCCCATCGCCCGCGTCGAGCGCGAAGAGCGCGACACCGTCGGAGAACGGTCCCACGGTGCGTCCGAGCGAGGAGACCCAGAGCGTGTCGCCGTCGTAGGCGAGGCCGTGCACCGAGAGCGTGGGCTCCGGCAGCGGCAGTCGGCGGATCACGGTCTGCGTGGCCTCGTCGAAGAGCACGATCCCAGGGCCCTCGGGCGCGTTCGTGGGGTGGACGAGCGCCCACACGAGGCTCGAGGCCGTCGCGCTCGCGTCGGGCGCGCCCTGCGCGTCCAGGTCGGCGTCGGCGCCGATCGTGTGTGCGTCCCAGCAGCCCGTGGCGCCCAGCAGTGTACCCAGGGCGGCGTGCGTCACGAGCTTCCTGCGGGCTCGGGTCAAGTCTCCTCGAAGTCGTTCGTCCCTTCGATCGCCCGCGTGACGACCTCGCCCGTCGCGTGGACGAGCTCGTAGCGCACCGAGCCCGCCTCCTCGCTCGGAAGGAAATCGTCCGGGTCGAAGAGCGGCGGATCGGCCGAATAGGGGCGCGGATCGATCGAGGCCACCCGCATCGGATCGACCGAGCCCTCCGCCACGCGGATGTCCGTGTGGTAGCCGGTCTCTCGCTTCAGCGTGGCCTGAGCGCGGGCCCATGCCTCGGCGAGCTCCTTCGCGAGGGCGTCGTGCTCCTTGCGCTCGGGGCTCGCGGTCCAGCGCGTGTCGGCCTCCTTCTCGGCCCGCGCGTGCGCCATGCGGGTCGCGACGCCCACCGCGATGCCCGCGGCGACGACACCCACGAGCGGCCAGAGGAACGCGAACGGCAGGTAGTCGAGCCACACGCCGACGAGCCCGCCTCCGCCACCCGCGACGAGCCAGCCGGCCGGGTCGTACGACTGGAGGAGGCCCTTGGTGATCGAGAGCGTGTCGCGTCGCTTCTTCGCGAGCGCGACGAGCTCGGTGTGGGTGGCCTTGGGCACGCGGAGCTCGACCAGGCTCGCCTCGATGTACGGGCTCTCCTCGATGACGAAGCTCCCGGGGCTGCGCGTGTCGCTCGGCTCGAGGCGCTTGAAGACCGCGATCTTGCGGCGCACCCACTGGGTCTCGTCCTCGCTGCCGAGGAGGCTGATCACCCGCGACGTGCCCGAGTCCTTGGAGGGCTTGCTCGGGGTCGCGTCGTCCTTCGGTGCGTCGCTCTTCGTCGCGTCGCTCTTCGTCGCGTCGCTCTTCGTCGCGTCGCTCTTCGGTGCGTCGTCCTTCGACGTGTCGCCCTTCGACGTCTCGCTCTCGGGTGCGTCGTCCTTCGGTGCCTCGCCCTTCGACGCATCGTCCTTCGCGTCCGGCTCGTCGCTCACGTTGCCTCCCTCGCGTCGTCGAATCGGAGCGTCACGCCCGCGCCCTCGGATGCCAGGCGGGCCACGGTGGCGAAGAGCTCGGCGCCCGAGCCCTTGCTGTCCGTCCACGCCTGCCGCGCCTCGTCGTAGTCGAAGTGCCAAGCGCTCGCGCCGCCCGCCAACCAGAGCTGTCGCGCCGGGCGCTGCGTGTTGAGCACCGCGCGCGATCCGTCGCGAAAGCGAATGGCGATGACGTCGCCCGAGACGTCCAGATCCGCATCGTCCGAGTCGATCTCGTCGAACGCGCGCAGCACGCGTGAGAGCGCGCGGTCCGCGAGCTCGAGGTAGCGCTTCTCGTCGATCGGCATGAGCTGCGCAGCCTACCAGAATCGCTCGTTGACCAGCCGCGCGCGTGGGATTACCCGATGTGGGCATGTCGCGGACACGGCCAGAGATGGAGGAGCTCCCCGTGACGCAGATCGCGGAGCGCCTTCGCCACAAGGCGCCCGAGCGCATCGAGGGCGAGCGTGTGCGTGGGCGAGCGGCGGTCGCGGCGATCCTCCGCGAGCTGCGGCCGGGCGCGCCGGAGATCCTCTTCATCCGCCGCGCCGACAAGCCGGGCGACCCCTGGTCCGGCCACATGGCCTTTCCAGGCGGGCGCCAGGAGCCCGGCGACGACGACCTCGCGGCCACCGCACGCCGCGAGACCTTCGAGGAGATCGGCCTCGCGCTCGATCGGCACGGCGAGCTGCTCGGTGCGCTCGACGACGTGCCCGCGTTCGCGCGCGGGCAGCTCACCGGCATGGTGGTGACGCCCACGGTCTGGCTGCTCCGCGACACGCCCGTGCTCGCGCCGAACCACGAGGTCGACGAGATCCACTGGGCCTCGCTCCCGGTGCTGCGGAGCGGCGCGCTCGACACGACCATCGACTACAGCTGGCAAGGTCAGACGCTCAAGCTGCCCGGCTACCGCGTGGGCGAGCGCGTCGTCTGGGGGCTCACGCACCGGATGCTCTCGCTGCTCTTCGAGCGCCTCGCCTGACCGCAGGCGTGTCCCTCGCGGGCCTTCAGCGCTCGGCCTCCGGGGGGATGACGAGGTCGGCGCGCACGAGCGCGACGCGTGCGATCGAGCCGTGGATCTGCGCGCGGATGGTGCTCGTGCCAGCGCCCGTCGGCAGGAGCACGCGCGCGCCCGGGCCGGCGAAGGGCGCGCTCTGCTCCACGCCGCCGACGCGCCGCGAGATGGTCGCGGAGCACAGCTCGCACGCACCGAGGTAGTGCCCCTCGAGCGGCGCCTCGGTCTCGATCACGAGCGTCGCGCGACGCGGCGCGCCCCGCACCTCGATCGCGGGCACCGGCACGGGCCAGCCGACGTGCCAGTCCTGGAGGACGGTCGCGACCGTCATCGCGACCTCCGCGTCGCCGCATCGATGGCTGCGCCCGAGGCTCCGTGGCTCACACGGAACGACCTCGTGCGAAGGGAGCTCGAGCTGCATGCGCGGACGCGGAAAGAGCACGCCGAAGCGCAGGCCGCGCGCCGTCGCTCCCGAGAACGGGACGAACGACACCAGCGCGAGCAGCGCCATCCACGCGAGCCGCGCGGGCCACGGCGAGACGAGCCAGGCGAGCGACGCGCGACGCGCACGCGCGATGCGAGGCGCGTCGTGGAACACGAGCACACCGAGCGCCGTGAGGCCGAGGAGGGCGAGCACGAAGAGCCCGCGGCCCGCGCCATCCGACGAGAGCGATCCCGTCGCGCGCACCGACGTGCGGCCAGGCGGGAGCTCGAGCACCACCGCGCGCTCCCCTCGATCGAGCGCGTTCTCGGGCGCGCTCCTCACGCGCAGCGGGGCGATCGGCACGACCGCGCCGTCGTGCGTCGCGACGAGCCGCGGATACCACGGCGTGCCGAGCTCCACGCGCACGGGTCCGCCGGTCACGTCGAGATCGAAGCCCTCGCCCTCGACGACGCTCGCGACGACGGTGCCCTCTCCGGAGACCACGTGCGCGATCTCGCCGTCCCAGCCAGGGATGTCGCGCAGCATCAGGTTCCCGAAGTGGCGCGTGGTGCTCTCGTCGCCGGGAGGCGGCGTGCGCGTGACGGCGACCGCCCACCGCACGCCGAAGCGTCGAAGGTTCTCGGGGCTCGTGTCGAAGAACTGATCGCGGAGGAAGTGCCCCGCGGGCGCGGGATGGTGGAGCAGGAGCGGCACGCCGGGGTCCCACGCGAGCTCCATGAGCTCGTAAGGACAGTCGAGCGGACAGAACAAGAGGAGGCGCGCGTGCTGCCCGCCGGGGATCGCAGCGCGCTCGGCAGCGAGGTGCTCGCGCAGAGCGAGGAAGGCCTCGCGATCGGCGAGCTCGTGCCCCGTGATGTCGTGCGTGCGGATCGCCGACTGCGCCTCGATCCACGGCCCGACCTCGTGGTCGCCCAGCTGCCACGCGCCCAGCGCGAGGGCCAGGCCCGCGGCGCGCATCGCCCAGCGTGGACGACGCGCGGCCGTGTGGCTCACGAGCGTGGCGCCTGCACCGAGCGCGTGCGCGGCGAGCACGTAGAGCACGGGCTTGAGGAAGGTCCCCACGCGGAAGCTCTGCCAGCGCGCGGTGGTCACCGAGGGGGCGAGGCCGAGGTCGAGGAAGAAGGTCTCGATGTAGAGCGACACCAGGAAGAGCGACGCGATCGCGAGGAGGGCGGGGCCGGCGCGCCGCGTGACGAGCGCGCGCGCGGCACCGATCCAGCCGAGGAGCACCAGCACGACGAAGCTGCCGTCGGGCACGATGCCTTGCGCCATGCGGCCCACGGCCGTCTCGATCGGCACCTGCGGCGTGCCGAAGTGCACGCCGTGATCGAGCACGCGCTGGCTCGCAGGCGCCCAGATCGGCGCGGTGAGCGCGAGCCCTGCCGCGAGCGCCACGAGCACGGTGAGCACACGGGTGCGCGAGCGCGGAGGGCCTGCCGGCACGCCGACGATCGCGCCCACCACGAGCGCCCCAGAGAGCACGAGCCCCACCGGGTGGAGCATCGCCGCGAGCCCGAAGCCGCACGCGACGAGCGCGAGCCGCGTCCGTCGCGGACGACGCAGCGCCTCGAGCGCGGAGGGCAGCGTCGCGTACCACACGCCCATCGCGAGCGTGGACGGGAAGAAGCCCCAGAAGAACGTGGCGCGCGCGCCCCAGCCGAAGTCCGAGCCGTAGTCGTAGAGGCATGCGAGGCCCACGACGAGACACGCGAGCCAGGGCGCGCCGAGCGCTCGCGACGAGCGCGCCACACCGATCGCGACCGACACGAACGCGAGCACGGCCGCGCCCACCACGAGGCGATGGAGCGGAATGCCGGGCGCGAGGAACGAGACCCACGCGAGCACGCGATGCGCGAGCGTCGGATAGAGATCGGTCGTGGGATCGCCCGGCGCGAGGAGCGTGGACCACGTGAAGGGTCGCCCGCGCGCGATCGCGTCGCGCAGCGCGTGCACGAACACCTCGTTGACCGGCCAGTCGCCGCGGAGGCCCATCTCGTCCCACGCGCGCGGCCCCCCCAGGTAGAGCCCGGCGACGACCACGATGGGGGCGACGACGAGCGCGCTCCGTACGGCGAGCGCGCGCGCCCTCGGCGCGTCGAGCCAGCGACGCGCCGAGGGCGTCGCGGCCAGCGTCACGAGCCCCATCACCACGAGCGCCATGGTCCGCTCGATCGGGTTGGCCGCCGCGACGTCGAGCCACATCGCCACGGCGAGCGCGAGGAGCGCGAGGAGCGCCGCGATGCGCTCGAGCCTCATCACCGCCTCACCGCCCTCGCGCGGGGTCCACGCACACGTTCTCGAAGATGCGGATGCTCGGACCGAGGTTCACGAGGCCGTCGTAGCCCCAGAGCGGCGCGTAGAAGTGATCCTGCTCGTCGAACTGCGCGTCGCACGCGAGCTCGCCCGGCTCGAAGTGGGCTCGCTCCACGTAGCAGCGGGGCGGCGGGTCGGTTCCGTCGTAGCGGACCGTCTCCTGACCGCAGGGAAGATACGGGCGCGACACCACCACGTAGCGCGCGCGGAGCGCAGGCGGTGAGCCACGGAAGAGCACGGGATAGAGGGCGGCTCCGGCCGTGTTGCGCCAGCTCGAGCGCACCTCGTTGGTCTGCACGCTCTGATCGGTGCGGTACTCGAGGCGCGGCACGGGCGCGCCCCAGCCCTCCGGGAGCAGGGCCTCGCATCGATCGGCGAGGTGGTCCTCCACCGCGTACAGCCGTCCGTAGCCCCCGAGCGTCTCGACGGGTGCGTCGCCCAGGTTCTCGAGCACCCACGAACGCGCGAGCTCGCGCGTGTCGTTCAGCCCGAGGATCCGCACGTAGTCGAAGGACCGCACCGCCGGCTCGATCGAGAGGGGGAGCAGCATCGACGCCATCGCGAGCGGCAGCGCCCCGCTCGGCGCACGGCCCGCGCGCTCGAGCACCCTGGCGATCCACGGACGGGCCCACGACGCGAGCGCATACGCCGAGAGCGTCGCGAGCACGACGAGCGGTGGATGCGCAGGCAGCGAGTAGCGCGCGAAGTTCATCGTCGTGCGACCGACCACCGCCGCCCAGAAGAAGAGCGCGAAGAAGCCGAGCAGCCCCGGCATCGGGTCACGCTTGCGGAAGGCGTGCACGAGGCCGTGCACACACGCGAGCCACGCCACGAGCGTGAGCGGCCAGCCCAGCGCGAAGGGGAACGAGATCGTCGCGTGCTGCACGAGCCCCGGCGTCTCGACGGCGTGCGCGCGGAACGAGAACGCCTGGTAGTTGTTCGGGTCGTAGCGCATCGCGTGCGAGAAGATGCCGTCCCAGTACTGCTCGGGCTCGTCGAGCACCGACGGGCTCGTCACGACGAAGGCCACCGCGCATCCGAGGATGCCGAGCGCGATCGCCACCGCGTTGTCCCACGCGGGCCGCTTCTCGGGCGCGAAGGGCCACACCGTGACGCCGTGACGCGCGATGCGGACGACGAGCCCGAAGAACGGCACGGACGCGAACGAGAGGCCCGTCCACTTGGTGGAGATCGCGAGGCCGAGCGCGACGCCCGCCGAGAGGAAGTCGCTCTGGCGGCCGCGCTGCAGGCCCTGCGCGATCGCGACCAGCATCCAGACGAGGAAGAAGACGAGCGCGGTGTCCGAGACGGCGAAGTGCGCGTCGCGCATCGCGAGCACGTTCACCGCATAGATCCAGCCCGCGCCGAGGGCGATCGCGTGCCGATCCGAGGGCCCCGCCTCGCGCGGCGCCACGAGGAACGCGAGCCGCATGACGAGGGCCACGGTGGCCCACCCGAAGAGCGCCGACATGGCGCGGGCGGGCACGATGAAGCGCGACGGATCGAGCACGAAGAGACAGCCGAGGTGCGGCTCCGCGCCGAGCTGCCCCGTCCAGCCCCGATCGAGCAGCACCTGCACCCAGTGCGTCGCCCAGAAGAAGAGCTCGGGCCAGCCCGTGTGACCCACGTGCGGGTTCGGATCCGAGAAGAGCCCGAGGCCCACGGCCGCGAAGATCTCCTCGTCCGGGCGCGCCCACGGGGTGCTGGGCGCGAAGCCCAGGTGCGTGAGGCGCAGCCAGCCCGCGACGCCCAGGACCAGCGCGTAGAGAGCCAAGCGGACGCGGCGTGCGCGGCGCGCCTCGGCATCGGGAGTGGGGAGAGACGGGCCCAAGGGTGGCGCGTTGTAACATGTCGCTCCGCGCCCTCCGCCCGCCCCATGGCGCATCGGCGATTGGCAGCGGACACCGAAACCCGATAGAGGTGGGCCGTCGACGATGAACCCCGAGGCGAACAGCCCGATCGAGATCTCGATCGTCCTGCCCATGTACAACGAGGTGGACAACGTCGTCCCCCTCCTCGAGGAGATCGAGGCCGCGCTCGGGTCGACGCGCTTCGAGGTCGTCGCCGTCGACGACGGCAGCCGCGACGGCACCCGCGAGCTCCTGCGCAAGCTGATCGCCGACAAGCCCTACCTGCGCGTGGTGCTCTTTCGCCGCAATTCCGGGCAGAGCGCGGCCTTCGACGCGGGCTTTCGTGCTGCGAGCGGCGCCGTCGTCGTGACGATGGACGCCGACCGGCAGAACGATCCCAAGGACATCCCGCGCCTCGTCGCCAAGCTCCACGACGGCTTCGATCTGGTCACTGGCTGGCGGCGCGATCGCAAGGACGGGATGTTCCTCCGGAAGATTCCGTCGAAGATCGCCAACGCCTTCATCCGCTGGGTCACGGGCACCCGCATCCACGACCTCGGCTGCTCGCTCAAGGTCTATCGCCGCGAGATCACCGACGAGATCCGCCTCTACGGCGAGATGCACCGCTTCCTCGTGCCGCTCGCCGAGCACCAGGGCGCGCGCGTCACCGAGCTCGAGGTGAACCACCGCGCGCGCGTCGCGGGCGTCTCGAAGTACGGTCTCTCGCGCACCGTGAAGGTGCTCCTCGATCTGCTCACGGTCTGGTTCTTCCGCCGCTACCAGACCAAGCCGATCTACGTGTTCGGCGGCGTGGGCTTCGCCATGATCGCGACGTCGGTGCTGCTCTCGGCCTACGTGCTCTACGAGAAGCTGGCGCTCGACATCTACGTGCACCGCAACCCGCTCTTCTCGATCGCGGCGTTCTCGGGCCTGCTCGGCGTGCAGTCGCTCGGCATGGGCCTGCTCGCCGAGATCATCGTGCGCACCTACTTCGAGTCGCAGGGGCGCTCGCCCTACCCCATCGCGGAGCGCCTGGGCTTCGGCGACGCCGAAGCGCGCCCCTCGAAGGCGCCGGCGAAGAAGAGCGAGACGGAGCGCTGATCGCGCATGTGCGGCATCGCCGGCATCGTGGCCCGTGTGCCCGCCGAGGACGTCGTGCGGCGCATGCTCGCGCGCATCGCGCATCGCGGTCCGGACGGCGAGGGCCTCGTCGTGCGCCGCGTCGGCAAGCGCGTCGCGACCCTCGGACACCGCCGTCTCTCGATCGTCGATCTCGCCGGCGGCGCGCAGCCCATGGAGGACGCGGGCACGCGCGAGCGAGCCGGCGCGCGCGCGATCGTCGTGTTCAACGGCGAGATCTACGACCACGCCGCCACGCGTGAGGCCCTCGAGCGCGGAGGCGCGCGCTTCGCCACCGAGCACAGCGACACCGAGACGCTCGTCGCCGGCTTCGCGCAGTGGGGCGAGGCGATCGTGCCGCGGCTCGGCGGGATGTTCGCGTTCGCCGCGATGGATCTCCGGAGCGGCGAGGTCCTGCTCGCCCGAGATCGCAGCGGGATCAAGCCCCTCTACTGGGCGCGCCTCCCCGAGCACACGTTCCCGGGCGGTGGTCTCGCGTACGCGTCGGAGCTCCACGCGCTGCTCGAGGTGCCCGGCATCGCGCCTCGCCTCGACGACGACGGGCTCGCCTCCTTTCTCTTCTCCGACTACACGCACCCGCCCTACTCCATCGTGAGAGGCGTGCAGAAGCTCGCGCCGGGCGAGCTGCTGATCCTCCGGCCCGACGGAACCGAGGACGGCCCGCGACGCTACGTGGCGCCGCAGATCCCCGAGCCGGGCGCGGCGCCCGATGCCCGCGAGCTGCTCGCGACGCTCGGCGACGCCGTCGAGTCGCAGCTCATGAGCGACGTGCCGCTGGGCGTGTTCCTCTCGGGCGGTCTCGACAGCTCCGTGGTCGCGGCGCTCGCGCACCAGCGCCTCGCCCGCCGCGGCGGACGCCCGCGCCTGCAGGCCTTCTGCATCGGCTTCGAGGAAGCGAGCTTCGACGAGAGCGCACACGCGCGCGCCGTGTCCGCGCACCTCGGTCTCGAGCACGTCGAGGAGGTGCTCTCGCCGCGCGCGATGCTCGACGTGATCGACGAGGTGCTCGATCACCTCGACGAGCCGCTCGGCGATCACTCCATCGTGCCCACGTACCTCCTCTGCCGGCTGGCAGCGCGACACGTGAAGGTGGCGCTCGGCGGCGACGGCGCCGACGAGCTCTTCGGCGGCTACCCGACCTACGTGGCGCACGCGCGACACACGCGCCTCCTGGCGCCCGTGGTGCGCGCCGCGAACGCCGGCTTGGGCGCGGCGCGGA
>JAIBCE010000287.1 GCA_019694315.1 Sandaracinaceae bacterium
CAGATCGCCGAGGATCTGCGCCGCGGCGTCGGCGGGCCCCGCGGCGCTGCGCTTCACCTTGCCGTCGTCGGCGCTCGCCGCGGCCTTGGCCCCGACGCTCGGCGTTGCGGCGCGGGGGAACAAGAGCTCACGGGCGACGTCCTCGACGATCGGCTGATCCTCGTGCGGGCTCGTGAGCACCGCCGCGTCGAGGTAGTCGTGCGCGACGAGGCGACGCTTGCGCGCATAGCGCGCGGTGAGGAAGCGCGGGATCGCGAGCGTGGAGCGCAGGCTCGGTGCGGCCGACATGCCCGCATGCTTGCGGAGACGACGCGTGAGCTCGACCGCGAAGGCGATCGGCGTCCACGCCTCGACCTCGTCGTGGACGAAGCGGCCCCTCTCCACATCCTCGTCCTTCACGCGCCCTCGCGCGCGGGCTCCGCGGCATCGTGCGCGTTCGCGAGCATCTGGCGAGGGTACCGCGCCTCCGCGCCGGATCGATCGCGCGCGTCGCGGTCGGTCGTGACGAGGCCGGGGCGCGCCGCGGTCGGAGTCGGACCGCGCGCGGTCGGAGTCCGACCGTCAGGCCGCGGTTCCCGGAGAGAGAGAGACAATTCCCCACCGCCCCCGGCGGGCGCGTCGCTGGCACGCCGGCTGCCATGCGGCAGGCATGACCCGACGAGACGACGATGCCGACGCGTGCCCTCACGACGTCCTTGGGACCCGCGACCTCGACCGACCCATCGCGTGGTGCCGTACGCGCGGTGCCGCGCAGGCGTTGGTCGCCTCGGCGATGGCGCTCGCGGTGTGCCTCGCGCCCGGCGCGCTCGCGCGCGCGCAGTCGCACCTGGCGCGGGTGTGGGCGGTCGACGACGGCGAGAAGGTGCGCCGCGAGGATCTCTCGCACTGGGCCGCGACGAGCCCCGACAACGCGGTGTGGGATGGCACGACGGTGCGCGTGTTCGCTGCGCAGAACGAGACCGTGGCCTTCCAGCTCATCCTCGAGTCCGATGGCGTCGGGGCACGCGAGGTGAACGTGACGCTCGCCGAGCTCCGCCATGGCTCCGACGTGATCGCGAACGAGGGCCCCTACGATCCGGGCAGCTTCGTCGGTCGCCGCATCGAGCTCTTCACCGAGCACTACCTCCACGTCACCGAGCGCTCGGCGTGGTCGGGCTCGTGGGGCTGGTGGGGTGCGCGTCCGCTGCCCGACGAAGAGCACATCGGCTGGATCCCCGACGCGCTCATCCCCTTCGAGGCGCCCGCGGGCGAGCACGCGCATGGAGTCGGCGGTGCACCGTTCGCGATCGCGCCCTCGAGCAACCAGGGCGTGTGGGTGGATCTCTTCGTGCCGCGCGGCACGGCGCCGGGCACGTACACAGGCACGGCGATCATCACCGAGGAGGGCACCGAGAGCCTGCGCGTGCCCGTGGAGCTCGAGGTCTTTCCGTTCGCGCTCCCCGACGAGACGCACCAGCGCAACATGTTCGTGTTCGGTCCCGTGGTGGAGCGACACGGCCTCGAGCGGGACTCGCCCGAGTACTGGGCGATGGTGCACCGCTACATGAACCTCGCGCACCGGCACCGCATGGATCTCACCGACGGCGCGCGCAGCCTCGACGACATGGCGACCTCGCTCGCGGGCTACTACACGGGCGCGTTCTACACGCGCGAGCACGGCTACGAGGGCCCGGGCGAGGGTGTGGGCAACGGCACCTACTCGATCGGCACCTACGATCAGCCCGACGGAGGCTGGCGCTCGGGCTTCGCGCCCAACGATCGCGAGACGTGGCAGCGCGCGGCAGACGCGTGGGAGCAGTGGTTTCGCGACCACGCGCCCGGCGTCTTCCGCTTCAAGTACATGGACGACGAGCCGCGGCCCGAGGCCTACGCCGGCATCCGCGAGCGCGCCGAGTGGATCCACACGAGCCCCGGGCCCGGGCAGGATCTCCTCACCTTCGACACGGTGCGCATCGATCCCGCGCTCTACGGCGCGATCGACGTCTGGGCGCTCACGGTGCAGTCGGGCTACGAGGAGGACGGCGTCACCGCCGGCTACGATCTCCCGAAGGTCGCCGAGCGGCGCGCGCTCGGGGAGCGTGCGGCGATCTACAACGGCACGCGTCCTTCGTACGGTCAGGCGAGCGCGCTCGACGCCTTCGCCACCGAGAACCGCGTGAACCCGTGGATCTGCTGGAAGTACGACGTCGACCTGTACTTCTTGTGGGAGACGTCGGTGTACACGGAGTACGGGCAGAACGCGTGGGTCGATCAGTACACCTACGGCGAGCCCGGCGAGCGACCGTGGGGCGACGGCAACTACCTCTATGCCGGAGAGGACGCGCTCTTTCCCGACGACAGCCGCGGCTACGCAGGCCCGATCGCGTCGGTGCGCATGAAGAACTGGCGCCGCGGTCAGCAAGACTACGAGTACCTCTGGCTCGCGCGAGAGGCGGGGATCGCGGTCGACGACCTCGTCGACGAGGTGGTGCCCGCGGCCTTCGACGACTACGCGAGCCCAGGCTTCGACGACCAGGGCGACCAGCCGCTCTGGGCGACGCGCGGCTTCCGCTTCGAGCGGGCACGGCGTCGCCTCGCCGAGCGGCTCGCCGCCGCGCTCGGCACCTGCGGCGACGGCGCGTGCGGCGTGGGCGAGTCGTGCACGACGTGCGAGGCCGACTGCACGTGCGCTCCGACGACCGAGGGGGACGCGGGCACGACGACGGACGCGGGCCTCTTCGGAGGCGGGGACGCGGGGAGCGTGCGTGTCGATGCCGGACGCTCCGGCTCCTCGCCCGTGATCGGCGGCTGCGCGTGCCGCGCGGGCGCGCCGGGCTCGCGCTCGACGGCGCTGCTCGCGTCGATCGCCCTGGGCATCGCGCTCGGCGCACGCGCACGTCGCCGCGCGCAGCGCGCCTCGTGAGGCCGCGTCAGCCCGCGGTGCCGAGCGTCTTGGTGAGCAGGCTGTCGAGCCACACGTCGAGCTTGCGGCCGGGCTTGAGCTTCACGGCCTCGGTGAGGATGAGCCTCGCGGCCTGCGCGAGGAGCTTGCCGTCCACGGGCACGCCCGTGCGCCTGGCCCGCTCGGCGGCGAAGCGTGCGATGCCGATGCTCGAGCGGATCGAGGCGGGCGCGTCGACCGCGGGGTCGGTGCGCGTCTCGGACACGAGCTCGAGCACGCGCTCGAGCTGCGCGGGCGCGAGGGCGTACTCGCCGCAGTGCTGCGCGACGATCTTCAGCTCGGTCGCGCGGTTCGGGTACTCGAGGCGGATCCACACCTTGATGCGGTCGCGGATCGCAGAGCTCAGGCGTCGTGTGCCGCGGTTCTCGGTCGGGTTCATCGCGGCGATGAGATAGAAGTCGGGGCTCACGCGGTACCAGCTGCGGAGCGCGGGCACGTAGAGGCGCCGTTCCTCGAGCGCGTCGAGCATCGTGTTGAGCACGTACTCGTCGCCGCGGTTGAGCTCGTTCGCGAGGAACACGCCGCCGCGCAGCGCCGCGAGCGTGAAGGGGCCGGGCACGAAGGCCTCGGGCGCGTAGCCGAACTTGAACACCAGCGTGGGATCGAAGCTCCCCACGAGGTTCGCGGGGCGCACCAGATCGCTGAACGTGACCCACTCGAAGGGGCGGTTCAGATCGCGCGCGAACTTGCGGCAGAGGGCCGTCTTGCCTGCGCCCACGGGCCCGATGAGCCCCGCGTAGAGGCCCGCGTTGTGCGCGTCGAGCATCGCCTCGTAGGCGTCCTTGTACTGACCCTCGAGCACGATCTCCGACTCGCTGCCGGGATCCTCGACCTTGGTGCGCGCGAGCAGCTCGACGTGGTCCATGGGCTCTCCTCGATCGGTGCGCGACGTCCATCGTCGCCGTCAGGTCGTTCGTCAGTCGGCAGGTCAGTCGTCAGTCGTCAGTCGTCGCCGACGTGTCGGCGGTGTCGCTCGACGTGTCGCTCGCGGCGGGCTCCCCCGAGAAGAAGCGCTCGGTGGTCGTGGGCTCCACGACGCGCGGGAGCGTGAGCTTGATCTTCGCGCACGCCGCCTCGAGCTTCGCGAGCTCGTCCTTCTCGAGGACCTTGCGGCGCTCGAAGCCGAGGCTCTTGAGGAGGGCCTTGCCGTGATAGGTCCGCGCGAGGCCCGAGACGTCGAAGCTCGCGCGGGCCCGCGCGCCGCGCTGCACGATCTTCGCCGACGCGAGCTCGCGGAGCCGGATCGCCGCGACGAGCTTGGCGAGCCACGGCCAGCCGGGCTGGGCCACGAAGCGATGCGCGAGCGAGGGCTCGCTCTCGAGGCGCGCGCGCAGCACCCCGAGCACCACCTTCTGTGCGCGACCGATCGCGACGGCCTCGGGCACGTCCTCGGCCGGTCCCATGCCTGCGCGCAGCTCGTGCTGCGTCACGACCTGATCGCGGCGCTCGTCGACGAAGCCGTGGAGCTCGTACCAGACGCGGTAGGCCGCCGACTGCCACGCGAGCGCGATCGCCGCGTCGTCTCGAGGCGCGCCCTCGGGGGCCCGGCCGCTGTCGTCGCTCACGCGAGCACCTCGAGCCGGCTCTGCTTGCCCTTGCGCACCACGCGCACGTGCTTGCCGCCGACGTTCTCGGTCTCGTGGTGCGTGATGAGGAGGATCTGATCGGTGAGACCGAGCTCCGCGATGCGGGCGAGCAACGCGCGGCGACGCTCGCGATCGAGGCCGTAGGTGGGCTCGTCGAGCATGAGAAACGGTGGGCGCCCCACGACGCGTCCGATCGAGAGCGCGAGCGCGAGGCCGAGGAGCAGGCGATGACCGCCTCCCTGCGCGGCGCTCGCCGGCACCTCGCGGCCCACGTCCTTGGGCGTGACGAGCATCGCGTAGCTCTCGGGATCGAGGCGCAGCTCGCCGAGCTCGCTCTCGCCGCCTCCTTGGAGCGCTCGGTGGATCTCGAGCGCCTCCTTCGCGAGCGCCGTGGCCGCCCGCTCGCGGAGCACCGCCTGCAGCTCCTGGAACGAGGCCCCGAGCACGCGCAGTCGTGCGGCCACCGCGGCCGCCTCGCGCAGCGTCTCGACCGAGCTGCGCGTCCGCGCCAGCTCACGCTCGGCCTGGCTCACGCGCTGCGAGAGCATGGCGCGCTGGGCCTCGAGGCGAGCCCGCGTGCCGCCCGAGACCGCGCGCTCCGCGTCGATGCGTGCGCGTCGATCCCGGAGCGCCTCGCGCGCCTCGTCGATGGTGGCGCCGAGACTCTCCGAGAGGCGGTCGGGATCCGCCACGTCGGCCGCTTCGCCGGCTGCGACGAGGAAAGGTCGCACGTCTTCAGAGGCCTTGGACAAGGCTTGTTCACTGCGTGCGAAGGCTTGTTCGCGCCCCGACAAGAGCTCGCGTGCCCTCGCGAAGCGCTCCGCCTCGGCCTCGCGCCGCGCGCGCGCCTCGGCCTCTCGACGCACCTCGTCGCGGAGCGAGGCGATCGTGTCACTGCGCTCTGCGAGCTCGGCCGTGAGCGCGTCGGAGAGGCCCTCGAGCGTCGCGAGCTCGGCGCGCCAGCCCTCGATCTCGCGCGCCGCGAGGGCCGCGTCGATCGGCTGACCACAGCTCTCGCAGCGCGCCCCCGCACCCGCGTGCGCGTGCTCCTCGCGCCTGCCGATGCGCGCGGCGAGGTCGCCTCGCCTGGCGTCGAGCGCGCGCTGCTCCTTCTCCCGCGCCGCGCGGGCCTCGCGGGCTGCCTCGAGCCGTGCCTCCCGGGCCTCGCGCTCGCGATCGTCTTGGACGGGCTCGCTCGGCGCCGACCCGGGCTCGGGCGGTGCGGCGGCGCGCGCGTCCTCGAGCGCGGTCTTGGCGCGGGCATGTTCCTGCCGCGCGCGATCGAGGGCGTCGCGCGCGGCGAGGCGCGGCGCGAGGCCGGCCTCCTCGAGGCGCACGGACGCGGCCTCGTCGACGAAGGAGCGCTCCTTGACGGAGAGCTCCGCGAGCTCCGCGTCGAGGCGCGTGAGCTCGGCGGCGCCGCCCTCCTGATCGCGCTCCATCGCGCGCAGGGTCTCCTCCACGAGCGGGAGCTGCGAGGCCTCCTTCTCGCGCTCGAGCGCCATCGCGCGCATCTCGTCGGCAGCCGCCACGGCAGCCGTCACGCCGAGCACGATGTCGAGCTCGCGCGCGGGCCCCTCGAGGATCTGCGTGATCGCGCCCTGGCGGATGTGCACGGCCACGTCGAAGTAGCGTCGGCTCACGCCGAGCGCCTTGCTCAGCGCGAGCGCGAGCGCCTCCTCGCGATCGGCGAAGTCGGAGCTGACGACGTAGGTCTCCTCGCTCGGATCGACGCCCTCCTCGGCCGGCGCGTCGAGCGGTCGGGCGCTCCGCTTGAGGGTGAAGTGGCCGATGGTCGTCTTGCGCGAGCGGGGCGGCAGCACGTGCATGCGCTGGAGGCGCCAGCGATGTCCGTCGACGCCCCGGAGCACGAGCTCGACGCCCATCGCCTTGGCCTTGGGCGCCATGAGCGCCGCGAGGCTCTTGTGGCCCGTCACCCGCCCGAAGAGCGCGTACTCGATCGCGTAGAAGAGGGAGGTCTTGCCGGCGTTGTTGTCGCCCTCGATGAACGACACGCCGGGGCCGAGCTCGAGCGTCTCGTCGCCGTAGCGGCGGAACGACTTGAGCCGCAGCGTGAGGATCACCGCTCACCTCCGGCACCGTCATCGGACGTGTCGCTTCGCGACGGTGCGTCGAGCCCGAGCAGCTCGAGCGTGCGTGTGCGCAGCTGCTCCCGGGCCGTGCCGGCGAGGTTGCCCGTGCGCGTGAGGTTCTCCTCCTCGTCGAGGAGGTACTGCGCGAAGCGGAAGATCCCGCGCGCTGGCTCGATCAGATCGGGCCGCGCCCGGAGCGACTCGAGCGAGGCCAGGACGGCCTCGGGGCTCGTCGTGTCGGCCTTCGAGCTGTCGTCACCGCTCGCCACGGCGGCGGAGGCTAACACGCCTGGCGCTTCACCCCGCGGCACGCGGGCACGGCGAGCGAGCGATCGAGTCGTGAATCCACCGGGGCCCCACCCATTCGAGCGGAGGTCCGCCGAACCCGGATCGAACTTCCGGGCAGCGGTACTACGCTGCGGCATGCTCGTCGCGCGCTCGCTGGTGATCGCTTCGCTCGGGGTCGCTTCGCTCTCGGTCCTCGCCTGTGCGCCGAGCGAGCCGCGCTTTCGCGGGACCGGGCACGGGCGCACGGACGAGCGCGCCGCGGCGCCCACGCCTGCACCGCGCCGGCCCATGGCGGCCGAGCCCTCGCGCGAGGGCTGGAACGACGCGCAGATCGACTGGGTCTCGCACGAGGACGCGGTCGCGCGTGCGCGGCGCGAGCGGCGTCCCGTGATGGTCGTGATGCACGCCGACTGGTGCGGGCACTGCCGCAACTACATGCACGTGTTCGAGGACGCGCGCATCGTGGAGCGCTCGCAGCGCATGCTCATGGTGCGCCTCGACGTGGACGACGAGCCCGAGGTCGCGGCCCTCTACGCGAGCGATGGCACGTACGTGCCCCGCACCTACTTCGTCGGCCCCGACGGCGCGGTGCTCGACGTGGGCGCGAGCAACCCGCGCTATCGCCACTTCTTCGACGAGCACGATCCGAGCTCGCTCCTCGCCGGCATGGACGCGGCCCTCGCCCAGTGACTGACCCGGGGGACTAGAGCACCGATTCATTCGAATCGCTGCTCTAGTCTGTGAGAGGGAGAAAGAATCGCCGTTGGGGACGCCACGCGGCGGGGTTGCGCAGCAACCCCAGGAGCGCGCGAGAAAGCGAGGCTTGGGGAGCGTCGAGCAGGGGGGAATGGGGGGGAGTTGCCGACTCCCCCCGACCGCGCCGAAGGCGCGAAAAAACTGTGTTTTCCGAGGGGACGCGTGTCCCCTCGCCCCGCCGAAGTGAATTCGTCGGGGCCCCACTCCCCCAAGAGCCCCGAATCCATTTGATTCCTGGGGGAATCAAACGGATCGGTGCTCTAGCGCGGCGACTCGTCGACGGCGCGATCGTCGTCGTCCGTCATCCCCAGTGGACCTGCGTCGCCTGCGTCGTCCACGATGCCTGCGTCGCGCACCTCGATGCCCGCGCCGAAGCGCCTGCGGATGTAGGCGAGCACCTCGCGCGAGCGCTCCTCGCCGAGCACGTCGCGGTGAGCGGGCATCACGCCGATCGCGCCGCGCTCTCCGTCCAGGATGCGTGCGAGGAGGCGCTCGTCCGGCTCGGTGAGCACGCCGTCGGGCGCGGTGAAATTCGCGCCCGTCGTGTTACCGGCGCCGCGACCGTCGACGCCGTGGCACGCGATGCAGTGCGCGCGGTAGGTCCGCTCGCCGGGGTCGTCGCTCGGGATCGCGCGCTCGATCTCCACGCGCGAGATCGGCCACTGCGACGGATCGCGCGCCGGCGGATCGCCTGCGCACGCGCTCACCGGGGCCCAGACCACGAGCGAGAGGGCCAGGAGGCTCGGCGTACGCGCGCTCATCCGAGCGCCTCGCGCACGTGCTCCGCGCCCCACCGCGCCAGACCGTAGATCGAGATCTGCGGGTTCACGCTGCACGACGTGGGGAAGACCGAGCCGTCGATCACGAAGAGATCGTCCATCGCGTGGTGCCGCAGCGTGCGCGAGTCCACCACGCTGCGCGACGCGTCACCGCCCATGGCGCAGCCGCCCATGCAGTGCGCGACGAAGACCGGCACCTCGCACGGGCCCCAGCGGCCCGTGTCGAGCACGCGATCGATCTCGTCGTCGCTGCGCA
This sequence comes from Sandaracinaceae bacterium, assembly GCA_019694315.1. Classification (GTDB taxonomy): domain Bacteria; phylum Myxococcota_A; class Polyangia; order Polyangiales; family Sandaracinaceae; genus JAFLCL01. The sequence goes on from JAIBCE010000287.1 coordinate 8,700, forward strand.
CGTAGAGCCCGTTCGACGTGTAGGCCTGGTGCGCGCCGGCGGCGAGCTGGATGCGCAGCGTCGCGGCGCACGCGTCGCGGAGGCCGCGCGAGAGGCGCTCGGTCCACTTGTAGTCGATCTGCGGGCGCCCTCCGGTGCCCAGCGTGATGGTGGCGCCCTCGTCGGGATCGCTCGTGTCGAAGCCGTCGTGGAGGAGCGCGCCGGTGAGCGAGCTGTAGGGGAGAAGCTCGAGCTGCGCCTGTCGCTCGGGCCCGAGACCCGTGGCGATGCTGCCCATCGTCATGGGGAACATCGGCGCGCCCTCGAGGAGGAAGCCCATGCCCTCGTCTCGCCCCACGAACTCGTCCGAGTACACGTACTGCGGCGAGCCCACGAACGGCTGGATGCGCTCGGCGTGCACGCCGACCGCGCCGACCGCCGGGTGGAAGAACGTGCGCTTGCCCGTGCGCCCGCTCGGATCGAGGCCCGAGCGGAGGAGGATCGCGGGCGTGTTGATCGCGCCGCCGGAGAGCACGGTGACGCGCGCCCGCACCGTGATCGTGCGGCTCGTGAGCTGGTCCGTCTCGGGATCGCGCACGCGCGCCACGACGCTCGTCACGTGACGACCGTCGAACGTGAGCCGCTCGACCCACGCGTTCGCGTACACCTCGGCGCCCGCCTGCACCGCCTCGGGGATGTACGTGACGAGCATGCTCTGCTTGGCGTCGATCACGCAGCCCACACCGCAGTAGCCCGTGTGCGCGCAGTTCTTCACGTTGCGGAAGAGCAGATCCTTGTGCCAGCCGAGCGCGTCGAGGCCGCGCCAGGTGACCATGTTGTTCGCGTTCACCTGATCGAGGCGCATCTGCTGCACGTTGAGGCGTCGCTCGATCTCCTCCCAGTGCGGCACGAGCGCCTCGCGCGTGAGCCCCTCGACGCCGTGGTGCTCGGCCCAGTGCTGCATCACACGCTCGGGCGTGCGGAAGCAGGTCGTCCAGTTCACGACGGTGGTGCCACCGACCGCGCGGCCCTGGAGGATCGCCATGCTCTGATCGGCCGTCGAGCGTCCGCCCTGCTCCTGGTAGAGCCGAGGGAACATGTTCCCCTCGGTCATGTCGAAGCGCGCGCTCACGTGATAGCCGCCGTCCTCGAGGACGATCACGGACTTGCCCGCGGTCGCGAGGCGCTGCGCGACCACCGCGCCGCCGGCGCCCGAGCCGACGATGCAGACGTCGCACTCGAGCGAGCGATCCTCGGTGACGTGCGCGCCGGTGTGGATGCTCATGAGGCCTCGATCGGTGCGATCAGCGCGTCGAGGTCGACGAGCTGATCGACGTAGGCGCGCCGCAGCGCTGCGTGATCGGGAGGGCCGGGATAGCCGACCCCGGGCCACACGCGGGGCTGTCCGAAGTAGAGCGAGGTCGTGAGCGCCGTGAGGGCGCGCGCGATGGTGCGCTGGACGAGGATGGACGAGCTCGACCACGAGAGCAGCACGCGGTCCTGCGCTTCGGGCTCGAGCTGCGTGAACGGGGCCGTTCGCTCGAGCGCGATCGCGCCCACGAGGCCGCTCTCGAAGATGGCCAGCGCGGTCTTCACGTCGGCGACCTGCTCGGGCTCGCAGCGCGTGAGGAAGCGATCGGCGAGCAGGCCCACGTCGAGCGCATCGGCGCCGGGCACGTCGGGCGCGGGCGGAGGGCAGGTGCGCGAGGCCACGGCCGCGACGATCGCGTGCTCGTCGAGCGTGAGCACGCGGAGCGAATCGCTCGGCGCGTTGCGGCGACGCGTGGGGCGGAGCGCGAGG
>JAIBCE010000288.1 GCA_019694315.1 Sandaracinaceae bacterium
CGCCACCTCCGTCGCGAGGACGTCAGCCGGCGGCCGTGGTGCAGGCCCCCGTGGTCGTCACGGGTCGAAGCGTGGCCGTAGGCGAGCGCGCGAGCCGCGTCCCCGGGCGTCCGCAGCCTCCCGCGGCCCCACCTGCGCCGCCGCCTCCGCCCGCGCCCGCGTCGGCTCCGGAGCTCTCGGTGCCCGCCTTTCCTGGGCTGACCGACGATCTCCCGCCGCCGCCGCTGCCCGAGCCGCTCGATGACTGGGCGCAGCAGTCCGCCAAGCCGGCCGCCAAACACGAACAGCCGGCGCAGCAAGCGCAGGCGTGGCCGCAGCAACCACAGCAGCAACAGCAGCAGGCGTGGCCCCAGCAACAGCAGGCGTGGCCTCAGCAACAGCAGCAACAGCAGCAACAGCAGCAGGCGTGGCCCCAGCAACAGCAGGCGTGGCCTCAGCAACAGCAACAGCAGCAGGCGTGGCCCCAGCAACAGCAGGCGTGGCCTCAGCAGCAGCAACAGCAGCAGGCGTGGCCTCAGCAACAGCAGGCGTGGCCTCAGCAACAGCAGGCGTGGCCTCAGCAACAGCAGGCGTGGCCTCAGCAACAGCAAGCGGTCGCGCCGGTGTCGATGGAGATTATTGGCAGCGGGGCACCTGCGCCGCTTCTGCTCGACGTCACGCCGCACACGCTGGGCGTCGAGACGGTCAGCGGCTTCTGCGAGGCCGTGATCAAGCGCAACGCTGCGATCCCGGTGGAGCAGACGCGTGTCTTCACGACCGCCAACGACGGCCAGCTCGAGGTGCGCGTGCGCATCGTGCAGGGCGAGTCGCGGCGACTCGAGGAGAACCAGCAGCTGGGGGAGATCCTGCTGTCGGGGATCCGCCAGGAGCGACGCGGTCACGTGAAGATCGGCGTCACGTTCGTGATGGATGCGAACGGCACCCTGGGCGTGTCCGCGAAGGACCTCGAGTCCGGGCGCGAACAGTCGATCCGTGTCCAGCTCGTCGGCGCGATGCCCGAGGCCGAGATCCAGCGCATGCAGGAGCGGCAGAACCAGCTCTTCGGGTCATAGTCCGAAGCACTGTCCGCCCTCTGGGCGTACGCTGCGCTCTCGGACGCAGCACGGGCCAATCGATGTCTGACGATCGCCTCGATCTCTTGGACTACTACGAGCTCTTGCGGATCGAGCCGACCGCGTCGGGCGACGACGTGCGGCGCGCGTTCCACGAGTTCGCGATGCGCTATCACCCCGATCGCTACACGGGCGCGCCAGCGGACAAGGTCGAGCGCGCGTCGCAGATCTATCGCCGCGGCGCCGAGGCGTATCGCGTGCTGGCGAGCCCCGAGCAGCGCAAGCGCTACGACCAGCTGATCGCCGCGGGCACGCTTCGCTACGTCGATCCCACGGCGACCGAAGAGCGTGCAGCGAAGCGGCCCGAGGGCACGCTGGACGTGCGCTCGATCCGCGCGAGGCCGTTCCTGCAGAAGGCGCTCGAGGCCGAGAAACAGGGCGATCTCGCGCGCGCCAAGCTGAACTTCGGCATGGCCATGCAGCACGAGCCCGACAACGCGGCGCTCAAGCAGCGCTACGACGAGATCGTCGCCAAGCTCAAGAAGTGACGAGCGCGCGAGGCCCCGGCATGCTCGCGGAATGGAGCTCGCTTCACGCAACCGCGCCCGGCTGACGCGGTGGCCCGCGTTCGCAGCGTGGGCGGAGGGCGCGTCGGCCGCGGACGTCACGTCGAGCCCGCACGGCGAGTCGAGCGTGCTCGTGGTCGACGGCGTGCATCTCGTCGCGCCGCTCGATCCCGAGGCCGAGGCCGCGCGTCTCGTGCGCGAGGTGGACGTGGCGCGCGAGGAGCCGTGGTGCTTCGGCCTGGGAGAGGGGCGCGCGATCGTGCGCTTGCTCGCTCGGGACCGCGTCCGCAGGCTGCACGTGGTGGGCCTCTCGCGCCGTGCGACGCGGGCCACCCTGGATCACCGTGACGCGGCGTGGCTCGAGGATCCGCGCGTGGAGCTCCACACGCCCGCCGACGTGAGCGAGTCCGCGTTCGCCGCGGCAGCGGGAGCGCGTGTGCTCGCCTCGGCCGAGCTCCGGCTCGCGGAGCCGAGCGCGCTGCGCGACGCGGCGCTGCTCGAGCTGGCGGCGGCGCACCAGGAGCGCTGGATCGAGGGGCGCCGGGCCGTTCGCGCAGAGCGTGCCGACGCGAACGCTGCGCGCTTCGCGACGGACGGTGACGTCGCGTTGCTCTTCCGCACGCGCCCCGGCGCGCATGCCGTGATCGCGGCGGGCGGGCCGAGCCTCTTGCCCGTGGTGCAGAGCGTGCCGCGCGACGAGGTGCTCATGATCGCCGTGAGCACCGCGCTCGCGCCGCTCGAGGCGCGAGGGATCGTTCCCGACGTCGCGGTGATGGTCGACACGCATCCGCTGCTCCTCGGGCATGTGCGCGCGCTGAGGCGGCCGGAGGCGCTGTCTGCGGTGCCGCTCGTGTACGCCGCGGATCTCGACGCCGACGTGCTCGCCGCGTGGCCGGGCCCTCGTCTCGCCGCACACCTCGCGCTGCCGGGCTATGCGGACGCGTCGATCCGCCGAGGGGTGCTCTTCTGCTCAGGCACCGTCGCGCACACGGCGATCGATCTCGCCGTGAAGATGGGCGCGCGCACCGTGCGACTGGCGGGCCTCGACCTCGCGTATCCGGGCGGGGCCACGCACGCGGAGGGTGCGGCCTTCGGCGCGCGGCGCGACCGCGGCAGCGTGTCGGTCGAGAGCGTCCGAGGGGAGCTCGTGCCGACCGACCTCAATTTTCTTGGATATCTGAGGGATCTGGAGCGCTACATCGCCAAGCACCCGGAGGTGCGCTTCGTGAACGGGAGCCTCGCGGGCGCGAGGATCCGCGGCACGGTGCACGAGCCGCCCACGGAGGGACGATGAGCACGCGCGACCCCTTCGCGTCGGTCCTCGACGAGCGCGTGCCCGCGACCACCGACGAGCTGGCCGAGCGCTGCGTCGCGATCGCCGAGCGGTTTCGCTTCGGACACGACGCCGAGGGCCACGCGGCGTTGCCTGGGGCGCTCGCGGGCATCGAGCAGGCCCTGCGCGCTGGGATCCTGAGCCCGGAGGCCGCGGCCCCCGTCCTCGGGGCCATGCTCGAGGGGATCGAGCGCCAGGATCTCCTCCTCGTGGCCGACCTGCTGGAGCTCGTGATCGCACCGTCTCTGCGGTGAGGGACCGAGAAAGAACCGAGATCCCGCCGAGCGCAGCGCGAGGCGCCAAGCGGGGCTTCGTGGCTGTGCGCGGTGCCCAATCGCCGGGGGTTGCGCCCCAACCTCAGCTGGTACGCGCCGCGAGGGGGCTCGCGTGAGCCTCGGCATCCTCGCGTCTGATCGCGGATCGCATCGGCCCGCCCATCCGCAGAGCGCGACAACCCCGTGCCTCACGGACGCATCCTCGGAGGCGCGAGCCAGTCTGTTCGTGCTCCCCATCGAGCAAGGACATGGAGGTACGCGCCGCGACGGGGGCTCGCGTGAGCCTCGGCATCGTCGCGTCCGATCTCGGATCGCATCGGCCTGCCCATCCGCAGAGCGCGACAACCCCGTGCCTCACGGACGCACCCTCGGAGGCGCGAGCCAGTGTGTCTCTGCTCCCAATCGAACAAGGACATGGAGGTACGCGCCGCGACGCCACCGCGCGTGAGCCTGTGCATCCTCGCGTCTGATCTCCGATCGCATCGGCCCGCCCATCCGCAGAGCGCGACATCCCCGTGCCTCACGGACGCATCCTCGGAGGCGCGAGCCAGTCTGTTCGTGTTCCCCATCGAGCGAGGACATGGAGGTACGCGCCGCGACGCCACCGCGCGTGAGCCTGTGCATCCTCGCGTCTGATCTCCGATCGCATCGGCCCGCCCATCCGCAGAGCGCGACATCCCCGTGCCTCACGGACGCATCCTCGGAGGCGCGAGCCAGTCTGTTCGTGTTCCCCATCGAGCGAGGACATGGAGGTACGCGCCGCGACGCCACCGCGCGTGAGCCTGTGCATCCTCGCGTCTGATCTCCGATCGCATCGGCCCGCCCATCCGCAGAGCGCGACATCCCCGTGCCTCACGGACGCATCCTCGGAGGCGCGAGCCAGTCTGTTCGTGTTCCCCATCGAGCGAGGACGTGGAGGTACGCGCCGCGACGCCACCGCGCGTGAGCCTCTGCATCCTCGCGTCTGATCTCCGATCGCATCGGCCCGCCCATCCGCAGAGCGCGACATCCCCGTGCCTCGCGGACGCATCCTCGGAGGCGCGAGCCAGTGTGTTCGTGTTCCCCAATCGAGCGAGGACATGGAGGTACGCGCCGCGACGCCACCGCGCGTGAGCCTCTGCATCCTCGCGTCTGATCTCCGATCGCATCGGCTCGCCCATCCGCAGAGCGCGACATCCCCGTGCCTCACGGACGCATCCTCGGAGGCCCTTGAGCGTCAGCCCTCCCTCTCCCGCAGGCGGGAGAGGGAGTCTCCGTCGATGCCTCCCGCGAAAGAACTGTGAGACAGGGTCCATCCAAGGGACTCACGCTCCGAGGCGGCAGCGTCAGAGAACCGTCGCTCGCGGCGCGGCGAGCGTCGGAGGTCCGGCGCCCGCGGTTTCTGGTTCAGGTCCGTCGCGGGGCGTCCGAGAGACCATTCGGGGGAAAAGCGCACCCGATTCGCAGCGTCGGGCCGGGGCACGAGCCGTGCACACGCCGCGAGCATGTCCCTCGCGCCTCACACCGATGCGTCGGCTCCGAAGCGGCAGATCGATCACTGGACGGGCGAGTTCGGAAACGCCTACGTCGCCCGCAATCCGCCGTCGGCCCACAACGTCCGGCTTCGCACGAGGGCGCTCGCGCCGATCCTCGCGCGGATGGACGGCGAGCCCCCGCGCTCGATCCTCGAGTGCGGCTGCAACGTCGGTCTGAACCTCCGCGCCCTCGCGCAGCTCACCGAGGCGGAGATCTTCGGCCTCGAGCCCAACCGCTCGGCGCGCGAGATGGTGCGTCGCGATGGCGTGCTCGACCCCACCCACCTCGTCGAGGGCACGCTCGGCGCGATCCCGTTCCCCGATGCGTCGATCGATCTCGTCTTCACCTCGGGCGTGCTGATCCACGTGCCTCCTGCCGAGCTGACGCGAGCGATCGAAGAGGTGCATCGCGTGAGCCGCAGGTATGTGCTGGCGATCGAGTACTTCAGCCCCAAGCCCGAGGCGGTGCCCTACCGCGGGCACTCCGAGCTCCTGTGGAAGCGCGACTTCGGGGGCGCGTACCTCGATCGCTTCCCCTCGCTCGTGCCGATCGACACCGGCTTTCTGTGGAGCCGTACGAGCGGCTGTGACGACGCCACCTGGTGGCTCTTCCGGAAGGGCTGAGCGATGCGCGCCGTCGCGATCATCCAGGCGCGGATGGGGAGCTCGCGCTTGCCGGGCAAGGTCCTCGAGGATGTCGAGGGCCTCACGGTGCTGGGCCATACGGTGCGTCGCGCGCAGGCGATCTCGGGGGTCGATCGCGTGGTCGTCGCCACCACACGTTCGAGCGGCGACGACGCGATCGTCGCGGAGTGCGAGCGCCTCGGTGTGCCTTGGGGACGCGGCAGCGAGGACGACGTGCTCTCGCGCTACGTCGATGCGGCGCGCGCGACCGAGGCAGAGCTCGTGGTGCGCATCACCTCGGACTGTCCGCTCCTCGATCCCACCGAGTCTGCGCGGGTGGTCGGTGCGGTGAAGGAAGCGCTCGGGCGCGGCGAGCCGATCGACTACGCGTCGAACACGATCGAGCGACGCCTGCCGCGCGGGCTCGACACCGAGGCCTTCACGCGCGAGGCGCTCGAGCGCGCGCATCGAGGCGCCTCGAGCCCGAGAGAGCGTGAGCACGTGACGCTCACGATGTACGAGCACCCGGCCGACTATCGCCTCCTCTCGGTGATCGCGCCGTACGACGCCTCGCAGCATCGCTGGACGATCGACACCGCCGAGGATCTGCAGCTCGTGCGCGAGGTGATGGCGCGTCTCGTGCCGACGCACGGCTACGCGTTCGGCCTCGCGGAGATCCTCGCCGTGATCGAGCGCGAGCCCTGGATCGCCTCGCTGAACCGCCACGTGGAGCAGAAGAAGGCATGAGCACCGCGCGCAACGGTGGGGCAGCGACGGCGCGTCGGCTCGGCGCGGGCGGCGTGTACGTGATCGCCGAGGCCGGCGCGAACCACGACCGCGATCTCGCCAAGGCGCACGCCCTGATCGACGCGGCGGCGGAGGCCCGAGCCGACGCCGTGAAGTTCCAGGTGTACACGGCCGACGGTCTCTACAGCCGCCACACGCCCGTCTTTCCGGGCGAGTCGCGCAGGCCGCACGACGTGATCCGCGAGGTGGAGCTGCCTCGCGCGTGGGAGCCGGAGCTCCAGGCGCACGCACGCGAGCGAGGCCTCGACTACTTCGCGACGCCGTTCGACTACGAGGCCGTCGACGCGCAGGCCGCGCTGGGCGTGCCGTGCTTCAAGTGGGCCTCGTCGGAGATCAACGACCTCCCGATGCTCGCGCACGCAGCGCGGCACGGCCTGCCGATGATCCTCTCGACGGGCATGTGCGATCTGTCGGACGTCCAGGCCGCCGTGGACACGGTGCGCTCCGTCGGCAACGAGCAGATCGTGCTCCTCCACTGCTCGGCGCTCTATCCGACGCCGCTCGAGGAGGTGAACCTCCGCGCCATGCAGACGCTCGCGAGCGCGTTCGGTCTGCCCGTGGGCTACAGCGATCACACGCTCGGCATCGCGGTCCCCACGGCGGCGGTGGCGCTCGGCGCCTCCGTGATCGAGAAGCACTTCACGCTCGACCGGCGCGCCAAGGGCCCGGACCACCCGTACGCGCTCGAGCCGCAGGAGCTCGCAGCGATGGTGCGTCAGATCCGAGACGTCGAGCGCGCGCTCGGGAGCGCGATCAAGGCGCCGACGCCAGGCGAGCGTGCCAAGCGTCACCTCAGCCGGCGGAGCCTCGTGACGACTCGCGACCTGCGCGCGGGGGAAACCTTGCGCCGCGAGGACGTGATGACGAAGCGGCCGGGGACGGGGCTCGAGCCACGTCTCCTCGAGGTCGTGGTGGGCCGCTCGCTGCGGAGCGACGTGCCCGAGGGAACTCCGCTCACCTGGGAGATGCTGTGATCCACGAGACGCATCGCGCTCGGCCGAGGGCGAACGAAGCAACGCGAGGCCAGGCCGCGCCGACCGACCTCTCCGCGGCGATCGGCTCCTCGACGCCGCGGCACGACGCGCCGATCGCGATCGATCCGACCTACGGATTCCGCCGCCTCGATCCCGTGCCGACGAGCGCGGAGCTCGATGCGTTCTACGCGACCAAGTACATGGAGCTCGTCGAGGCGGGAGGTCGTGCGCCCGAGATCCGACGGATGCTCGAGGGCGGCCGCGCGCGCGAAGAGGAGCTCGCGTGGATCGGAGCGACGCTCCACGCCGACGTCGAGCAGGCGCTGCGTGCGCCGGGCGACGCGCGAGGGCGTCTCCTCGACGTGGGGTGCGGCACCGGCGACTTCGTCGAGCACGCCGCGAAGGCGGGCTGGCGGGCGCGTGGGCTCGAGCCTTCGCGGCTCGCGTCGGAGCGGGCGAGGTCACGCGGCCTCGACGTGGCCGAGGGCACGCTCGCGCAGGCGCTCGAGGCGCACGAGCGCTCTGGAGAGCCCGCGTACGACGCGATCACGATGTTGAACGTGCTCGAGCACGTGCCCGATCCGATCGCGCACGTCCGTCAGTGCCGTGCGCTCCTCGCTCCCGGTGGCGCGCTCGCGATCGTCGTGCCCAACGACTTCACGGTGCTGCAGGAGGCGGCGCGCGCCGCGATCGGCACCGAGACGCGGTGGTGGATCGCCGCGCCCGATCACATCAACTACTTCGACTTCACGTCGCTCGATCGGCTGCTCGAGGGCGAGGGCTTCGTCGTGCACGAGCGGACGTGCAACTTCCCGATGGAGCTCTACCTCCTTCTCGGCGAGGACTACGTGGGGCAGCCCGATCTCGGCGCGCGCTGTCATGCGCGGCGCAGGCGCATGGAGGCGACGATTCCCGCCGAGACGCGGCGCGCGCTCTATCGGAGCTTCGCGGCGGCGGGCCTCGGGCGCAATTGCGTGGTGATCGCGCGGAGGACGCGATGAACGTCCTCGTCACGAGCGCGTCGCGCAAGGTCTCGCTCGTGCGGTCGTTCCAGCGCGCCGTGGCCCCGCTCGGAGGGCGGGTCGTGGCGGCCGACTGCGAGGAGCGCTCGGCGGCGCTCTTTCTCGCGGACCGCGCGCGGCTCTTGCCGCGCTCGGACGCGCCGGACTTCTGGGACGCCCTCGTCGAGGTGATCCGCGACGAGCAGATCTCCCTCCTCATCCCGACCCGCGACGAGGAGCTGCCGCTCTTCGCGGCGCGCGTGGACGAGCTCCGTGCGCTCGGGGTGACGGTGCCGATCTCGTCGTCGCGCACGATCGCGCTGTGCCAGGACAAGTTCGCGTTCGCGCAGCTGTGCGAGGACCGGGGCTTCAGCGTCGCGACGCGCGTCGCGGCCGACGAGCTCGCCGATCCCGCTCGCTATCCGGTGTTTGCGCGCACGCGCTCCGGCAAGGGCGGACGGGGCGCGTTTCGCGTGGACTCTCGCGCGGAGCTCGATCGCCTCGGCGCCGTGCGCGGCCCTCTCCTCGTGCAGGAGCTCGTGCGGGCGCCGGAGCTCAGCATCGACGTGCTCGCGGACCTCGAGGGGCGGGTGCTCTCGGTCGTGCCGCGCGAGCGCGCGACGGTGGTGGCGGGCGAGTCGTACGTCAGCCGGACCGTGCATGATCCCGCGCTGGTTCGACTGGGCGCGAGGCTCGCAGAGGCCGTGGCGCTGCGGGGGCACGCGGTGATCCAGGTCTTCGATCGCCGCCCGAGCGAGCTCGGACGGATCGACGTCATCGAGCTCAACCCTCGCTTCGGGGGCGCGTCGGCGCTCGCGTTCGAGGCCGGCGCCGACAGCGCGGAGCTGGTGGTGCGCATGGCGCGCGGAGAGCGCATCGCCCCGTTTGTCGGGGGCTACGAGGTGGGGCTCACGATGCTCCGCTACACGCAGGACGTGTTCGTGCGTCCTCGCGATCTGGAGGGGATCCATGTTGCACGCGGTCTTGTTCGATCTGGACGACACGCTCTACAGCGAGCGTGACTTCGTCTCCTCGGGCTTCGACGCCGTCGCGGCCCACGCCGCCTCGGAGCTCGGCGTTCGCGGGGCCACGTTCCGCGCCGCGCTCGACGACGCGCTTCGAGATCACGGTCGCGGGCACACTTTCGATCGCGCGCTCGAGGCGCAGGGACTCTCGCACGAAGAGATCGCCTCCATCGTGCCGGAGCTCGTGCACGTGTACCGGCAGCATCGACCGCGGATCGCGCTCCTGCCCGACGCGACGCGCTGCCTCGATGCGCTCGTGCGCGCGGATGTCCCGTGCGGCGTGGTCACCGACGGCCATCCCGAGGTGCAGCGCGCGAAGGTGGAGGCGCTGGGCCTGCGCGGGCGCCTCGAGATCGAGCGCTACACATGGGACGCGGGCGAGGCGTTCCAGAAGCCGCACCGGCTCGCGTTCGAGCCGGCGCTCGCGGTGCTCGCGGCACGCGGCATCTTCGCGCACGAGGTCGCCTACGTGGGCGACAACCCCACCAAGGACTTCGTCGGCGCGCGCGCGCTGGGGCTCACGACGTTCCGCATCCACCGCGGCCCTCACGCGAACATCGAGATGCCGCGCGTGTTCGAGGCCGAGCACCGCATCCACTCGCTCGACGAGCTCTTGCCCGCGGTCTTGCGGCCGCGCAGCAACGCCGATCACGTGGCGCGCTGGCTCTTCCCGAGAAGGGCCAGCGCTCGGGCGATGCGCGCCGCGCCCTGACCATCGAGCCGTGCTCGCGCCGCGCGCGCATGACGCGCGCTCGCGGCCGCCTCGCCGCGCAGGCGCACGAGCGCGAGGCCGGCCTCGTCGAGCGCACGCGCGAGCGCCTCGCCCTCGAGCCCGACGAGATCGAACGACGGCCCCACGCCGACGTCGTGGGGCGCGACTCGCTCGGCCCACGCGTGGGCGAGGGCGCGCTGGTTCGAGACGGTCGCGAGGCTCACCACGGGATGACCGAGCGCGGCGAGCTCGAGGGCCGTGCCCCCTGCCGCCGAGAGGGCCCAGCCGACGCGGTCGAAGATCGGCACGACGTCGTCGACCGAGCGCATCCACGTCGCGCCCTCGATCGGCAGCCCGCGATCGGGCGCTCCGGCCGAGGCGAGCGCGCCCACGAGCGCCACGACGGGCACGCCTCTGGCCCGGAGGCGCGCGACGATCGGCTCCGTGAGCCCCCGCGGATCACTACCCCCGAGCGTCACGAGCACGGGCGCGCGATCGAGCGCGAGGTCTCGCGGCGGGCCCTCGGCCGCGCGTCGCAGCTCGCGGCGGAGGAGCGCGTGTTCGAGCCC
>JAIBCE010000018.1 GCA_019694315.1 Sandaracinaceae bacterium
CAGGCTCCCGCGCTCGCCGAGCTGACGCGCGCTGCGCATGAGGAGCGCGCACGCCAGGGCGACGAGGGCCGTCGCGATCAGCGCAGGCCCGCCTTGCTGGAGGCCGAGGCGGACCTCGGGCGCGCCGAGCGGCACGAGCACCGCTGCGGCGCGGAGCGCGCGCGGTCCGCTCACCATCGACGCGAGCGCGCCCGCGAGCACACCCGCGAACACACCGTGGAGCGCGATCACGAGGAAGGGCGCGACCTCGGGCGAGATCGACTCGGGCACGGCGCCGAGCGCCGCGTCCACCCACGCGCCACCGCCGAGGCGCCCGCGCGGCGAGCCGATCACCGTGAACATCGTCGCCGCGAGCGCGGCTCCGCCGACGAGCACGCCCTCGCCCACGCGCACGCGTCGCGCCGCCTCGACGATCGGGCGCACCTCGCGTCGGCCCAGCCACGCGAAGGTGGTGGCGATCGCCGGCACGAGCAGCGCGAGCGCGGGCCAGTGGAAGCGATGTCCCTCGTAGACGTAGCGAGAGAACACCTCGAGGCTGAGCGTCACACCGAGGATCGCGGCGATGGCCGCGCGCGGACGGCGTCGCAGCATCACGAGGAGGCCCGGCGCCGCGAGCGCGAGGATCCCGAAGGCCGCGACCAGGCCATAGTCTCCGTAGAGCACGCGATGGAGGCCCTCCTCGAAGGGCACGCCGAACGCGTCGGTGTGCGAGGCGAGGCTCGGCGCGCCGCCCGAGGTCACGAGCGTGCGGTTGTAGCCGGACCACCACGGCCGCCCGTACATCCAGGTGTTCGCGAGCGCGAAGAGCACGAGCACCGTCGCGCCGCCTGCGAGTGAGCGGAAGAGCTCGCGCCGCGTGCGGTCGCGATCGGGCGCCGCCCCTCGCGCCTCGGTGCGCTCGAAGAACACGAGCACGAGCGAGGGCAGGAGCATCAGCGCCGTGGGCTTGATCATCACGCAGAGGCCCATCGCGACGCCGGCCCAGATCCCTCGGCGTTCCTTCACGCTCGCGAGCCCCTGCGCGAAGAGCGCGAGCATGAGCACGTCGGTCGAGTAGTCGTACGCGGAGCCCACGACGATCGTGGCGAAGACGAAGAGCGAGGCCGCGAGCGCCGCGCTCTCGGGCTCGGCGTAGGCGCGCGCGAAGCGATAGAGCCCCGCGACCATCACGCCGTACATCATCAGGTTGAAGAGCAACGTCGCGGGCAGCCCGAGCGCGAAGTAGAGCGGGCTCGCGAGGAACGGCAGCACGTAGGGGTGCTTGGGCCAGTGCTCCCCGTTGCGACCGAGGGCGACGTTGCTCCAGCCCGGATCGAGGTCGTGGTTCCAGCCGAGCGTCCCCGAGTACCAGCTCGCCGCGAACCGGTGCTGCTCGAGCGAGAGGTCCTCGACGATCGTCGTCGTGACGTTCACGTAGAAGCGGCCGTCGCGGAAGATCCACGTGTTCGGCGTGAGCTGCGCCGACACGCTCGCGAGCGCGGCCACGAACGCCAGGAGGGCGATCGCGAGCGCCACGCGGGAGCGCGAGGTGTGCGGGGCCGGCACGCCGCGGACTCTACACGGATCGCGCGCAAGGACACGGAACGTCCACACCCCGAGCGGCCGCTCCCGCCTACGATCCGGGCATGCTGCGCTTCCCGGACGACGACGCGCGCGCCCTCCGCGCCCTGCCCTCGCCACCGCTCGATCTGGAGGGCCCCGCGCTCGAGGCCGCGGTGGACGCCCACATCGCCGCGCTCCGTCACGCGCGGGTCGGCGAGGCCGCCAAGCGCGGCGTCCTCGCGCGCCTCCACGCCGAGCTCGACCGCGCGATCCGCACCGATCGCCCCGAGCACCTCGACGAGCGCGACTTCCCCGCCGAGGAGAAGCTCCGCATCGTCGGCGCGCTGCACGGCATGAACCTCGCGCTGGGCTCGTACTGGCGCATGACGCGCGTGCTCCGCCCGCTCGTCGAGGACGTGGCGCGACGGCTCGGGCGACCTGCGCGTCTGCTCGAGCTCGCGAGCGGAAGCGGAGAGCTCGCGCTCGCCCTCGGACGAGAGATCCGTCGTGCAGGGCTGCCGGTGGAGGTGACCGGCTCCGACTACGTCGCGGAGTACGTCGAGGCGGGGCGCGCCAAGGCGCGAGCGCGCGGCCTGCCCGTGTGCTTCGAGGTCGTCGATGCCTTCGACATGCAGCGGCTTGAGGCCGGCCGCTTCGACCTCGTGTTCATCGCGCAGAGCGTCCATCACTTCGGCGCGGGTCAGCTCGCGCGCATGGTGTCCGAGAGCCGACGCGTCGCCACCACGGCCTTCGTGGCCATCGACGGTCGCCGCTCGCTCAAGCTCCTCGCGTTCCTGCCGTTGAGCGCCACGCTCGGGATGCGACGCTCGTTCGTGCACGACGCGATGCTGAGCGGTCGCAAGCTCTATCCGGCCTCCGAGCTCGCAGAGATCGCGCGGCTCGGCGCCGGCGACGCGCAGATCGAGGTGCGCCACGATCGCCCCGGCTACCACGTGCTCGTCGCGCGCTGGGACGCGCGCTGATCGCACCCTACTCGAGGCGCGTCTCGAGCGTGTAGCGCGCGCGGTTGCCGTGGCCCTCGTCGCGCACGATCACCACGTACGTGCCAGCCTCGAGCGGACGCCGGATCGTGTGGGTGGCGAGCGGACCCTCTTCGCTCGCGAGCGGCTCGGCGCGACGCGACCAGAGCTGCACGTCGAGGTCGGTGTGATCGCTCGATCCCCCGCTTCCCTCGATCGTGAGCGTGACCACGAGCGTCCCTGCGCGCGGGAGCGTGACGCGGTGCACGCGCACGGCGTCGATGCCGTTGTCGGGCTTGGCGGGCGCTCCGCTCGGCGACGGGTCGCTGAGGCCATCGATGGCCCCCGTGACCGGCGTGCCGATCGAGAGCGTGATCGGCCACGCGACGGCCTCGTCGCTCGCCGCGAGCAGGGTCTCGTCCTCGCCGCTCGCGCGGAGCATCGCGCGCAGGGGCGCGTCCTCGATCGCGCCGCTCCCCACGAGGAACCGAAGAAAATTCGGCAGGGCCACGAACGCGTCGGGCTCCTCGAACGCACGCGACATCGCGCCGAGCACGGCCGCCGCCCCGAGCGCCGCACCGTCGCCGTCGCGATCGACCGCGTCTACGGCCGCGGGATCGGCCACGTCGCCGTCGGTGAGATCCCAGAGCACGCCCGCGACCGTGCGCTCGGAGCCGAGACCGCGCGGCAGGCTCGGGTGCTCCACGTCTTCGTCGATGCGCGTCGAGCCGGTGGGCACGATGCCGAGCGTGTCGCGATAGAAGGGCTCGCGGCTCGGATCCTCCTCCGCGAGCACGGCCATGGCGAACCACGTCGCGCGCCCCTCTTCCCACGCGACGCCGGGGTCCACGAGCGCGCCCGGCGGATGCCGGCCGCCGATGGACGAGTCTCCCGCGAGGCGGTTCATCACGAAGTGACCGAGCTCGTGGAGGATGATGCCCTCGTCGTGCTCGTCGGTGTCGGTGCTCGACTGCTCGCCGAGCGGACCGCCGAGGAGCTCGAGGCAGAAGCGACCGCTGCCCTCGGGGATCTCGCCGCGGAAGTAGCTCCAGTCCGTCGTGATCCCGCGGCCCCAGTACGCGAACACCGGCGGCAGCGCGTGCCCCGTCCAGTGCTCGAGCGCGCGCGAGCCGCGAAGGAGCGTGTCGGCGATGTGGAGCGCGCCGGCCATCTCGCCCGCCGTGTCCGCGAAGTGCACGTGCCCCCCGTCGCGCGCCACCTGCGCGAGCGGGATCACGGCGGCGTACGACGACTCGCCGTTGCGCTCGCGCGACGTCGCCACGTCGATCGCGCCCAAGCGGATGCGCGCGGTGACGCCGAGCGACGTCGCGCCGGGCGTGCTCGGGAACGTGAAGTGACCGGCCTCGTCGCTCTGCCCCGACGCGAGGGCGTGCCCCGTCGCGTCGAGCAGCGTGACGTCCACGTGCCGGGCGGGCATCGCCGTCTCCTCGGAGGTCAGGCCGTCGTGCGTGGAGGCCCGCGCCCCGAAGGTGATCGAGCCCTCGATCGGGCCGCTGCTGGGCGCGCGCGCGGGCTCGAGCACGCTCACGCCCCCGCACGCCTCGCACGACGCGAGCACACCGGCGAGCCCCAGGATCCCGCCGCGCTCGGTCCACCGACGAACGGCGATCACTCGGGGATCACCTCGCCGCGCGCGAGCCGTTCCTCGCGCTCGACCTCGATCGCCTCGGAGAATTCGTTCGCGCACGTCGGATCGAATTGCGAGCCTGCGCAGCGGCAGATCTCGCTCACCGCGACCTCGTGCGGCAGCGCCTTGCGGTACGCGCGGTCGCTCGTCATCGCGTCGTAGGTGTCGGCCACCGAGATGATGCGCGCCAGGAGCGGGATGTCCTGCGCCGTGAGCCCGATCGGATACCCGCGACCGTCCCAGCGCTCGTGGTGGAGGTGCACGCCAGGGATGAGCGGGTTCAAGAAGGTGATGGGCTCGAGGATGTCCTTGCCGTAGCCCGGGTGCTTCTTGAAGACCTCGAATTCCTCGGTCGAGAGCTTGCCCGGCTTGTTCAGGTTCATCACGCAGCCAATCTTGCCGATGTCGTGCATCAGCGCGGCCTGGCGCGCGATCTCGACCTCCTCGGGGCCGAGGCCGAGCTTGATCGCGAGGATCTGCGCATACGCCGCGACGCGCTCGGAGTGACCCGCCGTGTAGCGGTCCATCTTGTCGATCGCGGAGGCGAGGCCCTTGATGGTCTGCTGGAACGTGGCCTTGAGGTCCTCGTAGAGCTTGGCGTTCTCGATGGCCGCCGACGCGCGGCTCGCCACCATGCGGAGGAGCTTGCGCTGGCCCTCGTCGAACTTCTTGCCGCGGCTGTACGAGAGCACGCCGAGGAAGCCGATCACCTGCTTGCGCGCGTAGAGCGGCGTGACGATCAGCGAGGTCACGGCGAACGCGGGATCGCCGAGCACGAGGTACTCGCCCGAGGCCGCGCCGTGCACGCGCAGCGGCTGATCCTCGGCGAAGTACACCGCGAGCCGCGCGGCGTTCAGGCGCGCGAGGACGGGCTGGTCGATCGCGTCGACCGGCGCGCTCGATCCCGGCGCGGTGCCCCCAGGCGCGGTGGACCCGGCGGCGCTTCCCATGCCCGGCGGTCGCTCCGTGCGGCGTGGCGTCCGCACGTACTCCTTCTTGGGCACGTCGGGATCATCCAGGTGTTCTTGCACGTGCCGCGCGAAGCCTGGGTGGAGCTCGCGGGCGCGCTCGAACCATCCACCGAATCCGTCGGCGAGCACGATGGAGACCTGATCGGCCTCGACCTCGTGCAGCGCCGCGTCGGTGACGGTGCCGAGCACCTCCTCGAGCGAGAGGCTCGCGGCGATGGCCTCGCTCACCTTGTAGAGCGAGAGGGCCTCGCGCAGCCGCAGGTTCTCGGTGGCGAGCTTCTGCTTCTCGAGCGCGCGACGGATCGTGTGGACGACCTCCTCCACCTTGAACGGCTTGAGGATGTAGTCGTAGGCGCCGCGCTTCATCGCGTCGATCGCGGTCTCGACGGTGCCGAAGCCCGTCATGATCACGACCACCACGTTCGAGGAGTGCTTGCCGATCGCCTCGAGCAGCTCGAGGCCGCCCATGTTCGGCATCTTGAGGTCGCTGAGGACGAGGTCGTAGCTGTGCTTGGACAGCTCCGCGAGCGCGGCCGCGCCGTCCTCCGCCGTGCGCACCGAGAAGCCCTCCATCGAGAGGAAATCCGCGAGGATCTCGCGGATCACCTTCTCGTCGTCGACGACGAGCACCTTGGGGAGCTCGGGGCTGTTGTCCATGAAGGGCGCGGAAACGAGAGTGGGTCTCGGAGCGGTGTGAGCTTACTATCGGCACGGTGATCGGGGTCAACGGCGTTCTCCCCGACTCGAGCGATGCGCACACAGCCTCCGCCCCTCTCGTCGCTTCGCGGTGTCCCGCGCATGGGAGCGCGCGCATGAGAGGTCAGCTCGCCCGCCGCCTGCGCCTCGGTCTCGCGCTCTACGTCGCGATGATCGCGCTCGCCGTGACCATCGCGTGGTGGCGCGACGACTCGCTCCTCGTGCAGCCCGTCGATGCGCCGGCGTGGATGCCCGCCGCGCTGGCGACCTCGGCCTTCGCGCCGCAGCTCGGCTCGGCCGCGCTCGGCGTGCTCCTCGCGACCGTGACGCTCGCGTCGACCGAGCTCCTCGTGCGTCGCACCCAGTGGGCGCGCGCGCTCCGCGCCGAGTTCCGTGCGGCCCTCGAGGGCGCGCGCTCGGGTGATCTCGTCGCGCTCGCGGTCGCCTCCGGCTCCGCCGAAGAGCTGCTCTTCCGTGGCGCGCTCCAGCCATGGCTCGGTCTGTGGGTCACCTCGCTCCTCTTCGGCGCCGTCCACTTCGTGCCCTCGCGCGCGCTCCTTCCGTGGACGATCTGGGCCGGCGTGATGGGCCTGCTCCTCGGCCTCGTCTACCAGCACACGGGCTCGATCGCGGGCCCGGTGATCGCGCACATCGGCATCAACGCGATCAACCTGCACCGCATCGCCCGCTTCGATCCCAGCCTCGACGAGGACGACCCTCACGCCCCGCCCTCGCTCGTGCCGCGCAAGCGCACACGCAGCGGTGGGTGAGTCGTGTACGATCACGCGCCGAGGTGGGCCCATGCACGACGACGACGACACGAAGGCCATCCTGCGAAGGCGCGCCCGCTACGTGGCCCTGGCGCTCGCAGGCGTAGGCACCGCCACGCAGGCCACGGCCTGCATCTGTCTGAGCCCCATCGACAACACCGACGCGGGCAGCATGGACGCACCCAGGAGCACGACCGACGGCGCGACGCCCGACGTGCGCTACGTGGCGACCCCGGATGGCGCGGCGAGTGACGCCGCGAGCGACGATGTGGGTGAGGCGCTCGACGACTCCGGAGCCAGCGACGACTCCGGAGCCAGCGACGACGGCGGGCCCCCCGAGGACGCGCCGTGAGCAGCAGCGACGACGACACGAAGGCCATCCTGCGAAGGCGCGCCCGCTACGTGGCCCTGGCGCTCGCAGGCGTCGGCACCGCCACGCAGGCCACGGCCTGCGTCTGTCTGAGCCCGGTCGTCGACTCCGGGGATCCCTACGCCGACGCCGACCTCGACACGTCGCCGCCCGATGCAGCGAGAGCCTCCGACGTCGGCCTCGACGCACCTGCCTCCCTCGACGCGTCCGGGGGCCTCGACGCGCCACCCAGCGACGACGCGCCGAGCATCGACGACGCGGCGTCGAACGACGACGCCCCGAAGTGAGCTCCGGCATGAACGAGATCGACGACGTGAGCGCAGACGTCGATGCCGTCGAGGACGCGCCGTGAGCGCGCGGCGCTCGCTCGCGGTCGAGCTCACGAGCGCGTGCAACCAGACGTGTGGCCACTGCTACAACGCCTGGCGCGAAGACGGCGGGCGCGAGATCGGCGCCCTCTCGACCGAGGGGCTGGTGGCCGCGCTCGAGCGCATCCTCGCGAACGTCGAGCTCGATCACGTGACGTTCACGGGCGGAGAGCCCTTCTCGCGTCGCGATCTCTTCGAGCTGCTCGAGGTGTGCCGCGCGCACGGCGTGCGCTTCCAGATGATCTCGAACGCGGGCCTGATCACGGACGAGCTCGCGAGCCGCCTCGCGGGCTACGAGCCGATCTCGATCCAGGTGGCGGTGAACGCCCCCGACGCGGCCCTGCACGACGATCTCGCCGGCGGAGCCGGGCACTTCGAGCGCACCTTGCGCGGGCTCGAGGCGCTCCGACGAGCGGGCGTGCGCGTGGTGGGATGCGTCGTCGTCACGAGGAAGAACGCGCAGTGCGTGGGCGAGACGCTCGACCTGCTCGCGTCGCGCGGGGTGCGCGAGATCTCGTTCTCCCGCTTCTCGCCAGCGGGCTTCGCCACCAGGCAGCTCGCGGAGCTCCTGCCCTCGCGGAGCGAGATCGTGGGCGCGCTCGAGGCCGCCGAGGGGCGCGCCATCCGACATGGCCTGACGCTCCGCTCGACGATGCCGATCCCGCCGTGCGTGATCGACTACGACGACTATCCGCACGTCTCGTTCGGTCAGTGCGCCATCGGCTCCGAGGTGCAGGAGCTCGTGCTCGGACCCCGTGGCGAGATCCGCCACTGCACCTTGCACGCGTCGACGCTCGGCGAGGTCGCTGCGGTCGACGATCACGCGCTCGACGCCCTGCTCCGATCCCCGGGCTACCGCGACGTCACGCCGGAGTTCTGCACACCGTGCCCCCACGTCGCCGTGTGCCTGGGTGGGTGTGGTGCAGCCGCGATCGCCGTGAGCGGTGCTCGCGGGCTCGATCCCTTCGTCGCCCAGCACGTCGATCCAGAGCTCTCCACACGCCTCGCGCGCGAGCGCGCGTCGCGGGGCCTCGTGCCGAGCTCCGCCCTGATCCGACGATGAGCGAGCCCGGACCATGACGCGCGTCCTGCTCCTGTGGCCCGGCAGCGTGGGCGCCTCCGGCGGGAGCTTCGGATGCCCGCAGCTCGTGGGCCTCGCAACCTACCTCCACGCCCACACCAAGGCCGACGTGCACGTGCGCGATCTCGTCTTCGAGCGCGCCCTCGCCGCGTCGTCGCGACGCTCGTTCTCGCTCGCGCAGGTATTCCTCGGCGACGACGGCCGTGGCTACGACGTCATCGGCGTCGCCATCTACTCGTCCTTCGACTGGCTTCCCTGCACGGCGCTCGCCGAGCGAGCGCGCGCGCTCTTGCCGCACGCCGTCATCGTCGCGGGCGGCTACCACGCGAGCGCCCGCCCCGACGAGGTGATCGCGGACGGCTCTCCGTTCGACGTGTGCATCGTCGGCGAGGGAGAGCTCCCCTTCACGCGTGTCGTTCTCTCCGTCGACGGCGGAGCACCGATGCGCCAGCAGATCCTCGGATCCGAGCCCATCGAGGATCTCGATGAATTGCCCCTCACTGATTGGTCCTACCTCGATCGCTACCGCGGCATCGCGCGCCGCCACGCGAGCCAAGCACAGCTCTACCTCTCGCGGGGCTGCCCCTTCGACTGCGCATTCTGCATGGAGCGGGCGAAGCGCGAGGTGCGCTGGAGGGCGTACTCGGTGGAGCGGGCGATCGACGAGGTCGTGCGGCTCCACGCGTGGCTCGACCTCCGGAGCTGGACGCTCTTCGTCACCGACGCGCTCTTCGGGATGAAGGCCTCCTGGCGCCGCGCGTTCCTCGCGGAGCTCGCGCGCCGCGCGCTGCCGATCGACACGACATGGCTGCTCCTCCGCATCGATCTCGTCGAGGACGACGACCTCGCGCTCCTCCGCGATGCCAACTGCTCGGTCGGGTTCGGCCTCGAGTCAGGCGACCCCGAGCAGCTCGCGATCATCCGAAAGACGGGCCGCATCGAGGACCACCTCGTCCGCATGCACGAGATCGCCGCGTGGTCGCTCGAGCACGACCTCGCGTGGGGCGCGAACGTGATCGTCGGTCACCCTGGCGAGACACGCGCGTCGATGGAGCGGTCAGCGCGCTACCTGCGGGCGCTGTTCCTGTCGCCACCCGCGACGACAGGCTTTCTCTCCGTCGACCCCTACCGCTTCTACCCGGGCTCGCCGATCGATCACGAGCGCGGCGCGTGGGAGCATCGCTTCGGGGCGCGCTTCCACGCGCCGACGTGGTGGCACGAGGGCGACCCGGCGTTCCTCTCCGAGTGGTGCGACCCTTCTCGCGAGCTCGACTTCCTCGAGCGCGAGTCTCTGCAAGACACGCTCTTCGGCCCGATCCTCGCGGAGATCGAGTCGCGCTACGCGCACCGCGGCAGAGCACGCGAGCACTTCCTGCGCTCGATCCGCGACCAGGCCTCCACTCGCCGCACGCGACTCGACACGCTCGGTCGCTACTTCGCGTGGCGCGCCTGGACGGGCCACCGCATCGAGGCCGCGCGCGAGCTCCTTGCGCACACCGACCTCGCGAGCCTCGCGCGCGAGGGACGCGAGGCGGCGCTGCCGTCGATCGCGCGCCTGGCCCAGCTGCCCCTCGACTCCCCGATCCTCGACGCGATCCGCGAGGTCCCGCGCGAGCGCTTCGTGCCGATCGACGCGGTCGCCGAGAGCGCACGCGACGAGCCGATCGCGATCGGCGAGGTGGCGGTGTCGGCGATGCACGCGTATGCGCTCGTCCATCGCCTCGCGGGGATCACGGCGGGGCTGCGCGTGCTGGATCTCGGCTCCGGCAGCGGCTACGGCGGGGCCCTCCTCGGCCACGTCGTCGGCGCCGCTGGCTCCGTACGCGGCGTGGAGGTCGATCCGGAGCTCGTCCGCGCGAGCCGCGTCGCACTGGGAGAGGGCTCGCGTGTCGAGGTCTTCCTGGGCGATGCACGCGAGCCGAGTCACTGGACGGACGACCTCGACGTCGTGGTCGCAGGCTTCGCCTGGGACGCGATCCCGTTCGCGCTGATCACACGCCTCCGCGAGGGAGCCATCGTGGTGCTACCCGTCGCGACAGCGCCGGACGAGCAGCGTCTCGCGCGGATCGAGGCGGGCCCCACACCGCGCGTGACCTGGCACGACAGGGTCCGCTACGTGACCGTGCGGGGCGTCCCCGTCGCGCGGCCCCGCGCCGAGAGCGAGGACGCGCTCGTTCCCGACAAGCAACGACTCCCCGTCCTTCGCTGAGGTCGTCGTCTCTCGGGCCCGAGGCCCTGCATCCCTCACGCGCGCAGCTGCGCGAGCGCCAGCGAGCGATCGCTCGCAGAGATCACGGCGCCCACCTCCGAGGCCGAGATCACCCCTCGAACGCGCGCCGCGTCGAGCAGCGGCTCCAGCGAGGCCTCGACGAGCCACGCGGCGTGGGCGCGGCGCAGCGCCTCCTCGGGCTCGACGAGCCGCTCGACGCGGACGAGCGCGGACCACTCGCGCTCCTCGAAGCTCCCCTGCGCGCGTCGCACCGCATGCTCGTGCAACGCGAGCACGGCGGGCATGTGCGCGTCGAGGCCGTTCCACGCGGCGGGCGCGCCCACGTAGACCACCTCCGGAAACGCGCGTCCGTGCGCGCCCAGGGCGTGATCGAGCACCACGATCGGCGGCACCTCGGGCGCCGCGAACGACGCGAGGATCTCCCGCGTCTCCGTGAGGACCCGGGGCTCGACGCGCACCCTCTCGTGCACCTCCACGAACGCTCCCGCAGCGAGGAGGAGATCGGCCCGCAACCACTCGACACCGTCCCCGTGCCGAGCGCGCATCGCCCGGAGCGCCACGGGATCGCTGTGCGCATCCATCGCCCCGTCCGTGAGCTCGAGCCGCGCCGTGGCGCGCAGCGCCTCGATCGATCGGTGGAGTCGCGGCAGCCACTGCACCGCGGCCGCGCAGCCCTCCTCCTCGATGCGTCGGGAGATCGCGAGAGCGTCCTCCGCGAGCGGGGAGCGCGCCAGCTCGGGCAGCGCTGCCCTCGACCACGCGCGGTAGCGCTCGTCGCGCAGCGATCGGGGCGGTGCGAGAGAGAGGTGCGTCAGCGCATGGAACGCGAGCGCCTCGTACGCGCTCGAGGCGCGCACCTCGAGCCTCCGCCTCGTCACTTCTTCTTCAGCGCGCGCGCCACGGTGTTGCGAGAGACACCGAGCACGCGCGCCGCCTCGCTCTGGTTTCCATTCACGTGCGCGACGACCGCTCGCACGTAGGCCTCCGCGGCGGCCTCGAGGCTGAGCCCGAAGGGCACGCGCGTTGCGTCGACATCGCCCTGTCCGGAGGGCGATTCGTGCGAAGGCTCTCGCTCCTGCGCGCGTCGCGTGTCGCGTGATGCGCTCGTCGCGGGCTCGTCGGTCGTGCGCGCGAGCGGGAGGCGGTCGCGGCGCAGGCGGCCATCGGGCGCGAGCACCGTGGCGCTCTCGATCGCGTGCTCGAGCTCTCGCACGTTGCCGGGGAAAGGGTGCGCGCGGAGCGCCGCGATCGCCGCGGGCTCGAGCTCCACCGTGCGGCCGTAGCGCTTGCCGAAGATCTCCGCGAAGTGTCGAGCGAGGCGCTCGATCTCGTCGGGGCCACGCTCGCGGAGCGGTGGCACGTCGATCTCGAGCACGCGCAGGCGGTAGTAGAGGTCCTGACGAAAGCGCCCCTCGCGCACGGCGCGCTCGAGGTCGTGGTGGGTGGCCGAGAGGACCCGCACGTCCGCGCGCATCGTCTCGCGTCCGCCCACGCGCTCGTACGTGCGCTCCTGGAGGAAGCGCAGCAGCTTGCCCTGCGACTCGATCGGCAGATCCCCGATCTCGTCGAGGAAGAGCGTGCCCTGGTGCGCGAGCTCCACCTTGCCGCGCACGCGCCTGTCGGCCCCCGTGAACGCGCCGCGCTCGTGGCCGAAGAGCTCGCTCTCGGCGAGCTGCACGGGGAGCGTGGTGCAGTCGACGGTCACGAAGGGCCCGCGCCGCCGCGGCGAGCTCACGTGCACCGCGCGCGCGAGCAGCGTCTTGCCCGTGCCCGTCTCGCCGCGGAGCAGCACCGTCGCGTCGGCCTGCGCCGCGAGGCGAATCCGCTCGTAGACCCGCTCCATCGCGGGGCTCCGGCCCACGATGCGGTTGAAGGGTCCGCGCAGGACGAGCCCCGGCTCACCCCTCACGGGCGCGAGCGTGGTGAGGGCGAGCGCACGCGCGAGCTCCGTCGCGAGCGCGAGCAGGTACTCCGCGTCCTCGTCGTCGAAGCGCGCCTCGCCGTGCGTGAGCTTGCGGTTGAGCACCTGCACCACGCCGCGCACGGGAGCGCTCGCGTCCTCGCGGATCGGCGCCGCGAGGATCGATCGCGTGGTGAAGCCCGTCTTCCTGTCCTGCGAGGGATCGAAGCGCGGATCGCGGCGCGCGTCGTCGATGCGCACCACCTCGCCCCGCTCGGCCACGAGGCCCACCACACCCTTGCCGATCGGCTGCACCAGCGCGTCCGCCTCGGGCAGCACCGCCACGTGGCTCACGAGCGTGCCCCGCTCTCCGTGCTCCATCGACTGCGCATCGACGAGCCACACCGTCGCGCGCTCCGCGTCCATCGCCTCCGCGAGCTTGTCTGCCGCGCTCGCGAGCCACGCATCGAGGTCCACCTCGCGCGCGAGCATCGACGCGAGCTCCACGAGCAACGACAGCCGTGTCACGGCCCGATCATACCCCGGGGTCACTCCACGCCTCGCAACCTCCCGTGTTGATTGGGCTTCTGCGGGCACTTTGACGCGACCCTCCTTTCGGGCAGGTCCGGCGGCCTGGATCGTCACGCCGCAGCTCGCGCACGAGCGCGCGGCGCGAGCTCGATGCTGAGCCCCTCACGCGCGGCGATCGTGCCGGGCCGCACGATGCCCGCCTGCGCCTCGAGCGCCGCCACCTCGCGATCGGTGCGCTGGGGATCGTGATGGAACAAGACGAGCTGCCCCACGCGCGCCGCGTCGGCCACTGCCACGCCTGCCTCCCACGTGGAGTGGCCCCAGCCCACCTTCGAGGGGCCGACCTCACCGCGGTACTCGGCCTCCGTGTACATCGCGTCGTAGATCAGCACGTCTGCGTCCTTCGCGAGGCGCACGAGGTACGGGTCGGGGCACGCGTAGTGCTCGGTGTCGGTCGCGTAGACGACCGAGCGCCCGCCCGCCTCGAGGCGATAGCCCATGACGCCGCCCGGATGGTTCAGCCGACGCGCCATGATCGTCACGTCGCCGATCACGATCTCCTGCCCCGACTCGATCTGCCGAAAGCTCAGGAGCGCGCCCATGTCGGTGAGGCGCACGGGAAAGTGCGGCGGCTGCATCTGCATCGAGAGCGACTCGCGCAGGCCGATCTGCGGGCTCGCCGTCGAGGGCGCGCCGACCACGTCGAGGCGTGAGCTCGGCAGCCACGCCGGCAAGAAGAACGGCAGGCCCTGGATGTGATCCCAGTGCAGGTGCGAGAGCAGGAGCGACACGTGCGGCACGCGCTCGCGCAGCAGCTGGTCCCCCAGCGCGCGGATGCCGGTGCCCGCGTCGAGCACGATCGCGGTGTCGCCCGCGCGCACCTCCACGCAGCTCGTGTTGCCGCCCACGCCCGCCATCTCGCGACCAGGCGACGCGATGCTCCCACGCACACCCCAGAACCGGACCGACAGACCCTCCGTGCTCGTCATGATCCTTCACTCCTCCTGCGGCGACCTCGGCCGCGCGCCGTCGAAGAGCGAAGACCCTGCCAGCTCGAATTGCCCACGTTTTCAGGGGAATCTCGATACCCGCCCCGAGCACCTGCGCTCGCGTGGCGCAGCCTGCTCCGTCAGGGAGCAGCGCCGCGTTCGAGCGCGAGGGGCGCCCGCGCCGACGGCGCGAAGGCCTCGCGATCGAGCGCGACCAAGAGCCCCCCGAGCAGCGTGTACGACGCGAGCGTGATCACCGTGGGCGCGAGCTCGAACGACTGGCTCGTGTTCGAGAGGTGCACGCCCACATGGAGGAGCACGGCCAGGAGCAGGCTCCCGCCCGTTCGCTGGAAGAGCCACGTGAAGAGGAAGCTGCCCACGAAGATCTGGAGCATGCCGAGCACGATCAGCGGCACAGGCGTGCCCACGCAGAGCAGCATGCACGTGTGCCAGAGCGCCCAGAGCCCACCGAGGACGAGGCTCGCGCGCACTGGCCCGTGTCGTGCGACGAGGCGCGGCAACGCGAAGCCGCGCCAGCCGATCTCCTCCCCGAGCGGCACGAGGATGGCGCCCACCACGCGCGTGGCGTCGCCAGGGAGGAACAGCCATGGAGTGCTCTCGCTCCCGGGCACGAGCGCATAGACCGAACGCCCCACGAGCCAGAGGATCGTGGGGAGCCCGAGCGCGATCACGAACCAGTGCGGTGCGACCTGCCACTGCACGAGCCCCGCGAAGAGCCGCTTCACTTCGGGCCAGCCGCCCTCGCGCCGCGACGCGATCGTGGCCGCGATCGTGGGCCCGAAGATCGCGAGCGGCGCGCCCGCCATGAGCGCCTCCGCGGGCCCCGGGATCACCCCGAGCGCTGCCAGCGCAGGCGGCAGGAGCACGAGGTTCGTGATGCCGATCGCGAGCGCGAAGAAGAGCGTCGTGTCTCGCTCGCTCACGCGCTCACGAGCCGCAGAGCATGGGCGCCACGCACACGCTGCTCGTGCACACGCCGCTCGCGCACTGCGACGGCGTCTCACACGCCTCGCCGTTGTTGCGGAGGCGCACGCAGACGTTGCTGGTGCAGCGAAGTCCCTCGGCACAGCCGGAGAGATCGCAGGCCGCGCCCTCGGTGCTCGGCAGCGGCGCGCACACGCCGTCGAAGTCGAGGCGCATCAGGTTCGTCTCGGAGCAATACTGGCCATCGGGGCATTGCGCCGGCAGGCCGAGGCGACACGCCGCGCCAGCCGCCACCGCTCCGCGACACACGAACGTCGCGCCGCCCGGCGCCACGGAGTCGACCACGCACGAGAGGCCCTCGCGGCAGAGCGGACCCGTCTGCAGGTTGCACGAAGCACCCTCGGTGCCGACGAGCACCTCGTCCACGGGCCGGCACTGCCCCATCGAGCACAGGAGGCCGAGCGAGCAGCCCGCGAGCTCGGTGCAGCCCGCGCCCACCATCGGCTGCGCCTGACACATGGAGTCGCGACACGAGAGGCCCGCCGCGCAGTGGCGATCGTCGCTGCAGTCCTGGCCCGACGTGCGGCGCGCCTGGCAGGTGCCCGGGCAGGCCGTGGTGATCGAGCAGAACTGATCGACCCCGCACTCCTCGTTGATCGAGCACGCCCCGCCCGCCGCCGTCGTGCCCACGAACACGTCCTGACACGCGATCGCCGCCGCGCCGTTGCCCGTGAGCGAGCACGGCGAGGCGCGCAGTGCGTCCAGACACGCGCGAGCGTGAGCGCCGTTGTACGTCACGGTGCCGCGCGCCGTGGCCATGTCGTAGACCGGCGAGGCACCGTTCCGGTACGCCGAACCGAACGCGCCCTCGCACCCGCCCGCCGCCGAGAGGAAGACGTCGGACACGGTCGCGCCCGCGCACGCCTCGATCGCGTCACAGGCGGCATTCGTGAACTGCGACTCGAAGTCGGCGCGAGAGAGGTTGCCGGTGTTGCTGCTGGGACACCCCGCCAGCGCGAGAGAGCCCACGATCGACGACACGAAGAGAGTAGTGCGCATGGCCGCGATCGTGGCACGGCCCCGGCAATGGCGACAAATCGGCGCCGGGCACGTCCCGACGCACATGACCTCGGACGTCATGCCCGTCCGCACCGACTTCGTCATGATCGGCTCATGGCCCTCTCCATGCGCACCGCGCCCACGTCCTCGTTCGGCACGCTCCTGCGTGATCACCGCGCGCGACGGCGCTGGTCACAGTCCTCGCTCGCCGAGCAGGCCGAGGTCTCCACGCGTCACCTCTCGTTCCTCGAGACGGGCAAGGCCTCTCCGAGCCGCGAGATGGTGCTCGTGCTCTCGAGCGCGCTCGAGCTGCCTCTGCGCGAGCGCAACGTGCTGCTCGGCGCGGCGGGCTTCGCGCCCGTCTACCGCGAGAGCGCGCTCGACTCGCCGGCCATGAGCGACGTGCGCCACGCGATCGAGCTCCTGCTCTCGCACCACGAGCCCTTCCCCGCGATGGTCTTCGACCCGCTCTGGAACGTCGTGAAGATCAACCAGGGCGCGGGGGCGCTCATGTCGCTCGTGCCGATGAGCGACGAGGCCGGGCCGATCCTCGGCAACGGCCTTCGCTTTCTCTTCCATCCCAAGGGCGCTCGCCCGTTCGTGGAGAACTGGGACGAGGTCGCCGCATACGTGCTCGATCAGGTGCGACGCGAGACGCACGCTGCTCCGCGCGACGGAAGCGCCGCGCTGCTGGCCGAGATCGAGGCGCTCGCGGGGCCGCTGCGCTCTGTGCCGCCGCGCACGATCGAGTCGCCGCTGCTCGAGGTGCGGCTCCGAACCGGCGGTCGGCGCCTTCGCTTCTTCACGACGATCACCACGCTCGGCACGCCGCTCGACGTGACCGTGCAGGAGCTGCGGATCGAGACGTATTTCCCGGCCGATCCCGAGACACGCGCGATCATGGAGAGCCTGCGCGCGAGCTGACGCGCGAGCCCGCGTGGTCAGCCTGCGAGCGTGCGCGCGCCGAGCAGGCCTCGGCCCTCGAGGAGAGCGATCAGGCGGTCGGCACAGCGCTCGGGGCTCGCGCCGTCGTCGCCGATCACGATCTCCGCGGCCTCGGGCGCCTCGTAGGGCGAGTCGAGGCCGGTGAAGTCCTTGATCTCGCCCGCCCGCGCCTTCTTGTAGAGGCCCTTCGGATCGCGGCGCTCGCACTCCTCGAGAGGCGTCGCGACGTGCACCTCGACGAACGATCCCTCGACCGCGATGGCGCGGGCGCGCGCGCGGTCGGCGCGAAACGGAGAGATGAACGCGGTCAGCACGATCACCCCCGCATCGGCCATGAGCTTGGCCACCTCCGCGATGCGACGGATGTTCTCGGTGCGATCCTTCTCGCCGAAGCCGAGATCGCCGTTGAGGCCATGCCGCACGTTGTCGCCGTCGAGCACGTACGCGAGCACGCCGCGATCGACGAGCTTCTTCTCGACGAGCCGCGCGACCGTGCTCTTGCCCGAGCCGGAGAGGCCCGTGAGCCAGAGGATCGCGCCGCCGTGCCCGAGGACCCGACGACGGTCCTCGGCGCTGACGTGGCCATGGTGCCAGGTGACGTTCGTGCTCTGGGTCATCGCGCGCTCCGCGCCCACGTCTATCACGACGACGGAACGCACGCGGCCCCGCGATCTCTGGATCGCGGGGCCGCGTGCGTCCGAAGTGCTCAGTGGCACCCCTGCGTGGTCGAGGTCGCGTTTCCGACGCACATGAAGGACCCGCTGTAGCCACAGCTGACGCGCGAGGCGGACGCACCGCACGAGGGCACCGTGCTCGCCCACCCGCTCCGAGCGGTGCAGCCCGAGGTGCCGGAGCAGGTCGACGTCACGTCGGCGTACTGGTGCGCGATCACGCCGTCACAATTCCAGTCCCACGGATCGCCGGCCGAAGGGCTCCGCATCATGGCGGGAAAGTAGTTGGCCTGGCCCGGGAATGCGTTCGCTTCGGCATCCGCGCAGTCCTCTTGCGCAGAGGGCGCCGCCCGCCACGCTCCCGTGAGCCCGGCGCCGCAGGTCGGAGCCGACGTGGGCGCGTGGCAACTGCTGTAGGTCGTCGCCGGGGTCGCGTGGGCAGTGAACCCATCCAGATCGCAGTCCGCGTAGTACACGGAGGTGGCGAGTCCATCATCGACCGCACCACTGCAATCGTCGTCGACCTCGTTGCAGAGCTCCGGTGCGCCGGGATGCGTTGCAGCGCTGCCATCGTTGCAATCGGAGGCACGACTCGCGTAGCCCGCGGGCGCCGTGCATGCCTGCGTCGTCGCGTCGGCACGGCCGTATCCGTCGCCATCGCCGTCGAGGTAGTACGTGCTCGTCACGCCCTCGTCGTTGCCGCCGTCGCAGTCGTTGTCGCGGCCGTCACAGATCTCACTCGCGCCAGGGCTCACGGCGCCCGTCGCGTCATCGCAGTCGCCGCCCCGGCTCGCGTGGCCCGCGGGCATCGCGCATGCCTCGAGAGGCATGTCGCTCCGACCGTAGGAGTCACCGTCGGCGTCCAGGTAGAAGGTGGTCGTGACGCCATCGTCGATCGCCGCGTCACAGTCGTCGTCTCGGCCGTTGCACGTCTCGGTGCCACCGGGGTGACAGCTCGCGCAGGTGTCGTCGCAGTCACCGGCCATCGCGCTGTGGCCCGCAGGCGCGCTGCACGCGCTCACCGCGACCCCCGCGCCGAAGCCGTCCCCGTCGGCGTCGACGTAGAACGACAGCATCACGCCCTCGTCGCTCGTTCCATTGCAGTCGTCGTCGACGCCGTTGCACACCTCGGTGCCACCGGGATGCGCGCTCTCGTGGGCATCGTCGCAGTCGGTCGCATCGAGGACGTAGCCCTCCGCGAGCTCGACGCAGTCGCCCAGGGGGGCCGCCGCGTCACCGAAGCCATCGCCGTCGTGATCGGCGTAGAGGGCCGGGAGCATGCAGCCGCTGTCGGGGGCGATGGCCGCATCGGTCGGCAGCGCGCCGGCGTCATCGGCGAGCCCGCCGTCGTCGAGCGCGCCGGCATCGTCTTGCCACGCGTCCTCGCGCACGAATGCAGCGTCGCCCGCACCGGCGTCGGGCATCGTGCGACCGATCTCCATGCACATGCCCATCACGGGCTCGTAGCCGCCCGGACAGCCGTTGTTGCTGCCGCACCCGAGCTGCACCGCCGAGCCGACCAGCGAGACAGCGACCAGGAACACCTTCGAGCTCTTCATGACTTCCTCCACGTCCAGTTGGGACGCGGGGGTTGTCGGCGCGGCGTGTCCTTCGTTGCGCCGCCGTGCGCTCTTTTTCTCGGATCCCTTACGTTTCAGGGCGAATTCGCGCCATCACCGCGCTCGGCGAGGAGGCGCGCGAGGGCCTCCACCGTCCGGGGCGCCGAGCCCTCGGCCTTGTTGTTCACCACCACGTAGAGCGGCAGGCCTGCCTCTCCGCACGCGTCCGCGAGCGCCACCACGTCGCGCCGCATGACGGGCTGCGGCGTGACGATCCGATCGAAGGGCTCGAACGCAGCCTTCTGCGCGTCGTAGCCCTTGCCGTGCGGGAGCATGAGCCGCGCGACCACGACGGGGCCGAGCACGCTCCGACCGAGGGTCGCCACGATGCGCTCACGCTGGCGCGCGAGGCCCGGCATGCGCGACCAGAACGAGAAGCAGTGGCTCGCGCCGCGCGTGGCGAGGATCTCGAGGTAGCGATCGGTCATGAGCCGCGTGTCGCGGAGCTCGATCGCGAACGGCCCGAACGGCGCGGCCTCCACGAGGAACGCGTCGAGGCGCTCCTCGAAGCGCGCCACGTCCGGCGCGTGCGACGTGGGCGGCACCTCGATCACGTACGCCGCGAGGTGCGCGCGAAAGGTCTCCTCCACCGGCAGCGCCACGTGCTCGGCGAACGCGGCCACGTCGAGGAAGCGCGGGTTCGGCTGTCCCGCGCGCGCGCCGAAGCGCGCATGCTCGGGGTACGAGAGGGAGGCGAGCTCGTCCCAGACCTTCATCGTCACGCGGTAGCCGTCGGGCAGCAGCGCCGCGTAGGACGCCAGCTCCTCGCGTGGCAGCGGCCCGTAGAACGAGCGATCGATGCCGACCGTGCGAAGGAGCGGATGCGCGACGTACTCCTCGAGCGAGCTCCGCACGAACGCCTTCTGCGACGGATAGTGTCTTCGGTAAACGAAGTCGGCCCAGCCGGGGAAGGTCCAGCTGGAGGTGCCGAGGAACACGTGCGATGGGACGCGCGCGGCGAGCGCGACGTCGTCGGGTCGCGGCGGCGGGACGGCCCCGAGCGAGCCACGCACCGACGCTGCCGCCGGTGCATGCGGCAGGCCGCTCGCGCGATCGCCCTCGTCGAGCCGGTCGAAGAGCGAGAGGGTCTCGGGCGCGTCCTTCTCTCGACCCGCGAGATGCTTCTCGTGGCCCGCCCGAAGCTTCGGTCGACACGCGGGGAGCTTCTTACGCGGCACGGGCCTACTCCGCTTCGCGCTCGCGCTCACGCAGATCGGCCACGCCGTCGTTGTGCGCGTCGAGCGTGGCGCTGAAGACGTGTCGCCCGCCCCCACGCGCCACGAAGTAGAAGTAGTCGTGCCGCGCGTGGTGGAGCACCGCACGGATCGCCGGCAGACCTGGATTGCAGATCGGCCCGGGCGGCAGCCCGCCGAGTCGGTACGTGTTGTAGGGGTTGCTCTCGTCCTCGAGCATCGCGCGGGTGATGCGACGACCATCGAAGCCCTCGCACGAGCGACGCGCGGGCTCGACCTTGCAGCCGTAGGCGATCGTGGGATCGGCCTGCAGGCGGTGCAGGGGCAGGAACGTGTCGCTCTCGAGGCGGTTCACGAACACGCCCGCGATGACCGGCTGCTCTTCGCGTGCGACGGCCTCCTGCTCGACGATCGACGCGAGCACGAGCACCTCGTGGTCGCGCAGGCCGAGGGCGCGGAGGCGCTCGCGCGGCGCACGCTGTCGCGCGTCGCCCTCCTCGGCGAACACGTCCACGGTGCCGCTCCGGAAGCGACGCACGAAGCGGCGCACGATCTCGGCAGGCTCGGTGCCGGTCTCGAGGGTGTACGTGTCCGGGAAGAGGTAGCCCTCCGCGCTCGGGCCCGGGATCTCGAGCTCGTCGAGGAGCGCGCGATCCTCGGTGGCGCGCAGGAAGTCGTCGGCCGCGCACACGTCCCAGCGCTCGAGGCGCGCGGCGATCTCGTAGCGATCGAAGCCCTCGGGCACGAGGATGTCGATCTGGGTCGGGCCCAGGCCCTCGGCGAGGCGAGCGAGCAAGGTCCGGATCGTCATGTCGGCGCGCAGGCGCACGGGGCCACGCCGCAGGTGCTCGTCGGCGCCGAGCAGACGCGCGTAGAGCGCGAAGAGGTGCGCGTCGTCGATCGCGCCGAGGTGCTCGAGCTCCTCGGCCACGTCGTCGATGCCGTCGTCGGCGGCCACCACCACCGTCAGCTCGCTCGCGCCGCGCGCATGGCCGCGCCGCGCGGCGGGATAGACGAGGAAGAGCCACGTCAGCCCCGCGATCGCGGCGCCCACGAAGACCGCCAGAGCGAGCTCGGGGCCGCGACCACGACGCGCCGCCTTGCCGCGCGAGCCCTGGCTCACGGGGTCTTCCCCGCGCGAAACGTGATCGCGCGCGCCCGCACCTCGTCGCGCGCCTCGAGGAAGGAGCCGAGGAGCATCGCGGCCGCGACGCTGTCGAGCTTGCCGCGCTGCTTCTTCTGCGAGAGGCCCTGCGACGAGAGCGCGCGCGAGGCGGCCACGCTCGAGAGACGCTCGTCCCACATCGCGACATCGAGGCCGAGCGCCTCCGCGAGGCGCGCCCCGAGCGCGCGAGCCTTCTTGGCCATGGGGCCTTCGCGTCCGCTCAGCTCGAGGGGCAGGCCGAGCACGAGCACGCGCACGCCCTCGTCGTTCGCGATCACCCGGACGGCCTCGATGGCGCTCGCCTCGTCCTTGGGCGTGAGCACGGGCCTCGGGTGCGCGAGCTCTCCGTCCTCGTCGGACACCGCGATGCCCCAGCGTCGCTCGCCGGGATCGATCGCCATGCAGCGCGGGCGCGGAGCCATGGCTCGACCTCTACCGCGGGAGAGGTCGAGCGTCGAAGAAGCGGTCCGCCGCGTTAGGCTCGCGCCTTCATGGCCCGACCGCGCCCCACCCGCTCGCAGCGCTACCTCGACAACCGGGGCAACCCCACGATCGAGGTCCACGGCCTGCCGAGCGCGCCGCTCGCGGACCTATTCCATCGCCTCCTCACGATGCGCTGGGCCGCGTTCCTCCTCAGCGCGTTCGCCACGTACCTCGTGCTCAACGCGATCTTCGCGCTCTTCTACTTCCTCGACGCCGGCGGGGTGGAGAACGCCGCGCCGGGCTCGTTCCTCGACGCCTACTTCTTCAGCGTCGAGTCGATGATGACGATCGGCTACGGGCGCATGGTGCCGGTGAGCACGTTCTCGCACGTGCTCGTCACCGTCGAGTCGTTCGTGGGCCTGCTCACCACGGCCCTCCTCACGGGGCTCATCTTCGCGAAGTTCGCGACGCCGACCGCGAACGTGCTCTTCAGCAACGTGGTCTGCATCGCCAAGCACGATGGCGTGCCCACCGTGCTCTTCCGGCTCGCGAACGCGCGCGGAAACCGCCTCGTCCAGGCCTCGCTCTCGGTGACGCTGGCCAAGAGCACCAAGACCGCGGAAGGCGAGAGCTTCCGCAAGGTCACCGACGTCGCCCTCGTGCGCAGCACGAACCCGCTCTTCTGGATCGGCTGGACCGCGATGCACCGCATCGACGCCTCGAGCCCGTTCTATGGCGAGACGAAGGAGTCGCTGCTCGAGAAGGGCGCAGAGATGATCGTGGTGCTCTCGGGCGTCGACGAGCACAGCTCGGCCACCGTGCACACGCGCCGCAGCTATGGCCCCGACGAGATGCGGTGGGGCGAGCGCTTCGTCGATCTCCTCACGGGCAGCGCGCAGCAGGGCGTCGTGCGCTCCGTCGACTACTCGCGCTTCCACGACACGCAGCCCGCCGATCTCTGAGAGATGGAGAAGAAATCGCCCTCGGGGACGCCACGCGGCGGGGTTGCGCAGCAACCCCAGGAGCGCGCGAGAAAGCGAGGCTTGGGGAGCGTCGAGTGGGGGATTGGGGGGAGTTGCTCCCCCCTGCCGCGCCGAAGGCGCGAGAAACACTGAGTCGGCGGCGAGGCGATCACCAGCCGCCGATCGTCAGCTCCGCCGCGAAGCTCCGACCCGGCAGGGGCAAGCCGAGCACGTCGTAGCCGCGCACGTCGAAGACGTCGCGGACCACGAGGTCGAGCCGGACGCGCTCGTCGAAGAACGAGGCCGAAACGCCCGCACCGAGGGGCGTGCGCTCCGCGATGACGACGAGGGCCGCCGGATCCGCCGTGCTCGAGGACACGTGCTCGACCTCG
The DNA here is from genome assembly GCA_019694315.1 of Sandaracinaceae bacterium. Classification (GTDB taxonomy): domain Bacteria; phylum Myxococcota_A; class Polyangia; order Polyangiales; family Sandaracinaceae; genus JAFLCL01. The sequence continues at coordinate 23,451 of JAIBCE010000018.1, forward strand.
GCGTACACGCGCCCGCCCGAGAACACGCCGCGAGTGCGCACGTAGCCTTCGAGGCGCGCGTAGCCCACCACGCTCGGGCGCAACGGCAGCGCGAGGCCGCTCGTCTCGTCGCGCGCGTCGAGCAACGTCAGGGCGCCCTCGAGGCGCAGGTGATCGAGCGCGTCGCCCGAGACGCCCGCCTCGAGCCCGAGGATGCGCGCCGAGGCCACGTTGAGCGGCACCGCTTGGTTCTGCGCGACGCGCTGGTAGCGGATGAGATCGTCGAGGTGGCTCGCGAAGCCGCGCAGCTCGATGCGTCCGCGCACGCCCTCCGCGCGGCCGGCGAGCACCACGCCGAGGTCGCCGCCGAGCGACGTCTCGGGGCGCAGGAGCACGTTGCCCGCGAGGTAGCCGCGATCACCGAAGAGCTCGAGGCTCGAGGGCGCGCGCGTGGCGATCGCCGCGCTGCCCACGATCGAGAGGGCGCGATCGATCTCGACGAGGAGCGACGCACGCCCCGTGGGCAGCGCGAGCTCCACGTGCTGGGCCTCGGTTGCCCGCTCGCCGCTCGCGTCCACGAGCGACGCGAAGGACCCCTCGATTCGCCCCGAGATCCGGCCCTCCACCCGCACGCCGCCCACGACGAACGAGACGCGCGGCTCGAGCCCGAGCGCGGCCGTGTCGCGGCGAGAGTCCGCGTGGGCCCGCTCCGGCGCGGCGATCGCGAGCAGGCGATCGAAGCTCGCGACCTCCTCGTGCGTGTACTGCCCCACCGCGGTGATCGCGAGCCAGTCGGTGATCGCGAGCGCGCCAGCGAGCCGCGCGTGCACGCGACCCAGCGTGTCGGAGGCCTCGCGCGGCACTTGTCCGAATTGCGCCAGTGGATCGCTCGCGCCGCGCTGCTCGAGCGCCGCTCCGAGCGCGGCCGACACGCGCCAGCGAGCCTCGCTCGCGCGCTCGGGGGCCCGCGCGCCCTCGAGCCAGTCCATCGAGGCTCCGAGCGAGAAGCGACGCGAGGACCGACGTCCCGTGGGCACGTCGACGAAGCGCGATGGAGGAGGCGCGAGGCCTCCGGTGCGCTCGAGGCCGGTCCCTACGATCGAGAGCGTTCCGTCGAGCGCGCGCGCCGCGAGGTGCACGAGCCCGCTGCCCTCGAGGAGCTGCGCGTTCTGTCGAGCACGCTCGCGATCGTCGCGCGGATCGAACGCGGTGCCGTTGTCGTCGCGGTAGGGATAGGTGCCTGCCGAGCTCACGAGCCCTGCGCCCGCCGAGACCCGCACGCGCTCGTCGCCCGCGCTCACCGAGGCGCGTCCTTGGTAGCGATCGAAGCTGCCTGCGCCCAGCGCGAGCTCGGCGCGCTCGGTGCGCCCCTCGCGCGGCACGAGCCGCACCACACCTCCGATGGCCCCCGTGCTCAGCCAGAGCGGCGCACCCCCGCGATAGATCTCGACGCGATCGAACATCCACGGCGGCAGCGTCGAGAGGTCGACCGCGGAGCCATCGGCCGCGAGCAGAGGCAGCTCGCCGAGCAGCACCGCCGTGTGCTCGGCGTCGGCCCCGCGCAGCGAGAGCGTGCTGAAGCCCCCGAAGCCCGACGTGCGCCGCGCCCTCGCGCCCGGCGACTCGCGGAGGATCTCGTCCATCGTCTCGAGCGCGCGCGGTCGATCCTGGAGGAGGATGGTCGTACCCGCGGCCGACGGATCGATCGCGACCACGCCGATGCGCGGGACCTCGGCGCGCGCACCGAAGCTCGGCTCCTCGGCGTCTTCGTCCTCACCCTCCTCGCTCATCGGACCGAGATCGTCGAAGACCTCGGGCTCCCCTGCTTGCGCGTCGGATGCTCGCGCGTCGGATGCTCGCGCGTCGGATGCTCGCGCGTCGCGGGCTTGCGCCTCGATCGCGCTCGGCTCGAGCAGCGTGGACCCCACGAGCACCCAGCCCGCGAGCCCGACCGCGGCGCGTCGCATCACGAGCCGCCGGCCGGCCGCGCGCCCTCGCGCTGCAGGCGCTCGAGCGTGCGACGCGCGCGGAGGACGTCGCTCGTGCGGCCCTCTTCTTCGTAGGTCGCGATGAGCCTCGCCACGTCACGCTCGGTGGCCGTGCCATCGCGGACGCGTCGCTCGATCACCGAGGCGAGATCCTCCCCCGCGGGATCCCAGAAGTCCTCGACGAAGCGGCGCGCGTCGTTCGCACCGAATTCGTGGTCGTAGTCCGGCATGATGAACGGCGAGAGGATCCAGCTCGCGAGGAAGAACGACGCCAGCCACACGCCGAGCCGGTCGTGGAGCTTCTTCTCGCCCCACGCGACCCACATCATCACCACGGCGCCCCCCACGAGCAGCGGCGCCATCGACGCGGTGCCCGTCCAGCCGAAGAAGTAGCGGCCCGCGTTGTAGGGCGCGAAGTCGTGGCGCACGAGCCAGCGGATGAGCTGCGGCAGCGGCCGCGTGAAGGCCTCGGGAAGGTGCGGGTAGTAGGCCGATGGTGCGCCCTGGAGCAGGAGCCCCACCGACACGCACGCGACCGCGAGCGCGCCCACGAGGCGAGGCGACCACGTCTTCTTCGCGAGCCAGTTGCCGCCCTCGACCGCGAGCCAGCCTGCGAAGGGCACCGCGAGCGCGAGGTAGCGCGCGCCGACCGTCCAGCCGCCGCGCCAGTTGTTCATGAGCGTGATGAGCACGTACGTGCTGCCGCACACGGCGAGCGCCACCAGCACGTCGAGCCGCTCACGCTTGCGCGCGAAGACCGCGGGCACACCGAAGAACGCGAGGAAGAAGATCGGCGTCGTGAGGAAGAGGCCATACGCGGGATCGAAGAGCAGTCCGCCCATCGCCTCCCAATGGATCGCGTCCGCGCCGTAGAAGCCCGAGTGCATCGCGTCGCGGAAGTCGTCGTTCTCGAGGTAGCGATGGCCCGGCGTGAAGGGGCTGCCGTAACAGACGGAGTGGAAGTGCAGCACCGCGAGCGTGGGCACGATCCCGCCCGCCGCGAAGCCCACGAGCTTCTTCCACGGTCGCACCGCGACGAGGGCGTAGAGCGAGAGCACGAGGGTGGCGGGAAAGCCGGGATACTCGGTCGCCGTGACGAGCGCCGCGAGCACGCCCGCGAGCCACGCCTCTGCCCAGCCGATCGTCTTCGCGTGCCGCGCGTCGCGCAGGATCATGAACGCACCGAAGGCCGCGACGGCGCTCAGCGTGTGCGTCACGAAGAGGATCGCGTACGCGTAGAACATCGAGCCGAGCGCGAGCGACACGAAGACCGCGTCGCGGATCACCGGCTCACCACCACGGCGCGCGAGCCACCGGTAGTAGAAGGCGAGGAAGAGGAGCGCGGGCAGGACCGACGCGAACACACGCACCGCCCAGAGCGCGGTCACGCGATCGAAGGGCACGCCGCGGAGGCTCGCGAGCTCGCGATAGGCCCAGTACGCGGGCACGCCGAGGAAGCTCGTGGCAGGGGCCTTCACCGAGCAGTAGTGCCCCTCGTACACGGCCGCGTCGTTGACCCAGCCCCAGCGCTGGCGGGGGCCGTCGATGTGATATGTGCCGTCCTCGACGATCGCGGCGGTCATGTAGAACCGCACGTTCTCGTTGGGGTTGTTCACACGCCCGAAGTACGGGAACACGTACAGGTACGCGAAGACGCAGAACGCGAGGGCCGAGACGATCCGCGAGCGCGATCCGATCCCGAAGCGCTCGGCCGCACGAGGCATCTCGGGCAGCGGGCGCACGTCGGCGCGTGCCGCATCGGGGCGCGCGATCTCGGTGGGGGTCGACAAGGGCGGGCACGATAGCAACGACCGGCTCCCTACGCCGCGTTCCGCCCCCGCTCCACATCATCGCCGAGGGCTTTCGGCGGCTCGGTGTAGCCGATTGCCCAGGACTCGCTAGAGTCGCGCGGCCGTGAGCGGGGCTTCCTCCCACCACACTGGACTCGAACGACGCGCTGCCCGCCGACCGCGGGTGGTCGCCGTGACAGGCGCGTGCTCGTTCCTGGGTCGCAACCTCGTGGGCGTGCTCGAGGAGCGTGAGGACGTCGAGCGCATCGTCGTGCTCGACATCGCCTCGCCGCCCACCGCGGGCCGCAAGAGCCGCGCCTACCGCGTCGATCTCACGCAGCCCGCCGTCTCGGCGCGTCTGACGGAGATCCTGCGCGCCGAGAAGGTCACCGAGCTCGCGCACCTCGCGTTCCTCGCGAGCCCCACCACCGCCGAGCCCTGGGCGCACGAGCTCGAGAGCGTGGGCACGATGCACGTGCTCCACGCGTGTCGCGAGTCACCCGTCGAGCGCGTGGTCGTCTCGTCGCAGACGATGCTCTACGGGCCGCATCCCGCGAACCCCAACTTCCTCCTCGAGGGCGCGGAGCTGCGTGGCCTGCGCGGCGGAGGCTCGAGCCCCTTCGGTCGCTCGTTCGGTCGCGCCGAGTGCAGCTTCCTCGCCGACAAGATCGACGCCGAGCGTGAGGTGGAGCGCTTCGTCCAGGCGCGCCCCGACACGTCGGTGGCGGTGCTGCGCTTCGCGCCGATGCTCGGGCCCACGGTGCGCACGTGGGTCACGCGCTGGCTCTCGCGTCGCATCGTGCCGACGTTGCTCGGCTTCGATCCGCTCGTGCAGCTACTGCACGAGATGGACGCGGTGAGCGCGCTGGTGCTCGCCCTCGATCCGTCGCGCTGGGAGCACGGCCGCGGGCGCGGCGCGTTCAACGTGGTGAGCCAGGGCGTCTTGCCGATCTCGACGGTGATCAAGCTCGCGGGGCGCGCGGCGCTGCCGGTGCCGGGGCCGCTGCTCACGCGGAGCACGGAGCTGCTCTGGATGGCGGGGCTCAACGAGGTGCCCTCGCCGTTCGTCGCGTTCCTGCGCCACCTGTGCGTGGCCGATGGCTCGCGCGCGCGTCGCGAGCTGGGCTTCGTCCCGCAGTTCACGACGAAGGAGGCGGTGCTCGACTTCGGCGGCGCGCTGCGCTTGCGCGAGGCCCACCTGCTCTCCCCATCTGCATGACCATCGCGTGAGGCACGCACCATGGCGATGAAGAAACGACCCACCGCCCGCTCGTCCCGCACGATCCGCCTGCCGAGCAAGGGCGTGTCCGCCAAGGCCCCCACCTCGAGCGGCACGAAGGCCCCGACCTCGAGCGGCGCTGCGAAATCTCCGACCTCGGTCGGGGCGAAGGCCCCCACCGCCGTCACTGCGAAGGCCCCCACCACCTCGAGCGGCACGACGAAGGCCCCGTCCTCGAGCGGCGCTGCGAAATCTCCGACCTCGGTCGGTGCGAAGGCCCCCACCGCCGTCACTGCGAAGGCCCCCGCCTCGGTCGGTGCGAAGGCGCCCGCCTCGAGCAGTTCGAAGGCGCCCTCCTCGGTCGGTGCGAAGGCCCCCGCCTCGAGCGGCACCACGAAGTCTCCCACCTCCGTCGGTGCGAAGGCCCCCACCTCGAGCGGCACCACGAAGTCTCCCACCTCGGTTGGTGCGAAGGCCCCCACCTCGGTCGGTGCGAAGGCCCCCACCTCGGTCGGTGCGAAGGCCCCCACCTCGGTCGGTGCGAAGGCCCCCACCTCGAGCGGCTCGACGAGAGCGCCCAAGGCGCCCAGCGCGCGACCGAGCTCGAGCGGGATCGCGCGTGCTCCGAGCTCGAGCGGCACGACACGCGCCGCGACCAGCCAGCCCTCGGCGCCGAAGACCACGATGGTGGGTCTCAAGCGCCCCGCGGCACGCCCGAGCGTGCGGCCCCCCTCGGAGCCGCCTGCCTCCGACGCCGTCACCGAGCCCTCCGACAGCGTCACCCAGCCTTCCAAGACCATCCACAAGCCCTCGGAGCCCGCCGCGAAGCCTTCGGGGACCATCGGCAAGCCTTCGGAGCCCGCCGCGAAGCCTTCGGAGCCCATCGACAAGCCCTCGGAGCCCACCGACAAGCCTTCCGGGAGCGCCGCGAAGCCTTTGGAGCCCGCCGCGAAGCCCTCGGAGCCCATCGACAAGCCTTCCGGGAGCGCCGCGAAGCCTTCGGAGCCCGCCGCGAAGCCCTCCGACACGGTCGACAAGCCTTCCGAGCTCGAGCCACCGACCCTCGAGGGCGTGCTCGAGCCGAGCCCTGGCCGCGCGCGTCCGAGCGCACGGCGCCGCGTGCCCTCGGTGACGGATGCCGAGCTGGTGGAGCCGGCCGACACGTCGGTCCACGAGCCCGCGGACACGACGGCGGCCCCGTCCGAGCAGGCGCTCTGGGACCTGGGCGCGCAGCCGCCCGCAGTCGATGGCGCGCTCGAGGACGACATCGACCTCCTCGGCCGCGACGACGACGAGCTCCTGCTCGAGACGCCCAAGCAGAGCCCGCTGATCGCCCGTGACGACGACGCCCCGTTCGAGGCGGTGAACGCTCCGCCCACCGCCAGCGCGCGCGGTGTCGCGCGAGCTCCAGGCGTCGAGGCCGATCTCGACGATGAGGGCCTGCCCGAGGCGCGCATCGATCGCCTGCTCGAGGAGGCCTCGCGCGCGGCCGACGATCCTGCCGCGCGCATGCGCATGGCGGAGGCCTTCTCGGAGCTCGCACGCGAGCTGAGCGGCGACACGCCCCTGCCCGACGCCGAGGATCCTGGCCTGCTCTCGAGCGCCAAGGAGCTCCTGAGCCCCGAGTACTACGTGAAGCAGTGGGGCCGCGTCGCGATGCGCAACCGCAGCGAGGAGGTCGACGACTTCGGCCTCGATCGCGCGTACGAGCAGCGCATGCGGCCCGTGCTCGAGCAGCTCTACAAGCGCTGGTTCCGCGCGCAGGTGCACGGCGTGGCGAACGTGCCGGCCGAGGGTCGCGCGCTCCTCGTGGGCAATCACGCCGGCGCGCTGCCGTGGGACGGCCTCATGCTGCAGACGGCGATGCGTCTCGAGCATCCGACCAGGCGCGAGGTGCGCTGGCTGGCCGAGGACTTCGTCGCGCACACGCCGTTCCTCGGCGCCATCACGAATCGCTTGGGCGCAGTGCGCGCGTGCCCCGAGAACGCAGAGCGTCTCCTCGCCGAGGACAAGCTCGTGGCCGTGTTCCCCGAGGGCGAGAAGGGCCTCGGCAAGCCGTGGGCGCATCGCTACGAGATCCAGCGCTTCGGCCGCGGCGGCTTCGTGAAGCTCGCGCTGCGGATGAAGGCACCGATCGTCCCGGTGGCGATCGTGGGCTCCGAGGAGACGCACCCGCTGCTCTTCCGCACCGACCGGCTCGCGCGCCTCTTCGGCGTGCCGTTCTTGCCCATCACACCGACGTTCCCGCTCCTCGGTCCGCTCGGCCTCGTGCCGCTGCCGAGCCGCTGGGTGCTGCGCTTCGGCAAGCCGATCGATCTGGGCGACGAGCCGGAGAGCACGCTGCACGATCCGGTGCGCATCCTGCACCTCACCGAGGAGGTGCGGAGCGCCGTGCAGGCCCTCGTCAAGCGCGCGCTCGAGGATCGGCCCGCGGCCTTCTGACGGAGCCCCCGGACTCGCCAGTCCCGGGTACGCTCGGATCGTGGCGGAGCCGGACGAGCCCTTGATCCGAGTCGTCTACTGGGGAGTGGGGCTCTCCGGCAAGACGACGAACCTCCAGCACCTCTACGCGCACACGCCCCCCGAGCGTCGCTCCGCGATGCGCTCCATGCCGACCGACGACGCGCGCATCCTCTCGTTCACGCTCACGGCCTCGACGCCCCAGTGGCCCACGCGCCTCGAGCTCTGCACCGTGCCTGGCGCGGTCTTCTTCGACGTCACACGGCGCGAGCTCCTCGCGCGCGCCGACGCCGTGGTCTTCGTGGTGGACTCGCAAGAGGCGCGGCTCGCACAGGCGATCGAGGCCGCACGCGAGCTCGCGCCATGGCGCGCGGCACACGGCGAGCGCCCCGTGGTCTTCCAGTACAACAAGCGCGATCTGCCGACCGCGCTCGCATGCGAGTCCCTCGATCACGCGCTCCAGCGCGGCGATGCACCGCGGATCGAGGCGATCGCGACGCAGGGCGAGGGAGTCTTCGAGACCCTCAGGACGTGCGTGGCGCACCTCCGAGCGCGACGGGCGCGGCGCTGACGCGGCCTGCTGCACGCCGGGATCACGCGTCGCGTCGGGCTCCTTGTGGCTCGCCACCACTTCCTCCATACTCGGTCCCAGGAATGGGAGGCACGACGATGTTCTCACACGCGCTGCGGCCACGGGGGCTCTGTCTGTCTGTCTGTCTGTGCGATAGGCGTGCCCGCTTGCGCGCGCGAAGGTGAGCGCGATCCCACTTCCAGCATGGACGCAGGTCGACCCGATGCGGGAGCCCGCGGCACGACGTTGTGCACCGAAACCAGCGCTGAGTGGAGCGCCCGCTGCGACCGAATGGACTCAGACCTCTGTCGGGACCTCGAGAACTCGGACCCTGTGATTTCGGCGCGCGCTCATATCGCGCTGCTGTTCGCCGCCACTCCGCGACTCGCGGAACTCCGCTTCCGCGCCGGGCCGTTCCAAGGCGCAATGGCACGCGAGGCCGCGAGCATCGCCTCCGACGACGATGTTCCCGTTCTCGCAGAGACCCTGGGCCTCTCATTCCATGGCTGCGACGACCACGGGCTCCTCGCTCCCACGACCCTCTCGCCCGCCTGTGACGGGGGCGAGCCTGTCGTCGGAGTCGAGGGCGCGGAGTGCGCGGCACTGGACCATGCCTGCGGGAGGGGCTTTCTGGACCAGATTGGTGGATGCTGTAGGGCTGGCCTCGTGGGTCAGGGTTCAGCTTGTATGACGCCAGTTGGACCAGGCTCCTGCAACGCCATCTCCAACTGCCAGCCCGGCGGGCAGCCCGAACTCGGTCGTGCAGGCGCCTACATCGAAGTCCTCAGCGATCATCCGGGACAGCCGCGGGTCGAGAGTTGGCAAACCGAGACGGGCACTGTGATCCGCGTCGAAGAGGTGTGGGACACAGTGCCCCTCGACGCCGTCCCAGACGACTACAACGCGGTGGGATGGGCCCGCCTCCAACCCACGACCGGCGACCCGCATGTCGCCGTGGCTCGGCTCCGCGCGGCCGTGAACGGCGTAGACGGCCTCCTGATGCGGCACGAGCGACATGGATCATCATCGCTGTTCCTCCACGAGTCGTTCCTCGGAGTTCCGGTCGCCACCGTGGATCGGGTCGTGGCAGTGGTCCGACCGACGGACGAACTATCTTTCCTCTCTGGTCGAGGCGAGACAATCCCTTCCGGGGGAGCCATGCTCGTCACTTGCTCGGACGCGGTCCCAGCCGGCATCACGCTTTCCCCATCTCGGACCGATGTCACCAGCGAGCTTCGATGCCAGCGACACGAGGGCTATCTGGAGGTGATCGGCACTGGACTCTACGGGGCCTTCCTCCCAGGACCCGCCAGAGACGTGAGGCCTCCCGGCCGCATGGGAGCGTCGACGAACGCGCTCTACACGCAGGCGCTCGACTTCCCACCGGGCCCTCGCGGAGGAATCGGCCGCTGCATTCCCGGACAAACTCGAACCTGCGGCTGCGGGACCCGCTTTCAGATGTGCGTTGGTGGCGCCTGGGGGCCCTGCCGGCCCGGATTCGAACTCTGTAACGGGTGCGACGACGACCTGGACGGGTCAGTCGATGAAAACGGTTCCGATCTCTGCAGCGACTTCGTCAACTGCACCTTGGACGTTTGCACCCGGATGGCCGGATGCCAGCACGTCCCCAGGACGACCTATTGCATGCGTGGCACGTGCACACGCGGCGTCTGCGCGGGGGCAGCCTCGGCGACCAGTCTCGTGCTGGACCCGCGTACGCGGCCGCCCGCCGACGCCAACGCCTGCAGCTATGACGAATCCGACGCTCGCTGCGAGCAACTCGACGGGTGTCACTGCAACGGAATAGCTCGCTGCAACGGCACCCTTGGTCCGAGCTGGGACGGCATTAGTGTGCCGAACCTGCCAAGCGATCCGATCCGTACCAGCACGGCCTCCTGTGCTCAACGCGCCCCACTGTCACCGCGTTTTCCACCGAACGACGCGCGGTACGCCGTCAGGCTCTGCTCGTCGCAGCCCGACTGCGCGGCCGGCGAACAGTGCGTCGCCGGTCAGTGCTACCCGGTGCGCAACGGGGGCTGCGAGACATCGGGGAACGCGTGCACGGTTGACGATCTCTGCATCGAGCCCGACCCTGGAACGAGCACCTGCACGCTCTACAACACGGTCCCCGGGCTCCGCGCGGTCCACCAGGCAGTGCTGGACTTGGTCACAGAGCGCACGACCACCATCGACGGGCTCTCCGTGGCATGCGTCGCCGACCTACTTGGACAAGACATGCCGGCGCCCCCATTCCATCTCTGGTGTCAGAACGACGGCAGCCCGTGCACCGTGCCGTTCAACACACCGGGAAACACGGCCGGAATGGGTTGCGCAGTCCTCCCCCCCTCTGGATCGGGCTCTGCACCATTGATCACGTGTCTCCCAGAGGTCCCAGTCGCCAACGGAGTCGACGTCCTCGTGGGCCACGCGGACGACGTGGGCACGACATGGAGCGGGACCGGATTCTCCACGACCCAGGGCGCCATTTGTCAGGGGGATCCGCTGGCCGACATCTCTGGCAGGCGGTCGTGCTACCACGAGGCCTGCGATGGCGCGGGCAACTGCGCCAGCTTCTCCGACGACAACGCCTGCACCGCCGACCGAGTCGGGGGCGGTGAATGCGGGGCACCGTTCGTATGCACTGGCTCCGCAGGCATCCAGGGGCCGAACGGAGTCGTGGTGGCTCCGAGCCTCTGGGGTCTCACGCACGGATCGTTCGTGGGCTGTCGCCGCCAGGAGTGCCTCGTCGAGGAGGCCGACACGGCAGGCTGCTTCCCGGCGGGGCTCGTCGGAGACTGCCGCGTCTGTGATCCAGCTTTGTCCGACAGCACGCTCTCCCCGCTCAACGGCGCGGTCTGCGCTGGCATCGGAGGCAACGAGCTGCCCTGCGGTCGCTGCATGGACGGCACATGCGAACCCACGGGCAATCCAACGTGTCAGTAGCCTCGTTGAAGCCCGCGGCCATGGCGTGCTTCCTCCTCGCGGTGGGATGCTATCAGGCTGGCGGGCCTTCGGCTGACGCGGGAGCCGACGCCCCCGCGGCGCCTAGAGTCCGCCGGGAATGTGGGACGGATGCTGACTGCCTAGCCGACGAGGATTGTTTCCGCTTCTGGCGGAGCGGGCGCCCGAGCTTCTGTGCAATTCCCTGCCCCGTTCACAATGGAGAACTGTGCCGGGATGGCTCCGTCTGCCTCGAGGGCTACTGCTTCCCTGGCTGGCCCGAAGAACCTGAGGGATGCCCGGGGGCGTACTACTGCGAGCAAGGCCGACTCTGTGTGACCCCCGTCGTAGGCGAGATGGGGGCGTGCAGGTCGCCCGACTGTGCCCGGCACTCTGAGTGCCCGGGAGGGCAGGCGGCGTGTGCCAGCCCCTCTGCCGCGCCTCGGAGCCCGCCAGTTGCCCGGCAGGGTCTCTCTGCGTCCATGGGAGGTGCCTGAGCCGCGCTGCAGCACGAGACTGCTCGCGAAACTGGTTGAACCCAGAGCCCGCGTGCCCCGATGGCAGCATCTGCTACGGATATCCAGACGTGGAATGCCTGACGGCTCAAGAGGTGGAGATGCGCCCTGGGCTCCCTTGCCCCGGTCAGTACTGGCTTTCGGCGTCCATGGTGAACGGCCCCGGGTCAGCGTTGGGCCCCTACCAAGATGGATGTGTGACCCCATGACAACAGAGAGACTTCTCTCGCCTTGGAACCTCGCGTCGACAACAGAAGTGCTTCTCGGGACCTGGAAGGCGCTCTCGTGGTCATGCCTGCTGGTGAGCATGTCCTGGCTCTGCGCTGGCTGCGATGTAGAGGGGCAGCCGTGCGTCCCCGGCGAGTGCGGGCGTGGATTCCTCTGCTCCAACGTGAACGAGTTCGGCGATCCACAGTTCATCTGCATGCGCCGATGCCAGTCGCGGGCAGACTGCACCGGCGGCGCGATCTGCCGAGCCGGGGCATCGACAGACAGAGTCTGTTGGGTGGGCGGCACAAGCCAGGAAGGCGCCGACTGCGGAGCGTTTGCCAACGGCGACGAGCCGCGGGATCCGTGCGCCACAGGCCTGATGTGCTCAGAAGATCGCGGCGGCGATCGTTGCGAGCCAGGCTGCTACACCTTCAGCGAGCACTCGGCGGATCGCGTTTGTCCGCCTGGCCGACTCTGTGATCTCGAGAGCTGGAACTTCCCCAGCATGTGTCTCGAGGAGTGCGACCCCAGCGACCCGAACGCGTGCGATCGAGGCAACGAGCTCTACTGCATCCGAACGGACTACCCGGGAGTCGGGATCGTCGGGCTCTGTCAGCATCAGGGCGAGTATGACTTCTGCCGGGAGGAGCCGATTCTGAGCTGCGGGACGGGTAGCGTGTGCGTCGATCACGCCTGTTACGACCCCGTTGACGCGCCCGCACGTCCTGTTCTGGTCAGTCTCCTCATCCCGCCTCTCGTAGACTGACGCCGAGGCCTGCGTCCACCGCGGCCTCCGCGGGGCCCAGGCGATAGGGGCCTTCGTGCCGGGCGGCGCGCGCCTGCTCGATCGCGCGAGCGAGGCTCGCGGCCGCAGTGGCGTTCGCGCAGCGCACCTCGAGGGTGCGATCGACGAGCGACTCGTCGGGCGTGAGGCGCACGAGCACACACGCCCCCACCACGGTCACGGCGACGACCTCGCTCCAGTCGAGCAGGGACGCCTGCGCGCCACGCGCCATCACCTCGAGCCCGCGCGGCCACACGCGCACGGCCACGTCGCGCGCATCGCTCGTGAGCGTCATTGCGACCCACACGGTCAGCGTCACGCCGAGCCCTCCGAGCACCCACGGCGCGGCGCCACCGAACCGCGCGCCCGCGAGGTGCAGGATCTCCTCGAAGAAGCCGCCCTCGAACGCCTGCGGCGAGAGCAGCGTGATGGCCGCGCGCGGCTGTCCGACGAACGGGCGCAGCACCCACGAGAGCTGCGCGCCGATGAGGAGCTGCGTCGCGATCCACGCGAGCACCACGCGCTTCGCGATCGCATGGCTCGGCACGAGCTGCGCGAGGAGCCGCAGCAGCTGGAGGACACCAGCCGTGCCCGCCACCGCGATGACGAGCGTGTGCGCGAGCACCACGGACTGGCCCACCGCGGCGTCGTCGGGCGAGCCAGGGGGAGGCAGCGATGCGACGAGCACGATGGCGACGGGCGCGAGCGCACCGAGGATCGCCGAGGTGACCGCGAGCGATGCGAGCACGGCCACGATCGACTGGAGCGGACGCAGCCGCGCGCCGAGGAGCGGTGCGAGGGCGGCGCTCGAGGCCGCGGTGAAGGTGGCCACGCCGAGCAGCACGCACGGCAGCTTGAGGGCGCTGAACGAGGCCTGGAGCGGGGCACGCCAGAGGCCGAATGCAGCGCCGTAGGCACCAGCTCCGATCGCGATCGCCAGCGCGGCCGAGAGCGCGAGCTCGGGCAGGCGCTCCTCACGACGCACACGCTCGACGAGCGCGGCATCGAGGCGCAGGAGGGCGAGCGCAGAGGCACGCCAGCCTCGGAGCGCGGAGGTCACGTTCAGCTCCCGAGACAATCGGCGAGGTGCGTGACGAAGGACGTGCGGTCGTGTGGCCAGAGCCCATCGAAGGGCCCGACCAGCGGTCGCAGGGTGGTCGCGAGCTGGAGCCCCACGACGAGGAACATCACGCTCCACGCGCCGAGCCCGCGCACCGCGCCGCCCGCCGAGGCAGCGAGCGCACGACGCACGAGGCCCAGACCGAACAGAGCCGCGACGAGGAACACCACGAGGTAGAGCGCGCCTGCGAAGGCGAGCGAGCTCGTCGCCGCCGAGAGCACCCACGCGATCGGCGCGAGGGCGAGCGCGAGCACCGAGGCGAGCGCGACGCCCATGGACATCGCGCCTGCCGTCTCGCGGAGCGAGCGCCCCGCGCCCGAGAGCGCGGCGAGCACGTGGAGGCTCGGCAGACAGACGAGCGCGGTGACCAACGCGAGAAGCGCGAGCTTGATCGGCACCACGAGCAGCTGGGGTCCTCCCGACCACGACGACATCGCGAGGCCCGTGGTCGCCAGACCGACGAGGCTCATCGCGATCAGCTGCGGCGCGGCACCACCCTCGCGCACCACGTCGAGGAGCCTCGCTGGGCTTCGCAAGAGCGCGTCGAGCACGGCGCCGACGCTGCTCGAATCCAGCTCCGCGCGGTGAGGGTCGAGCTCGGTCGCGCTCGCCGTTGGCGCGGTGCTCGCCGCCGAAGGGGGCACGAACGGCGGAGGATCCGGTGCGCGTGGGACCTCGGGCACGAAGGGGTGTGGGGGTGAGGCCTGCGGCCAGGGCTGCGCGTACGCGTGGGGATCGTTGCCGTCCATGTCGAACCTCCTCGCCCTGCCTACGACCGAGCACCGCGCGTGCCTTCCGCGCACCGCGCCAACGGTCGAAAGGCAGTGGTGAACGGTCGTGCCGGGGTCGATCGACACGCCAAGCCCGTCCGAGCGACGAGGAGTTGGTTCGCGGCGCATCGCGACGAACGCACCGCGGCTGTGAAGCGGGCCACACGCCCGCGTCGCCCCACACCGCATAACGAATCTCGAGAACGGCGACCCTTTCCCGCCGCACCACGGAGACGAGCCATGAATCCCTCGAGCACCCGCACCCTGAGCTTCGTGACCTTCGCCGCGCTGACGGCGCTGACCGGCTGTGGCGCCGACCCCGAGTCGAGCACGTTCGCAGCGCGCGTCGCGGCCGCGCCCCTCGATCACGTCTCGCTCGAGGCGCCTGCGGCGACGACCTCGGCCGCACGCGCGGCGATCGGCGCGCACGTCGAGCTGCAGGGCCTCGAGCTCGGCCACCCCCTCGTCGTCGGAACGGACTCCTGCGAGGTGGATGCGGACTGCGTGCCCGACGGCTGCCACGCGACTCGCTGCGTCGCGGCGGCCGACATGGCGCCTGGCGAGCTCGAGTGCAGCAACGAGCTCCGCTACGGCACGACCGACGGCGGCGGATGCCTCTGCCACTCCGGCCTGTGCGCAGCACGCCTCTCCAACCCGCCGCAGGGCATCTGATCGCGCGCCTCCACGTTCGGGGGCGTTGGCGCCCGCTCCGCCACGAGCGTCGTACGACGAGCCACCGCCCGAGAGCCCCTGCCTGTATCATCGCCAGCTCGTCTCCTTCGAGGCGCGGGTTGTAACCTCGAGACCGGCCCAACGGGCGGGGAGCTGACATGGCGATCTCGGAGCTGGCGCAGTTGCTTGCGAGGAGCTGGACGTTCTCCGATCTCGACAAGCGCGAGCTCGAGGGCCTGGCAGCCATCGCCCAGATGCGTGTCGTGCGACCCAAGCAGACCGTGGTGAAGAAGGGTGACGAGGCGGGGCCGATCTTCGCGGTGCTCCGCGGTCGACTCAAGGTCATCACACCCGGCGTGGAGCGCGACGCCGCGTTCCGCATCCTCGGTCCGGGCGATCTCTTCGGTGAGGTCGCTGCGTTCGACGACGGAGAGCGCTCGGCGACGGTGTCGGCCATCGAGCTCTGCCAGCTGGCGGTGATCCAGCGCGACACGTTCCGCGCGTTCCTCGACCAGCACCCCTCGGTGACCCGCAAGCTCCTCGGCGTCTTCGCGCGTCGCGTGCGCGAGCTGAGCGCGCGCATCGAAGATCGTGCGTTCCTCGAGGCGCCGGCGCGTCTGGCGAAGTGCCTCGTCGGGCTCGCCGAGCGCTACGGAAAGACCCAGGCGGGCCGGGCCGACGTGGTCTGCGAGCTCAAGATCTCGCAGGGAGATCTCGGCGAGCTCGTCGATGCGACGCGAGAGCTCGTCAACAAGCAGCTCCGCGCATGGAAGGCAGACGGGCTCGTGACCCACGAGCCGGATCGACTCGTGTTCCACGATCTCGCCCGGCTCCGTCGCCTCGCACAGCCCTGACGTCGCGAGGGCACGCGTGCGTCGGTGCGTCCGTGCGTCAGTGCGCCATGCGCAGCGCCGCGCCGATCACCAGCACGGCAGCCACGACGAGCACGGCGAGCACGATGCGGCGCGGCGACGGGCTCGCCGCGGGGCGCACGGAGCGACGCGCGCGCGACGCCGTCGATGGCTCGCGCGGCGCGATGGGCCCCGGACTTCGTGACGGCGGGCCCAGTGCTGGAGCGGGATCGGGCCGCAGGCTCGCGGGGCGTTGGCTGCCCGAGCTCGGCGTGGGAGGACGCTCGCTCGCGATCGTCGGCGCGGCCAGCGGCGGTCGCTCGCTCGGCATCCGCGGTGTCTGCGGTCCATCGGAGCGCATGCCCACCACGTCGGCGAGGCGGAGCGCGAAGTCCTCGACGCTCGCGAGGCGCTGCTCGGGGTAGCGCGCGGTGGCATCGGCGAGCAGCTGCTCGAGCGCCTCGGGCGCGTCGGGCAGCACGCTGCGCAGCGGGATGGTGCGCCCCTGGAGGATGCAGCCGAAGAGCTGCGCGAAGTCGTCGGCCGGATAGAGCGATCGCCCGGCGAGCATCTCGAACGCGATCACGCCGACGGCGTACACGTCGGCCCGCGCGTCGAGCACTTTGGCGTCGGCGAGGATCTCGGGGGCCATGAAGCGCGGCGTGCCGATGAGCGCGCCTGTGGCCGTGATCCGCTCCTGCTGGGTCTTGTGACGCGCGAAGCCGAAGTCGAGGATCTTGCAGGCCGGCCTTCCGCCCTCGGGCAAGAACACGTTCTCGGGCTTGAGATCGCGGTGCACGAAGCCAGCGCGGTGCGCCGCGGCGAGCCCGCCGCACAGCGTCGAGAGGATCGGCCAGGCCTCCGCGAGCGAGAGCTTGCCCACGCGCTTGAGGCGCGCGCCGAGCGTCTCGCCGCGCAAGAGCTCCATCGCGATCCACCAGCGTCCATCGGGCGCTCGATCGTGCGCGACGATCTTCACGACGGCCGGGTGATCGATCGCGCTCAGCGCGACGACCTCGCGGATGAAGCGCTGCTCGGAGCCGGGGCTCCCAGGCGTGATGCTCGACGTCGAGCGGGTGCTCCGCTTGCGGCCGCTCTTCTTCTTCGGTCGATGGAGGATCTTGAGCGCGACCTGCGCACCCGTCTGCATGTCGAGCGCGCCCACGACGCGCCCCATCGCCCCCTCACCCAGCTCGCCGTCCACGCGAAACCGGTCGCCGAAGATGCCCCCGACGTCGTCCTTGCCCGTCGAGACCGTGGTGTCGTCGAGCCACTGACCTTCCGCCTCGTCGTCCTCGGTGTCGTCGCTCGCGTCGTCCGCGCCGTCGAGCCCGGGCCCAGTGACCGCCCGCTCGTCGAGGGCCTCGCCTGGCCGATCGCGGTCTTCTGGTCGGGCGAAGGGCTCGCGCGGCTCACCGTGCACGCACGCACTCTACGCGAATTCGATCCCACGCAGGCCAGACGCAGAAGGCCCGCCCCAACACGAGGGACGGACCTCCGAGGCTCACCACGCGATGCTCTTCACATCTTGCGATACATGCCGACCACGACGCCGAGGATCTGCGTCTCGCGCCACTCGCTCTTGGGCACGAGGATCGGCGCCATCGACGCGTTCGCGGGCTCGAGGCGCACGTGGTTGCCCTCGGGGAAGTAGTACTTGCAGGTCGCCTCGTCGCCGACCATCGCGATGACGATCGCGCCGCGCGGCGCCTCGGCCTGCTTCTTCACGAAGACGTAGTCGCCGTCGTGGATGCCGGCCTCGATCATCGACTCGCCACGGATCCGGAGACCGAACACGTCGCGCTCGCCCGCGTTCTTGACCTTGCCCCCGAGGAGCACGCGATCGATGCGGACGGTGTCCTCGGGGTGCTCGAACGCCGCCGTGAGCGGGCCGGCCGCCACCCGACCGAGGATCGGGATCGACAGCATGTCGTCGTTGGCCGCGGGGCCTTCGTCGTCGATGCGACGGGCCAGCCCGAGGCTCGATCGCGCAGGCGGCTCCTTCTGCGGGCCCACGATCGAGAGCGTCAGCTGCGTCGGGCGCAGCGTGCGCGACTTCATGTCCTCGCGCGTCAGGTAGCCCTTGCGCTCGAGCGCGCGGAGGTGGTCGTTCACGCCGTTGGTGCTGCGGATCCCGAGCTTGTTGCCGATCTCGCGCAGCGTGGGCGGGTAGCCGCAGTCCTCGATCGAGCGACAGATGTACTCGAGCACCAAGCGCTGGCGCTCCGTCAGGGCGCGATCGGCCGTGGGCTTGTCGCTGGCCGTGGGCGCGGGCATCGGGTCGAGCATGGTCTTCTCCGGAGGTGCGGAACACCGCGCGTCTTGGCGCACGATCGCTGCTCGTCTGAGCAGGTGAGACAAAGGGTTACGCAACGCACGTACACCCGTCAAATTTGCCGCGTCGATTTTTCTCACCGCCTCCCCCGGGCTTTTTTCTTGGCGTCGAGATCCGTCCTCGCTGCGGTCCGTCCCAGCGCCCATGCGCCCCCTCTCCGTCCTCGCCGCCCGCACGCTCGCCCTCTCGGCGCTCACCGCCCTGGCGCTCCTGGCCGCCCCCGAGCGCGCCCACGCCATCGGCTTCCTCGTGCCGACCGACGGCTCGCTCGAGCCCCTGCGCATCCAGCACCACCGCGTCTCGGTCGACGTCCGCGAGCGCATCGCCGAGACGCGCGTCGAGCAGAGCTTCCTCAACCAGACCGACCGCACGCTCGAGGCGACCTACATCTTCCCCGTGCCCGAGGGCGCGACCGTGAGCGGCTTCGCGATGTGGGTGAACGGGCAGCGCATGGAGGGCGAGCTCCTCGACGCCGGGCAGGCCCGAAGCGTGTACGAGTCGATCGTGGCGCGCATGCGCGACCCCGGCCTCGTCGAGCACATCGGCGGCAACCTCTTCCGCGCGCGCGTCTTTCCCATCGCGCCGCACAGCGAGCAGCGCATCGAGATCCGCTTCTCGCAGACGCTCGAGTACCAGGGCTCGGTCGTGCACTACCGCTACCCGCTGCGCACGAGCGGACCGGCCACGCAGACGCTGGCCGACTTCACCGTCAGCTTCGACATCGCCTCGCGCACTGCCATCCGCGCGGTGTACTCCCCCACGCACAACCTCTCGGTGAGCCGCGAGAACGATCACCACGTCATCGCCAGCTACGAGGGCAGCAGGGCCTCGCTCGATCACGACCTCGACCTCTACTACACGGTCGATGACGGCGACGTCGGCCTCTCGCTCCTCACGCACCGACCGCCTGGCGAGGACGGCTACTTCCTCGCGATGGTCGCCCCGCGTACGGAGCTCACCGACCAAGAGCTCGCGAGCAAAGAGGTGCTCTTCGTGTTCGACACGTCGGGCTCGATGGCCGGCGACAAGATCACGCGCGCCCGCGCTGCGCTCGACTACATGCTGCAGCGCCTGCGCCCGACCGATCGCTTCCAGGTGATCCGCTTCTCCACCGACGTGGAGGTGCTCTTCGATCGCGGGAGCTCCGAGCCCGCCACCCCCGAGAACGTGGCCCGCGCGCGCTACTTCGCGAGCCACTTCGTCGCCGCCGGCGGCACCGCGATCGAGCCCGCGCTCCGCGAGGCCCTCCGCACGAACGGCGCGAGCGCCGCGAGCCCGCGCATGATCGTGTTCCTCACCGACGGCATGCCCACCGTGGGCACGACCGACCCGGGCTCGATCGTCCGCTCGGTCTCTGCGGCCGCGCTCCAGTCGGCGCCTGGAGGGGCGCGCCTCTTCGCGTTCGGCGTGGGCGACGACGTGAACACCACGTTCCTCGACGCGCTCGCGCGCAGCGCGCAGGGACACGGTGAGTACTTCCGCGACGGCAGCGAGATGGAGCGGCGCCTGTCGTCCTTCTACGACCACATCGCGTATCCCGCGGTGACGAACGTGCGGCTCACGTTCCCAGGCGCGAATGCGTACGACGTGTACCCGCGCGAGCTCCACGAGCTCTACCGGGGCGAGCAGGTGCTCGTGGTCGGTCGCTATCGCGGCGAGGGGCCCGCGCGCGTCGTGCTCGAGGGACACGTGGGCGCAGAAGCGAGCAACCGCTCCTTCGCATTCGACGTGAGCTTCCCGGCGCTCGAGCTCCGCAACGACTTCGTGCCTCGTGTCTGGGCGGTGAGAAAGGTGGGCGGTCTCCTCGAGGAGATCCGCCTCAACGGCGAGCGCCCCGAGCTGCGCGAGGAGGTCACGTCGCTCGCGCGACGCTTCGGCCTCGTCACGCCCTACACGAGCTACCTCGTGGCCCCCGACCAGACCGCGCCCGTGGCGCCGCCCACCACCATCGAGCTCCAGGGCCGTGTGCAATTCCAGTTCGAAGACCAGCAGATCGAGGGCGATCTCGTGCGTCCCGAGGGCCGAGTGGCCCGCCCAGCCGCGGAGCCCGCTCCTGCCGAGGCCGAGCGCTTCGCGGGCTTCGACACGACGCTCGCTGCACCGACCGCGAGCGGCGGTGGCATGGGTGGTGGTTCGGCCGCGTCGTCGACAGGCAGCGCGCCCACGCACGATTCGCGCCCTGCCTCGATGGCACCGAGCGGAGCCACGGGCGAGCGCGGACGTCGCATCTCGGACGAGCTGCGCCAGATGGAGACGGCCGAGCGGCCCGACGACGCGACGAGCCGCGGCACGCGCTACGCGCTCGGGCGCGCGTTCCGCTACGAGAGCGGGGGCTTCGTCGATCCGCAGTACCGCACGAGCATGCGGACGATCCACATCCGCGCGCTCTCTCGCGCGTACTTCGCGATTCTCGCCCGTCGGCCCGACCTCCGCGCGGCGTTCGCGATCGGTGATCGCGTGACGATCGCGATCGACGAGACCCGTGCGATCGTGATCGAGCCCACGGCGCCCGACGTCGCCGAGGCGGATGCTACGCACTTCCTCGAGTGACTCGAACCGCAGCAAGGAGACCCGTGACCTCCACTTCCACATCACGCGCGCTCGGTCGGGTCGCGCTCGCGACGACGCTCGCGCTCGCTCCGTGGGCGCTCGCGTGCGGCGGGGGCGCGGCCTATCGCGCCCAGACTGCGGCTGAAACGATGTCTTCGCCCGGCTATGGCGGCGACGAAGGCCGCTGGGGAAGCTCCGGAGGCCTCGCCACTGGCACCGCGATGCCCGAGCCCGAGCGCGCCGCCTACGCACAGGCCGAGCAGGCCACGACGACGGCCGTGGCCGCGAGCGCGAGCGATGCGCGCGACACCTCGGGCCCGCTCCTCATCTACACGGCCACGCTGACGATGGCCGTGTTCGAGGTGCGCGCCACGCAGGTGCAGCTCGTCGAGCGCGCGCGCTCGCTCGGCGGCGTGCTCACGCTGCAGACCGACGATCGCCTCGTGGTGCGCGTGCCAGCGGCGCGCTTCGACGAATTCCTCTCGGGCATCGGCGAGCTCGGCGACGTGCTCCATCGCGACATCCAGGCTCAGGACGTGGGCGAGGAGTTCCGCGACGTCGCGATCCGCATCCGTAACCTCGAGGTCACACGTCAGCGCGTCGAGGCACTCCTCGCGCAGGCGAGCAACGTGGAGCAGGCGCTCGCCGTGCAACGCGAGCTCGAGCGCATCACCGCAGAGCTCGAGGCCCTCCGTGGTCGACAGCGCTACCTCGCGGATCGCATCTCGCTCTCGACGATCACGTTCTTGTTCCAGCCGATGCCGCGTGAAGCGCTCGAGCAGCCGGAGATCTTCCGGCTCCCGTTCCGCTGGCTCGAAGAGCTGGGCCTTCCGACGCTCCTGGAGGTGCGGTGATGCGCGCGCTCGTCTTCACGCTGGCGGCAGCGCTCGCGCTCGCTGGCTGCGGCCATCATTTCCAGATCCACACGCCCGATCGGTTCGTGGAGCTCGAGCCCGGTGCGCAGGAGCGCATGGGCTTCGCGTACCGGGCGACCTCCGCGAACGGCGCGGTGCTCGCGGTGCGCGAGATCGACAACGATCGGCACGCCAGCGCAGAGTTCTGGGTGGAGGCCGTGCGCAACCGGGTGCGGCGGGCGGGCGGCTACGCGCTCTTGTCCGAGTCGGAGGTTCGCTCCGCCGATGGGCGAACAGGTCACCAGATGCGCTTCGGGCGCGACGAGGGTCAGCACCCCTACGCGTACTGGGTGACGCTGTTCGTCACGCCGGATCGCATCTTCGTGGTCGAGGCGGGCGGCCGTCGCGAGCCGTTCGAGGCAGAGCAAGCGTCGATCGAGCAGGCGATCGGCGCGCTCCGCCTGGAGTGAGCAAGCGTCGCGCTCGGGCACGCGATCGGCGCGCTCCGCCCGCAGCCGCCATCACTCTCTGCCAGTGGCCTTGCGCCACGACGCGCGCGCGCTGACACGCGTCCACCACGCCATCACATGGAGGTACTTCTCGTAGATCGGGCGCGCCGACGTCGCGAGGTCGTACTCGACGTACGGCATGTACGCGATGTCGGCGATGCTGAAGGTCTCGCCCGCGAAGTACGGCACCTCGGCGAGGCGTGCGTCCATCACGGCCAGGGCGCGCTCGAGGCCTGCGATCGCGTCGTGCATCGCGTCATCGCTCTGCGGCCGGTGGAAGATGTCCTTGTAGACGAACTTCATCGCGGGCACGACGAAGTTGGAGCTCTCCACGCTGATCCACTGCTCCATCACGGCCCGGCCCTGCAGATCGGGCGGGATGAGCGTGCCACCGACCTTGTCGTTGAGGTACCGGCAGATGGCGCGCGACTCGTAGAGCGCGAAGCCGCCGTCGTCGATGGCAGGCACCTGTCCAAAGGGCTGTCGCGCGACGTGCTCGGCCCCCTTGTGCTCGCCCTTGGCGAAGTCGACGAGGCTGAAGTCGTAGGGGATCGAGAGCTCGTGCAGCGTGGTGAGGACCTTACGCGTGCAGGTGCTGGCAGGGTGGCCGTAGACGGTCAGCATCGGGCTCCTCCTCGGGGCCGCCGATGTAACCCGGAGCAGGCCCGCTAGCCAAGACGAAGTCGCGCGATGAGTCGCGTGCGGAGCGAGTGGCGATGGCGTAGTGATCAGAACCCGACGCGTCGCATGACGAACCGCGGGAGGCCGCGGATCACGGCCATGATCGGGCCCCACGCGAGCGGTGCGTAGACGACGGGCAGGCCGAGATCGATCGCGCCCACCACGAGCGAGGCGACGTCGTCGGGCTCGCCCGCGAAGGGCGGCGGCGGCAGGTGCGCGGTCATCGCGGTCTTCACGAAGCCGGGCTTGACCGTGACCACCCGCAGCCCCTTGGCGTGGTGCTTGTGATCGAGCGCCTCCAGGTAGCGGGTGAGGCCCGCCTTGGCCGCGCCGTAGATGCCGACCGGCTTTCGACCGCGCTCGCCCGCGACGGAGCTGAACACGCAGAGCGTGCCGCCTCCACGCGCGAGGAGGCGCTCCTTGGCCTCCTCACAGAAGAGCACCGTGTTCGTGAAGTCTGCGGTGAGGAGGCGCTCCGCGAGCTTGCGATCCCTCTCGAGGTCGTCCTGCCCGGCGAAGAGCGCGGCGGTCACCACCACGGTGTCGAAGCCGCCGAGCTCGGCGTGCGCGCGCTCGAGCGCCGGCGCGAAGCCCGAGGGCTCGAGGAGATCGCAGCGCGCCCAGCGCACCGGGGCCTTTCCACGGACCGACAGATCGGCGGCGCTCTTCTCGAGCTCGGGCTCATCGATGCCAAGCAGGAACACTCGGTCGCCGCGCTGGGCGAGCGCCCGCGCGACGGCCCGGCCCATGCCGCTCGTGCCACCGAGAACGACCACGTGGAGGGGGCGCTTCATGACGACCGGCGTCTACCCGAAGAGCCCGCCAGCGTCGAGAGCCGCGACCCAGCGATCGCTCTCGCCACCGGGCAACGGTCAACGGCCGAGCACCTCGGCGACGCTCTGTGCGTGGAGCACGCGCTCGGCGTAGCGCTCGAGGGCGTCGAGGTCGGCGGCCTCGACGATCGCACGCTCGCTCGGGCCGATCGTCCCGAACTTCAGCTGCAGCTGCTTGAGGACGAGCTCGGCGCGGCCTTCTTGTCGACCTTCTTGTCGACCTTCTTGTCGACCTTCTTGTCGACCTTCTTGCAGGCCTTCCTGCCGGCCTTCGTCGATGAGCTTCTGGGCGATGCTTCGCATGGCTTCGTTCCTCGTCTTGGGGCCGATCGCGCTGACCCAAGGGATGACCGTAGGTT
>JAIBCE010000289.1 GCA_019694315.1 Sandaracinaceae bacterium
GATGCGCGAGGCTCGCGAGGAGCTCGTGGTGCGACTCGGGCTCCACGGCGCGGAGGCCGCGGTCGAGCTCGCGCCGCTCGCGACCGAGCTCCCGGTCGACGAGATCGACGAGGCGTCGCTCGAGTCGCAGGCCGTCGAGCGCAGCCTCGCGCTCGCCACCATGCAGGCAGCGCTCGTCGCCGTGGCGCGCGATCACGACGTGGCGCGCGCGGAGGGCATCCTGCCGCACGTCCACCTCGGCCTCTCGGCGAGCTACGCGGAGCAGACACCCGCCTTCGGCCCTGCCCTCTCGATGACGCTTCCGGCCTTCGATCAAGGGCAAGGGGTGGCGGACGCGATCGAAGCCGAGCTCCACGTGCTCGAGCAGCGACACGCACAGCTCGCCATCGGCGTGCGATCGAGCGCACGTCGCGCACGCAACCGCGTGCTCCTCGCGCGCGAGCGACACCGCTTCGTGCGCGAGACGCTCGTGCCCCTGCGCGCGCAGCTCGTCGCCGAGACGGTGCGTCAGTACAACGCGATGGCCGCGAGCCCGTTCGCGGTGCTCGAAGCGCGTCGTGCGGAGCTCGAGAACGAGCTCGTGCTCATCGACACCGTCCGCGACTACTGGCTCGCGCGCGCGGCGCTCGATCAGGTGCTCGCGGGGGGCGAGTCGCGCTCGTCCGATCCGCGTGCGAGCGACACGCGACAGGGAGCTCCGTGATGGACCGACGACGTTTCCTCGTGGGGAGCTCGGCGCTCCTCGGCTCCTCCGCGGTCGCCACGGGCGCGGCGTCGCAGGCGCGACCGAGCCCCGAGGCCGAGGCGATCGCAGAGCCTGCACAGCGCGTCCCCACTGGCGCGCCCTCACCGCTCATCGTGCCCAACGGCGCGATCCTCCCGCACCGCGTCGTCGACGGCGTGAAGGTCTTCCACCTCGTCGCGGAGGAATTCGATCACGAGATCGCGTCCGGCCTCGTGATCCGCGCGTGGGGCTTCAACGGCCGCACGCCGGGCCCCGTGATCGAGGCCGTCGAGGGCGATCGCGTGCGCATCTACGTCACCAATCGTCTGCCGGAGCCGACGGTCACGCACTGGCACGGCCTCTTCGTGCCGACCGGCATGGACGGTGTCTCGGGGCTCACACAGCCACCGATCGAGCCGGGACGCACGTTCCGCTACGAGCTCGAGATGCGGCGCGCGGGCACGTTCATGTACCACTCGCACTACGACGAGATGACGCAGATCGCGCTCGGCGCGGTGGGCATGTTCATCGTGCATCCGCGTCGTCCGATCGGGCCGCGCATCGATCGCGACTTCGTGCTCATGCTGCACGAGTGGTCGATCCATCCCGGCACCCGTCGTCCCAACGCGCTCGCGATGAACGACTTCAACGTGCTGACCCTCAACGGCAAGGCCTACCCCGCGACCGCCCCGCTGGTCGCGCGCCGCGGCGAGCGCGTGCGCATCCGCCTCGGCAACCTCGGCCCGATGGATCACCACCCGATCCATCTCCACGGCTACGCCTTCGAGATCACGGCGACCGACGGCGGGCCGATCGCCCCGAGCGCGCGATGGCGCGAGACGACGGTGCTCGTGCCCGTGGGGAGCACGCGCGACGTGGAGCTCGTGGCCACGGAGGTCGGCGACTGGGCCATGCACTGCCACATGACCCACCACATCATGAACCAGATGGGCCACGACACGCCCACCACGATCGGCGCCGACACCCGCGCCGCCGATGCGCTCATCGCGCGCACCGTGCCCGACTACATGTCGATGGGGCAGCGAGGCATGGGCGACATGGCCGCGATGCAGATGCCCCTGCCGGACAACGCGATCAGCATGCGCAGCGCCCCGGGCCCTCATGGCACGATCGACATGGGCGGCATGTTCACGGTGCTCAAGGTGCGCGAGGAGCTCGAGAGCTACGACGATCCTGGCTGGTGGGAGCCGCCGCCGGGCACGCTCGCGCGCGAGGCGACCGAGGACGAGCTGCGCGCCGACGGCGTCGATCCCGCTGCGCGCTGACGTGCCGAACGCGCGGAACCTGTGTAACGTCCGCGCCGCATGATCCCGAACCCGCACGTCTTTCGTGAGTACGACATCCGTGGCGTCGCCGACCGCGACTTCCCCGACGACTTCGTCGAGCTCCTCGGCCGCGCGCTCGGCACGCTCTGGGCGCGTCGCGACGCGCGTCGCGTGGGCCTCGGGCGCGACTGCCGCCTGAGCTCGCCTCGCCTGCACGCGGCGTTCACGCGCGGTCTCCTGCGCGCCGGGCTCGAGATCCTCGACATCGGGATGGGGCCGACGCCGCTGCTCTACTTCACCGTCTTCCACTACGACCTCGACGGCGGCGTCCAGATCACGGGCAGCCACAACCCGCCCGAGGACAACGGCTTCAAGATGATGGCCGGCAAGGCCACGCTGAGCGGCCAGGACATCGCCGACCTCCGCACCATGATCGAGCGCGCCGACTTCGTGGATCGCCCCGGCGGGCGGGTGATCCCGACCGATCCGTCACCGGCCTACGTCGGCTTCGTGCGCGGCAACATCCGCCTCGCGGATCTCGCGCGTCGACCCCTGCGCTTCGCGGTCGATGCGGGCAGCGGTGCGGGCGGACCGCTCGCGGTGGCAGCGATGCGCGCGCTCGGCCTCGAGCCGACCTTCCTCCTCTGCGATCCGGACGGTCGTTTCCCCGTGCACCACCCCGATCCGTCGCTCCCCGAGAACCTCGAGCTCCTCGTCTCCACCGTGCGCGAGCAGGGCCTCGACTTCGGCATCGCGTACGACGGCGACGCGGATCGCATCGGCGTGGTCGACAAGCACGGTCAGCTCGTCTTCGGCGACAAGCTCCTCGTCCTGCTCGCGCGCGACGTGATCGCGTCGCGCCCCGGCGCGGCGGTGCTCGGCGAGGTGAAGTGCTCGCAGATGCTCTACGACGACATCGCGGCCAAGGGCGGCCGGCCCATTCTCTGGAAGACGGGGCACTCGCTGATCAAGAAGAAGATGAAAGAGGAGCACGCGCTCCTGGCCGGCGAGATGAGCGGCCACGTGTTCTTCGCGGATCGCTTCTTCGGCTTCGACGACGCGATCTACGCGAGCCTGCGGCTCATCGAGATCCTCGTGCGCACGGGGCAGCGGGTCGACGAGCTGCTCGCCGATCTGCCGGTCACCTCGTCGACGCCCGAGATTCGCGTGGACTGTCCCGATGCGATCAAGTTCGACGTCGTCGCCAAGGTGCTCGCGCACTACCGAGGCATCGAGGCCCGCGGCGAGGGGCACCGCGTGATCGACGTGGACGGCGCCCGCGTCGTGTTCCCTGACGGAGCGTGGGGCCTCGTGCGTGCGTCCAACACGCAGCCAGTGCTCGTCCTGCGCTTCGAGGCGCGCGATGCCACGCGCCTCGAGGAGATCAAGGCCGAGGTGGAGTCGCGCGTGGCCGAGCTCCGCGCCTGAAGACGCCTCGTACGTCTGCCCGGAGCTTCTAATGGCCGAGCCCGAAGCTTCGGTCCGCGAGCGTCAACGTAGGCGGGGCGCTGGCGCGCGACGCGAACGCAGGGAAGATCACTCCCGAAGGCGACGTAGCCAGTTGCGTCGAATGCGCGCTGGGCTGCGTGCGTCGATGTCGCCCACGAGGTCTGCCATGCGCTCTCCCTTCCTCTTGCTCGTCGCTGCGCTCGTCCTCTCTACGGGCGTCCTGTCCTCTCGCGCCGAGGCTCAGGTCGTCATCCAAGGGCAGGTCACCTACACGGATCCTGGCTACCAGCAGCAGCAGGGCTACCAGCAGCAGCAGGGCTACCAGCAGCAGCAGGGCAACTACGTCCAGCCCGGCGACCCCAACGGGTACCAGACCACCACCTACGTCCAGCAGCCCGTCGGGCCCCAGCCCACCCGCTACATCCATCGGAGCGCGGCGATTCCCGCGATCTTCGTGCCGGGTCTCGTGCTGCTCATCGGTGGCTACGTGACACAGGCCATCGGTGCGCCGATGCTCGCCGACAGCTGGGACACCTCCGATCAGCTCGGCTACGCGTACATCCCGATCCTCGGGCCGTGGCTCCAGCTCGGCACCTTCTCGAGCCTCGACAGCGCCCTCGAGAGCGGCGTCGCCCACTTCTCGTGGGTCACCGGCGTGGCCCAGGCCCTCGGCCTCGTGCTCACCATCGTCGGGCTCACGGTGCACGAAGAGTGGGACGAGCCGATCTACGCGCTCACCGACGATCCGAACGGGCCGAGCCTCTCGTTCGACGGCACGCACGCGACGCTGACGTTCTGATCGCCGTCTCCCACTTCGGCATGGCCCAAGTGGGCCATGCGGGGGCTCGAGCGGGCTTGGTACGCTGAGAGTGTGAGGACACTCGCGCACGGTCGTGTCTCGAACTGTCTCGTGCTCGTCCACGGCCGCGACGCACCGCGAGACGACGAGTGGCGGGACTGGGTGCGCACAGTGCTCGAGTTCAAGGGCGGTCACCCCCGCATCTGCGTTCGCACGCACGGTGGAGGGCCGAACGCCAAGCAGCGGCAGGTCATCGCGCACTCGTCGATCGAGAAGTTCGGAAGGCCCGCCTCCACGGCCGTCGTCACGGACTCGGTGGTGATCCGAGGGATGATCACGGCGTTCCACTGGCTCGTCCCCTCGGGCGACATCCGCGCGTTCGCACCGCAGGCATTGCCCGACGCGCTCGATCACCTCTCCGTGCCGCGCCCCTTCCACCCGACGGTCCTCGAGACGATCCGGCGCCTCGAGCGCGAGGTCGTCTCCTCCGATCTCTCGCTCGGCACCTGACGGTGGCCCATCAGCGCGTCTCGAAGTCCTTGCAGAACTGGACCTCGCGGTGTGTGCTCCAGTCGGCGGGGCGGCGATGCGGCTCGGTCGGGTAGCCATGCGCGCAGGCGGCGCGGGCGTCGTCGAAGAGCGCACAGTCCTCGCAGGACATGCGCAGATCGAAGGCCTCGCGCTCGGCGCGAAAGAGTGCGTCCACCGGGACGATCACGGCTCGATCTTCGCCACCCGGCGCGCGTGGCGGCCACCCTCGAAGCGCGTGCTCACGAACGACTCGAGGAGCAGCCGCGCGACCCCAGGGCCGACGATGCGCGCGCCGAAGCAGAGAACGTTCGCGTCGTTGTGGAGCCTCGCCATCGTCGCCGAGTAGCTCTCGGAGCACACGACGGCGCGGATGCCGGCGTGGCGGTTCGCGGCGATCGACATGCCCACGCCGCTGCCGCACACGAGCACGCCCAGCGCGGCCTCGCCGCTCGAGACACGGGCCGCCACGGCGTGCGCGAAGTCGGGGTAGTCGACCGAGTCGGTGGCGTTCGCTGCGCCGAGGTCGACGACCTCGTGGCCGAGGGCCTCGAGGGCCGCGAGCACCTCGGCCTTGAGCGGAAAGCCCGCGTGGTCGCAGCCGAACGCGATCTTCATCGTGGCCGCCCGCTCAGCCGTGACGCGCGAAGGCGAGCGTGACGTTCGTGCCGCCGAAGCCGAAGGCGTTCGAGAGCACCACGTCGAGGGTCCGCTCCTTGGCCGTGTGCGCCACGAGCTCCATGTCGGCGGCCTCCTCGTCCGGGTCGTCGAGGTTGATCGTCGGCGGGATCACGCCCGTCACGAGCGACTTCACCGAGAGCACGGCCTCGAGGCCGCCTGCAGCGCCGAGGAGATGGCCCGTCATGCTCTTGGTGGCCGACACCCACACCCCGCTCGCATCGCGCTTGCCGAGGGCCCGGTCGCCGAAGATCCGCTTGAGGGCCTGCAGCTCCTGCTTGTCGCCGATCGGTGTGGAGGTCGCGTGCGCGTTCACGTAGCCGACCCGCTCCTTGTCGATCTTGCCGTCGCGGAACGCCATCTTCATCGCGCGCTGCGCGCCCTCACCCTCGGGCGCTGGCTGCGTCAGGTGGTACGCGTCGGACGTGGCGCCGTAGCCCACGATCTCGCAGAGGATGTTCGCGCCGCGCTTCATCGCGCGCTCGCGCTCCTCGAGGATCAGCACGCCGGCGCCTTCCGCGATGACGAAGCCGTCGCGGCCCTTGTCGAAGGGGCGGCTCGCCTTCTCGGGCTGCTCGTTCAGCTCCGAGAGAGCGCGCATGGCGGTGAAGCCGCCCACGCCGAGGCCCGTGATCGTCGACTCCGCGCCGCCCGCCACCGCGAGATCGAGGTCGCCGCGCTGGATCCAGCGGAACGCCTCGCCGATCGCGTGCGCGCCCGAGCTGCATGCGCTCGTCGTCGTGTAGTTCGGGCCCTTGAACCCGTAGCGCATCGAGATCTGGCCGGGCGCGAGGTTCGAGATCGCCGAGGGGATGAAGTACGGCGAGATGCGGCGCGGGCCCTTCTCGAGCAGCGTCTCCTTCATCTTCTCGATGATCTCGAGGCCGCAGAGTCCGACGCCCATGAAGGTGCCGGTGAGCTCCTTGTCCTCGTCGGAGAGCGACGCGATGCCCGCGTCCTCCACGGCCTGCACCCCCGCGCCCATGGCGAGGTGGATGAAGCGATCGCCCTCGCGAAGGCGCTTCTTCTCGATGTACTTCTCGGCGTCGAAGGTGCGGCACTCGCCGGCGATCCGCGACGGGTGCTGGCTCGCGTCGAAGCGTGTGATGAGCCCGATCCCGCTCCTGCCTGCGGTCACGTTCTCCCACGTCGTCGCGACGTCGTTGCCACACGGGCTCACGGCGCCCACGCCAGTGATCACGACTCTACGCATCTCTCGACCTCCTCGAACCCAAGTCCTCGGGCCATCGTTCGAGCACGCAGAACGCAGAAAAGCAAACGGACGAGCTCACGCCCGTCCGTCCTGCTCTGCTCGAGCCTCAGCTCTTGCGCGCGCTGATGTAGCTGACCGCGTCGCCGACCGTGCGGATCTTCTCGGTGTCCTCGTCGGGGATGTTGATGTCGAACTGCTCCTCGAACGCGAGCACGAGCTCGACGATCGCCAGCGAGTCCGCGCCGAGATCCTCGATGAACTGGGACTCGGGCTTGATCTGCGCGACATCGACGTCGAGCTGCTGCGAGATGATCTCCTTGACCTTGTCGGCGATCTCCATGCGGTCCTCCGCCCTCTCTCCGTGCTGAGCTCTCGGGCTCTAGTTGCGATCTGGGAACTGTTGGCTCTGCGTCGCAGAGCTTCGGCAAGCAAGGGTTCTGTTGGCTCTGAGCGGCTCAGACGTACATGCCGCCGTTGACCCTGAGCACCTGGCCGGTGACGTATCCGGCTTCGTCGCTGGCGAGGTAGACGACCGCCGCCGCGACCTCGTCGGGGCTGCCGATCCTCGCGAGCGGGGTCTGCTCGACGATCTTCTTCTTCACGTCCTCGGGGAGCCCGGCCGTCATGTCGGTGGCGATGAAGCCGGGTGCGACCGCGTTCACGGTCACGCCGCGCGAGGCGTACTCTCGGGCGAGCGTCTTCGTCAACCCCAGCAGGGCTGCCTTGGACGCGGAGTACACCGCCTGGCCGGGGTTGCCCGACTCGGCGACGACGCTCGAGAGGAACACGATGCGGCCGGTGCGCTTGCGCATCATGTGGCGGATCGCCGCCTTGGCGCCCCACAGGGCCCCGCCGACGTTCGTGGCGAACGTGCGCTCGAGCTCCTCCGGCTTGATGCGGAGAAGGAGCTGGTCCATCGCGATGCCCGCGTTGCTCACGAGCACGTCCAGACGGCCCTTGCGCTTCACGAGATCGTCGATCGCTTCCTCGAACGCGGACTGCGAGGCCACGTCGAATTTCACGATCTCGCCGTCGCCGCCCTGCTCACGCACCTGCGTGAGGGTCTCGGCGGCGGCGGCCTCGTTGCCCGCGTAGTTGATGGCGACGTAGGCGCCCTGCTTCGCGAGCGCGAGGCTGACCGCGCGGCCGATGCCGCGCGAGCCACCCGTGACCAGCGCCACCTTGCCGGTGAGCTCGAACACTCAGCCCGCCTGCTGGCCGGAGTCGCCCTTCTTGACGATCTCCTTGCCGTCGTAGTGGCCGCAGGCTTTGCAGACGCGGTGCGGGACCATCATCGCCCCGCAGTTCGCGCAGGGGACGATCGTCGGCGCGGCGACCTTGTCGTGATTCGCGCGGCGCATGTTGCGCTTGCTGCGGGTGGTTCGGCGCTTGGGCAGTGACACTTCGATTCTCCTTCGAGCTGGTACCGGACGAGACGAGGCGCGATCAGCTCGCGCGTTTCTTGTTCTTCTTGGAGCCCGCGTCGGAGGCCGCATCCGAGGCGACCGCGTCGCGCAGCCCCAGCAGGGGCGCGAAGCGGGGATCGATGGGCTTTCCGTCGAGGAGCGGGGCATCTGTGAGCGAGGCGGGGCCCCGCACGTGCTCGGGCACGCTCAGCCCCGGGCACTCCTCGGAGCAGTGGACCTGCATGGGAACCTCGAGCACCACCTGCTCGCGCACGATCTCGTCGAGAGAGAGCGTGTCGCCGCTGTAGGTCTCGCGATCGAGATCCTCGGGGGTGAGCTCGAGCTCTTCCGGGAGCGGACGCGCGTCGCCACCGGCGCGCGAGAAGAGCGCGGTGAGATCCGTGTCGACGGCGATGCGCGTGTCGGCGAGGCAGCGGGCGCACGGCGCGATCACCGCCGTACGCAGCCGTCCGCGGATGATCACGTCGGTGCCCGAGAGGCTCGCGAAGAACGTGGCGCGTCCGTTCGCGTCGGGAGCCGCCCTCAGATCCGGGGTGTCGAGGACGCGATCGAGCCACGACGGATCGACGGGGAGGTCGTAGCTCTTCCCGCCGTTCTCCAGCTCGTGGACCTTGATCTCGAACTCGGCCATGGCACGTGCGAAAGGCGCCCACGTGGGCGCCCAAAAAGGGGCGTAGGTATAGACGTGCCTCCCCCCGAGTCAAGGAAGGCCGTTCGGCGCGGACGCGGGCCCCACGCCCGTGGGGCCGACCGAGACGACGAGCGGACCTGCGGCGGAGCGCACTCCGCTGCCTCCCTCGAGCGCGGCCCCCGCCAGCGGCGGGACGATCACGCGCAGCCCAGGCCCCGCGGCGACGCTCGGCGCCCCGCTCGCATCGCGCCAGCGGCCGATCTCGGTGTTGGGGCCAGCGAAGAGACCCGCCTGGATCTCGGCGTCCTCCATGGCCTCGCGGACGATCTCGCTGCCGGCCTCGGCCCCATCGATGCCCGCGGTGAGGGGGGTGCCGGCGGGTGCGTCGAAGCCGACGAGGACCCGCACACGATCGGAGTCGCCTTCTCCGAGGAGCGTGGCGACGTCGTCGACGTGACAGGCCTGATCAAGGACGTAGTGAGGATCGGTGCTGCCCGGGGCGAGGAGGAGCTGGACGGCCCCGACCTCCAGCAGGTGCACGCCTGCGAGCGGGATGACGTGCGGGGCCGGGTGCGCCTCGAGCGCGGCGTCGAGGTCGCTCACGCGATCGCGAGGCCCGGGAAGGAGCAGCACCGGCACGTCGGTCAGCTCGGCGAGCGAGGTCACGAGCTCTTCGAGGCGCTCGCCGGTACCGAAGGAGCCAAGGAGGAGCACCACGTCGGGCTGAGCGGCCTCGATCGCGTCGAGCACGGGCAGAAAGGGCTCGACCGAGAGCGCGGGCCCGCGCGCCACGACCCAGCGCGAGGTCTCCGGCAGGCCCGTGATCGCGATCGCCCGATCTTCGGGCGTCAGCGTCGCGCGGCCGATCGTGCGCGGCTCCGAGAGGGGCGTCGCGTGCGTCGCGCAGCTCACGCCTGTGCCCGCAGGCGTGCTGGTGTCGCCGCCACAGTCGCAGCCTGGTAGCCCGAAGAGCCCGGCGACCCCGGTGAGCCCGGCCAGCACGGACAGCACGAGGGGAAGGAGCGAGCGGGTCGGCGCGCGACGACGCATGCGGGCGCGCTCTAGCCCGGGCCTCGAGCTCGGTCGAGCACGAGGTCGAGCTGCCCGGGGCGCACGACATCGCCGTCGACCTCCACGCCCTCGAGCGCGAGGAGCGCCCGCTTGCGATCCGTGCCGCCCGTGTAGCCCCCGAGGCGGGCGTGGTCGGCGATCACGCGATGACAGGGCACGACGAGCGGCAGCGGGTTGCGCGCCATCGCCTGCCCCACGGCGCGCATCGCGCGCGGCGATCGTGCAGCGCGGGCGAGGTGCGCGTAGGTGCAGACCTCACCACGGTGCACGCTGCGCAAGGCCTTCCACACCTTCAGGAAGAAGGGCGGCCCGGAGAGGACGATGGGCACCGTCGCGAGGTCCACCGGCTCGCCGCGCGCGAACGCCGCGAGGATCGCGAGGCTCGGGGGCAACGGCGCTCGTGGGATCTCGAGCTCGGCCGCGCGCGCGTCGACCGCCGCCTCGCTCGTGGCCGCCTCGATCGCGACGTCGCCGTCGGCGACGAAGAAGACGGCGTAGCAGCCGAGCCGTGGCGCGGGGCCGTGCCCGAAGTCGAGCAGCGCACAGCCCTCCGCGGTGATCCGAGGACGCTGGTTCTTGCTAGGGTCCGTCGAGGT
>JAIBCE010000290.1 GCA_019694315.1 Sandaracinaceae bacterium
CGCGAGAGGTCCCGCGCGGCCGCCAGCCACGCGGCCAGCGCGCGCGAGGCGCACGGCGTGGAGAGCGCGGCGCGCAGCGGCTCGTCCTCGCGTCGCGAGGTCTCCTCGATCGCTTGGTGTCGCCTCGCGGCGAGCGCGCTGCGCCGCTCGTGTCCGATGCGCTCGGCCACCTCGTCGGGCAGCACGAAGCGTCGCTCTCCTCCGGGCACGACGAGCGCGTGGGACACGAGGTGGAACGCGGCGCCACGTCGCGGGACACGAGCCCCCGTCCAGCGCGCGGGCTCCCGACAGAGGTCGAGGAGCTCGTCGAGCGACACCTCCCCCCCGCGCGCCTCGATCGCAGAGAGCGCCAGCAGCGCGGTGCGGTCGAGCTCGGCGATCGCGCGATCGAGAGACGCCGGTGTCTCGAGCGTGAGCAGCGCCTGCTCGATCGCCAGCGGCCACGCGCCGCTCGTGCGTCGTCCGAGGAGCGTGAGCGCGATGTCGTCCCGCGTCTCCGCGTCGAGGGTCGCGAGGAGGCCTCGCGCGGCGTGCCGGCTCTCGGCGCGCGGGGCCGGAAGCTGCAGCCGGTAGGCGGCGGGAACCGCCAGCGCATCGAGCTCGCCTTCTTGCCGGAGCGAGAGCGCGAGGCCTGCCTCGACGAGCGCGAGCCCGCCGCCCCCGAGCTCGCGACGCGGCCGCCAGCCCGGCGCGGTCACGAGGAGCTCGAGCGCTTCTCGCGCCGCCGCGCCGAGGTGCTCGACCGTGGTCCGCGGCAGGAACGCGAGCCCTCGCGCCGCCTGCTCATGGGCGTCGAGCTGCTTTCCGGGATCGATCTCCACGCGTCGGCGGGCGAGGAGGCGCTCGAGCGTCGCGTCCGGCTGCACGGCGAGCAGGCCGCGGAGCGAGAGGGGATGCGCGCGTGCGCTGGGACGCGTGCTCGGTGGCGCGAGGGAGGGCATGGCGCGAGGCGCGTGGTAGCAAACGTGGCCGCCGATGCCCGTGGAGACCTCTCCGGAAGAGCCGATCTGGACGCGCCCTTGGGCGGAGATCGATCACGTCGTCCTCGACGTCGAGACCACGGGGACCGATCCGAGCGTCGATCGGATCTGCGACATCGCGTGGGAGCGGCGCGACGCTCTGGGCCACGTGCGAGCGCGCGGCGACTCGCTCGTCCGCGCCGGCGTACCGGTGGGGACCTCCGTCGACGTGCACCGGATCGACGACGGGATGCTCGCGGATGCGCCGGTGCTGTCGTCGCTCGCGCCGGCGCTCGACGACGCGCTCCGCGGCGCGATCCTCGTGGGGCACCGCATCGCCTACGATCTCGCGTTCCTCGACGCCGCGGCGGGGCGCGGGGAGATCGCGCCGCCACCTCGGCACGCGCTCGACACCAAGAAGCTCGCGCAGCGCTGCACCCACGGGATCTCCACGTCGCTCCGCGGGCTCGCCGAGGCGTTCGCGCTGCCGCGGCCCACGCACCGTGCTGGGCCCGACGTGCGCGCCACGGTCGCGCTCTTCGATCGCCTCGTCGGCGAGCTCGCCCCGCACACTGCGCTCGATCTCTGGGTGTCGCAGTCGATCGAGGGGCCTGCGCGCATGCGCGACGACGTGCGTGAGGTGCTCGAGCGCGCGATGGCGCTCCGTCGCGTGGTCCATGTTCGCTATCGCGTGCCGGGCCGCGCGCCCCTCGAGGCGGAGCTCGAGCCGTGGGCGATCGAGGGGCCGCACGTGGAGGGCCTCTTCGCAGGCAAGGGACGCAAGGTGCTTCGGGGTGATCGCATCCTCCGCGCGAGCCTCGGCGAACGCTCGTTCGTGCCGCCGGCGCGCTGGTCGAGCGGCCTGCCGCGCTGAGGCCGCAGAAGCTGGCCTCATGGCGCGTAGGCGCAGCGGATGCCCACGTGCGCGTAGCGATCGCGCGGCCACGCGTGCTGCCGCGCCTCGATGCGGAAGCCGTGACAGACGTCGGGGTCGCAGAGGTGGGAGCCGCCGCGCAGGGCGACCTCACCGTCGGGAGCGCCCGGCTCGTACGGAGAGCTCGTCCAGTGCCAGACGTTGCCCACGATGTCGCGCAGTCCGAGCGCGCTCGGCGGGAACGCGGTGACGGGCGAGGTGAAGAGGTGGCCGTCGCGCAGCGTGTTCGCGCTGGGAAAGGCGCCTTCCCAGGTGTTCGCGCGCGCGCGTCCGTCGGGGTACGGCTCGTCGCCCCATGGGTAGGTGGTCTG
This sequence comes from Sandaracinaceae bacterium, assembly GCA_019694315.1. Taxonomy (GTDB): domain Bacteria; phylum Myxococcota_A; class Polyangia; order Polyangiales; family Sandaracinaceae; genus JAFLCL01. The sequence goes on from JAIBCE010000290.1 coordinate 2,205, forward strand.
CACGTCGGTCGCGCTCCGCGCGGCGTGCTCCCACTCGAGCTCGCTCGGCACGCGTCCGCCCGCCCACGTGCAGAAGGCATGTGCGTCGTCGAGCGAGAGCTGGGTCGCGGGGTGATCGGCGGGTGCGGGCTCGGCGTCGGGCCCGCGCGGCATGCGGAACGTCGCGCCCGCGACGACGGTCCAGTGTCCGCTCCGGAGATCGAGCACGTTGCCGTCTCCTTCGCGCTCGGCGCGTGTGACGAAGCCCGTCTCGTCGACGAATCGCTCGAAGCGCGCGCGCGTCACGAAGGTGCGGTCGAGCGCGAACGCCGTGAGCTCGTGCTGGCCGTCGCTCGTGGTCACGTGGCCAGCTGGCACGCGCACGCGCTCGCTCGTTCCGTCGTCGTGGTGGCTCGTGTCTCCGGGGTGATCGCTCGTGCCTTCGTCGCGGCTCGCGTGATCGAGCGTGCACGACGACACGAGCAGCGCGGCCATCCACGCTTCGAGGCGAGCTCGCCGACGCGAGCTCGGCGCGGCGCTCACCAGCCGCCGAGCTCCATCACGTCTTCGGCGCTCTCTTCTTCGAGCCAGCCCGCGCGCGCGAGGTCGATGGCCTCCGTCAGTGGCAGCGCCACGTACACCTCACGCATCACGTCCGAGCGCAGCGGCACGAGCCGCTCGCGGACGTTTCGGCGTCCGAGGAGCACGTTCACGCCTCGCACGAGACCGCGCACCGTCACCATCGCGGTCGGGCTCCCGCCGCCCTCGAGATCACGGATGTCGATGTCCCCGGTGTCCATCGACTCCTCGAAGTCGTCGAGCAACGCCACGAAGTCGTCGCCCGCGCGGAGCACGAGCGTGGAGTCTGCGCCGGAGCCGATCCGCTCGAGCGCGATCGGGCCCACTTCGGGCGCGAGCGCCGCGAGTCGATCGAGCAGCGTGCTCGCCGTCACCGGCTCGCTCTCGTGATGCACGAAGTAGCGGTCCACCTGTCGTCGCGAGCGCGCGATGCCTGCGTCCCCCGCCGCAGAGTAGTGCGCGTCGAGCAGGTCCATGCGGAACTGCGTGGAGCCTTCGCGCTTGCCCTTGCCGCGGGCGACACGCAGCGATCGCTTCAGCTCCTCGCCAGCGAGGTCGGGGAGCAGGCCCACGTTGCGGAGCGCGTCGAGGAACGCGGCGTCCTTCTCGTGCGGCGGGGCGCCGGCGGCGGCGGTCGAGCTCGGAGGGGTCGACATAGGAGGGGTCCGGAGCGCGAGGCAAGCGGGGTGGGGCACCCAGGGAGCGAAGCGATCGCGCATCGCGCGAGGCCCGACGGACTCACACCGCCGGGGCTCGTGAAGGCCTGAGCCGAGCGATCCTGCCGTGACCGTTCACCCAGCGGAAGCCCCAAAAGCGACGACGCGACGCGTCATCGAGTGACCGCCGCGACCCACACGCGCCCGACCACCCAAAGAGACTGCTTGGATCCCTCTCGCGCGTGTCGAGCGTCACGAGCCGCGGCGGGGCGGCGGAGGCGGAGGCGGCTTGGGCGGGACGCTCGCGCCCGACCGTGGTGGCGGCGGCGGGCGCGAGGAGCGCACTGGTGCAGGCGGGAGCTCCATCGCCTCGTCGGCCTCGAGCTCCTCCTCGAGCTCTTCACCTTCGTCGCTCGGCTGTCGCACGAGCGCGTCGAGGGAGCTCAGCGAGATGGGCTCGTCGGGATCGATCGCACGCGGAGGCAGGCGCGGCGGGGGCGCCGGACGAGGCTCGAGGTCCGCCACGTCGATCTCGCCGGTCTCGCCGCGCGGCTCGAGGTCGGCGACGTCGAGCTCGCCGGTGCCCTCGCGCGCGGGCTCGAGCTCGTGGAGCGCAGGCGCGAGCGGCGCGCTCTCTTCGGCCTCTGCCCTGGCGATGGCGCGGTCGATCGCGTCGCGGTCGGGGTCATCGTCGTCGGGAAGCTCGGCGACGTCGCTGACCTCGCCGTCGGCCACCTCGGCGATGTCCTCGACGTTCTCGACGGCGTCCACGTCGTCCTCTGCGATGCCGTCCACAGCACCGCCGGTGAGCGGGCTCAGATCCTCGGGCGGGTCGAGCGCGACGGTGGAGCCGGCCACGTCCTCTTCGTCGCTCGCAGGCTCGGGAGCCAGCTCGGGCAGAGCCGCGAAGGGCTCCATCGGAGCGGGCAAGCTGGTGTCGTGGACGATGGGCCCGGCGTCGCCTCCGACGCTCGCCTCGAACGACTCGCTCGCGTCGAGCGGCTCAGCATCGCCACCATCGAGCGGCTCGCCAGCATCGAGCGGCTCGCCAGCATCGAGCGGCTCGCCAGCCTCGGCATCGAGCGGCTCCTCGAGGCTGTCTGCGTCCGAGTCGGCGGTCTCGAGCGACGCGTCGCTCCGCTCCGCAGCATCGTGCGCGCCGTCGAGCGAGTCGACCTCGTCGAGGCTCGCCTCGTCGGGCGCGGCCGTGACGGGTGCGTGCGGGGCGCCGTCGTCTTCGGCGAGCACGCCGGAGCCGCCCTGCTTGAGGCGCGCGATGGCCTCGAGCGCTTCGGCGTCGTCGGAAGCGAGCTTCTTCACGCGCTCCCACGCCTCGAGCGCCTCCCAGCGATTCTTGAGGTTGCGCTCCCACGTCTGCGCGACCTCGCGACGTAGAGCGAGCTGCGTCGTCGGATCCTTCAGCGCGCGGACATCATTCTCGAGCGCCATGAGGAGATCGTCGAACTTGCGGGCGCGCCGCAGCGTAGCGCGGAGCTGCACACGCACATCCTGATCGCTGGGCGACAGCTGACGCAGGCGCACCCAGCACTCGGCCGCCTGCTCGATGCGACCCGAGCGCTCGAGCACGCGCGCGCGCCGTCGCAGGAGCACCGAGGCGGTCTTGCTGTCGAGGGCCTCGTCGACGAGCTTGGCGAGCTGCTTGTCGAGCGTGTCGAGCTTGCGTCGCTCGGCCGCGAGGCTCTCGAGCGCGTCGAGCGCACCTTCGTCGAAGGGCGCCAGCGTCACGGCGCGGAGCAGCGCGCCATAGGCGCCCTCGTCGTCGCGCGGCGGCTTTCGGAGGAGCGTCGAGGCACGGACGAGCAGGCTCGCCGCGCCGCGCGGATCGGCCTCCATGTCCTCGGCGAGAGCGCCGTACACGTCGACGAGCGCGCGCTCGAGCTCGGGGCTCACCTCGTGCGCGCGGCTCTCCACCTGCTCGAAGAGGTTCGGCGTTCGCACGGCGAGCGCCACGCCGAGGGCGAGGTAGGTCACCGCGCGCTCGCGATCGCCGAGGTGCTGCTCGGCGACGCGCGCCGAGGCGACGAGCTCGCTCACGCGCGCCGCGTCGTTCGGTGCGTCTTTCTTGCGGCGATCGAAGACGACGAGCATCTCCTCGGCGCGGCCCAGCCGCGGCGCGAGATCCTCGAGGAGGCTCATCACGCGCTCGTCGAAGGGCGCAAGCGCGGCCGCGCGGAGGAGGCGATCGAGCGCGTTGCCCTGCTCGGCGGGGTCGCGTCGCAGGATGTCGATCTGTCGGAGGAGGAGCTCGACCTTGCGCTCCTTGGCCTCCGCCTTCCGGAGGAGGGTGTCGTAGACCTGCTGCAGGCGCGGGAATTGGCGCGATGCGAGCGCGAGGCGGTCGGCCTCGTCGAGGATGCTCGTGTCCGCCAGATCGAGCGCGAGCGCCTTGAGCACCAGCTCGAGGGCGCGGGCCGAGTCACTGCCCACGCGATCAGCCGCGCGTGCAGCGTCGAGCCAGCGGCGCTTCTGCACGGCGGGGTCGTCGGCCTCGGAGGCCAGATCGGAGAAGAACGTGACCAGCGCGTCGGGCTGCCGTGCCGCGGCCGCGAGCTCGAAGAGGTCCGACTGCGCGTCGTCGTCGCCTTCACGCACGCGCGACTCGAGGCGCGTCCGGGCCCCATCGAAGTCGCCGAGCTCGCGCGCGGCGAGCGCTGCCGCGCGACGCACGAGCGCGCTCACCTGGGCGGGATCGCCCTCGAGCTCCGCAAGCGCATCGAGCGCCGTCACCAGCTCGCGCGGGCGGCCCTGTGCTTCGAGGGCGGGCACGAGGAGCCGCAGCGGCTCGTCCTCGAACGGGCTCGCCTCGTGCCAGTGCGAGAGCGCCGCGATGGCGCGCGTCGGATCGGCCAGCTCTCCGAGGTAGAGCCGCCCGAGGCGCTCGGCGATCGGGGCGCGCAGCGACGGATCGTCGACCACCACGAGCGTGCGTTCGAGCGTGTCGGCCACGAGCGCCTGGTCGCCGGCCTCCTCCGCGAGGTCACCGAGGCGGCCGAGCGACGGCAGGTGCGTCGGATCGATCTCGCGCACCACGTGCGAGAGCACCTCGATGGCGTCCTCTCGGCGACCGAGCGCGTCCGCGAGCAGATCGGCTCGCCTCGTCAGGCGATCCCGGCGCTCGACTCCGCTCTCGGCGATGTCGGCGATCCGCACGAGCAAGCGCTCGGCGCCTTCGAAGTCGCCGCGGTGCTCCGCGCGCTGCTCGAGGAAGACGAGCGCCTCGCGGTCTTCTCCTGCCTCGAGGACCCTCTCGTAGGCCTCTGCCGCTCCGTCGTCGTTCTGCACGCGCTCCGAGAGCACGCGGGCGATGCGGCGATAGAGCGCCGCGCGCGCCGCGGGCTGCTCTTCGATGCGAGCGCGGTCGTTGAGCAGCGTGACGATGTCGCGATAGCGCTCCGAGCGCTCGTAGACGTTGGTGAGCGCGTCGATCACGCGCTCGTCCTTGGGTTCGAGGTCGAACGCGCGGTGGTAGATCTCGGCCGCGCGCGCGAGATCCCCCAGCGAGTGCTCGGCCACCTGGCCCATGCGCACGAGCACCTCGAGGCGCGCCGCGCCCTGCTCGATGTCCGCGCGGTACGAGAGCGTCCGCATGAGGCGCTCCCAGTCGCCCAGCCTTCGATCGAGCACCTCGAGTCGATCGAGCGCCTCGAGGTCGTGCGTCGCGTCGTCGAGCACGCGCGTCCAGGCCTCCACGGTCTCGCCCCAGCGACCATCGAGCGGCGCGCTCGGATCTTCCTCGGCCTTCTGGTGCACGAGCCGATCGAGCGTTCGTGCCAGCGAGCGGTAGGCCTCGGCGCGATCGGGCCCGATCGGCGCCGCCTTCGCGCGCTCGCGCATCGGCGTGATCGCCTGGGCCAGCGCGTTGGCCGCGAGCAGGCCCGCGATCCAGCCGTCGCGGGCCTCCGCGTCGTGCGGCGACACGTCGAGCGCCGCGCGCCACGCCAGGGCCGCCTCGGCCTGATCACCGCGCCTGTCGTTGTGGATCCGTGCGAGTCGCTTGTACGCCTCGAGCTTCGTCGCGTCGTCGGTCGCGGCCACCGCGTCGCGCTCCACCGCCTGGGCCAGATCGTCCCAGCGCTCGAGCTGCTCGAGCAGCCGCGACAGCGCGCCGCGCGCCTCGCGATCGGCCACGTCGAGGGTGACGACCTGCTTCCATGCCTGCACCGCGCCGTCGGCGTCGTTGAGGCGTCGCTCGCAGATCTGCGCCACCTCGCGGAAGCGCTGCTTGCGCGCGTCCACCGAGAGGCCCGGCACGCGACCCGCCGCGTAGAGCAGCTCACGCAGCTCGTTCCACTCGCCCCGCCGCCGGTGGCGGTCTTCGAGGAACGCGGTGGCCTCGGGGTCGGCCGGATCCGCCGCCAGGATGTCGCGCGCGAGCTGTGTCGCGGTGTCCTCGTCGCCGCGCTGGAGCGCGCCGTCCATCGAGGCGCGCAGGTGCGCGACGCGCATGGGCACCGGCAGCGCGGCGCCCGCCCGAGACAAGAGCGCCGTGGCGTCGTGATCGCGGCCCATGCGCCGGTAGAGCTCGACGAGCTGCTCGACGGTCTCGGGGTCGCCCTCTTCCGCGACCCACTCGAGGCAGGTGATCGCGTAGTCGACCTGGCCGGCGTCGAGGTAGGCGCGCGCGAGACGCTTGCGTCGCTCCTTGGCCGTGGGGCTCTCGGGCGCCCGCGCGAGGAACGCCACCCAGCGCGCAGGGAGGATCTCGAAGTGGCCCACGCGCTCGGCGATGCGCTCGAGCAGGCTCAGCGCCCCGTCGTGATCCGGGGTGGTGTCGAGCGCGCGCTCGAGGAGCGGTACGGCCTCGGTGGGGGGCAGTTTTTGCGCGAGCTGGAAGAGCACGTCGGTCGCACGGCGCCGATCGGTCTCGGCGATCTGTGGATCGGTCTGTCGCTCGGCGCGCTGGAGGTAGAGCGTGGCGAGGTCCTCGAGGATCTCGTCGTTGCCTGGCGCGTGCGTGAGCGCGCGCTTGAGCGCGACCACCGCGCCCTCGGGATCCTGGAGCGCCTCGGCGCGGAGGTGCGCGAGCTCGCGCAGGAGCGCGACCTTGCGATCGTCCTCGGGCTCGGCCTTCGCCTCGAGCTCGAGGAGCGCCGCGACGGCCTTGGTGTTGCCGGCCTGTCGGTAGATCTCTCTCGCAGCGTAGATCGCCGGAACCAGCGTGCTGTCGAGCTCGAACGCCTTGCGATAGTGGACGATCGCGCGATCGGCGCGGTGGAACGTGTGCTCCCAGAGCTCGCCGAGGCGCTGCTGGAGCTGCGCGACCGCGCGGGGATCACCGTTGGCCGCGGCGAGGCCGTCGGCCCGACGCTCGTAGAGCGCGGCGAGTCGCTGCGCGTCGCCGGCCTGCTCGTAGATCGCGAGAAGACGCGCGAAGGCGTCGTCGTGCGCCGGGTTTCGCTCGATCGACCGCTCGTACATCGCCGCGCCGCGCTGCGCGTCGCCGAGCGCGCCCCACGCCAGCTCTGCGCCGTCGAAGTAGGCCTGCGCCGCTGCGAGCCCGTCGCGTGCGCGGCCTGCGAAGCCCTCGAGCAGGTTCACGAGCGAGGCGTAGTCGCCGATGCGCTGGTAGTGGGCGCGCAGCGCGCCATACGCGGCGGCGTCGTCCGGGTTGCGCCGGAGGCGCGCGATCAGCTCGTCTGCGGTGGGGTCCATGGCAGCAGGGGCCGACTCGTCCCCGAGTCGTGGGGCACGGAGGGTAGGCGAAGGCCGATCGTCGCGAAAGAGAGGGTCACGCTACCACGGCCCCCCGCGTTTCTCGCGAGTTTCGGCGGGCCGGCGTGAGCGCCTCGGGGGCGCTTGGCCCGTACGCCGCGCGACGAGTGGTCGAGGCCGGCCGTGACGGGCGGCGCTAACGTTCGGGCGTGACCCTCATCGACCCCACCCAGCACGAGCCCGTGAGCCTCTTCCTCGCCGAGCGCGATCGCGCGCGTGCGATGGGTGAGCCCTGGGACGCCGCGAGCGCTGCGCTCGCCACCGTCGATTCGCACGGCGCGCCGAGCGTGCGGTTCGTGCTCGTGAAGCACGCGAGCCCCGAGGGCCTGCGCTTCTTCACGAACCGCGAGAGCGACAAGGGCCGCCAGCTCGCGAACGATCCGCGCGCTGCGCTCGCGTTCCACTTCGTGACGACGGGCGTGCAGCTCCGCTACGAGGGGCGCGTGACGCCGCTCTCGGACGCGGAGAGCGACGTGTACTTCGCGGAGCGTCCGCGCATCAGCCAGCTGGGCGCGTGGGCCTCCTCGCAGAGCCGACCGCTCGCGTCCCGCGCGGAGCTCGAGGCGCGCCTCCACGAGCAGGAGAAGCGCTTCGAGGGCGGCGACGTCCCGCGCCCCCCGCACTGGGGCGGCTACGTGCTCGTGCCCGAGCGCGCCGAGCACTGGAACGAGGGCGCCTTCCGCCTCCACGACCGCGTGCGCTTCGAGCGCGAAGGCAGCGCCTGGAAGCTCACGCGCCTGAACCCGTAGGCCGCGCCCGTCATCCAGGAGCGCCGACGCGCGCGAGTCGCCAGCGCTCACGCCGCACGCCACCGCGCGTGAGCCTTTGCATGCTCGCGTCTGATCCGGATCTCGGATCGCGGGATCGCGGAGCGCGACCTCGCCGTGCCTCATGGACGCACCGTCGAAGGCGCGAGCCACTCCGTTTCTGCTCCCAATCGAGCAAGGACATGGAGGTACGCGCCGCGACGGAGGCTCGCGTGAGCCTCGGCATCGTCGCGTCCGCTCTGCCCTTCGATCCGCAGAGCGCGACTTCCCCGTGCCTCACGGACGCACCGTCAAAGGCGCGAGCCAGTCCCTTTCAGCTCCCAATCGAGCAAGGACATGGAGGTACGCGCCGCGACGGAGGCTCGCGTGAGCCTCGGCATCGTCGCGTCCGCTCTGCCCTTCGATCCGCAGAGCGCGACTTCCCCGTGCCTCACGGACGCACC